>CAZBWK010000084.1:0-17613 GCA_964495655.1 uncultured Prolixibacteraceae bacterium | reverse complement strand
ACTTTCGCAAAAAATGATTTTTAGTTGTTGTTATAGAAGCTTTTTTCCCTGCCCCTCTGATGTGGTAAGTCGGAACAGGTGAAACCCTTTTGTGTGTAAGTGATTATTAATTATAAAGTTATATTAAAATGAAGTGGAAAATATTATTTTTAACAGTATTATTATCTTTATTGATGACAGAAAGAGTCTCATCACAACCTGTAAATGACAGTCAGGTTAAATTAATAAGTGTTCAAAAGATATGGGATGAAGCTCCTCACAATGCATTTACTGACCTGGTCAGGTTTAATGACAGGTGGTTTTGTGTTTTCAGGGAAGGAGAGGGGCATGTATCGCCCGACGGAGCTTTGCGCATAATCACATCAAAAGATGGGGTTAATTGGGAATCAGCAGCCCTTATAACCTCTGATAATTCAGATCTCAGGGATGCAAAAATTACTGCAACTCCATCCGGACAGCTTATGCTTACAGGTGCCGGCGCACTTCACGATAAAAGGATTCATACCCATCAGTCATTTTCCTGGTTTTCAGACGACGGTTTTTACTGGAGCAGGGCATATCCCATTGGAGATCCCGATTTCTGGCTTTGGCGCTCAACATGGCATAAGGACAAAGTCTACAGCATTGGCTACGGGTGTAATAAGACGCGTATGCTAAGGTTATATTCGGGAAATGACGGCAAGTCGTTCGACACACTGGTTGAAACTCTTTATGACACAGGCTATCCCAATGAAACATCAATTGTATTTAGCGGCGATACTGCTTATTGCCTACTGCGTCGTGATGCTGACCTGAACTCCGGACTGCTGGGTGTTGCAATGCCACCCTATACTGACTGGCAGTGGAAAGACCTGGCTGTTCGCATTGGCGGGCCTCACATGATACAACTTCCCGGAGGGAATATGATAGCAGCTGTAAGATTATATAAGAGTGAAGATTCAAAACCGGTAAGAACATCTCTTTGCAGGGTTGATACTCAAAAAGGGACGATTACCGAGATTCTTACCCTTCCATCGGGCGGGGATACAAGTTATCCCGGATTAGTGTATCATAATGGAGTATTGTGGATTAGTTATTATTCTTCTCACGAAGGAAAAACATCTATCTACCTTGCAAAAGTGCAAATTTGATCATAGTTCAGATTTCAGGACCAGGATGGTATATGCTTATAGTTGATTTTATGATAAATTTTCAAAAATGCAAATCATCAATGTGAATAAAATGTCCATGTTGTTTACATGATTTATCTATACTGCTATTTTTTTTTTGGATTATGATTAATTATGTTTGCAGTCAATCATAGAAAAGTTTTAAATTATTTAGAATTCGGAAGATGTCCCCTAATATTCTTCCGAATTTTTTTATTCTGTAATTTTTTGAAGAAGCTAAAAGTATTTTTTTTTACATTTAACTTCGCAAAAAATTAGAAAGGGAAAGAATATTTTTTGATTATTATCAAACTTCAATTTGAAATTTAAATATCAGTGAAATGAATCAAAAACACTCACGAAGAACATTTATCAGGAATACTGCGGCTGCTACGGCTGCTATTTCGATACCATCGATTATCCCGGTCAAAGCTTTTGGTGCAAACGACCGCATTAATGCTGCTGTTTTGGGCGTTAACGGCCGCGGGAAGAGTCACATTTCAAGCTTTATGGCACAAGATAACGTCATAGTAACTCATTTGTGCGATCCCGACATGAATGTGCTTAAGGAGCGGCAAAAAGAGTTTAAGGAAAAGTACAGTCAGGATGTTGTCCTTGAGCAGGATCTACGCAGGATTTACGACAACAAGGATATTGATGTAGTAGGGATAGCCACTCCGAACCACTGGCATGCCCTGGCGGTGATCTGGGCTTGTCAGGCCGGTAAAGACTGCTATGTCGAGAAACCGGGTACTCATAATATTTATGAAGGCCGGAAAATGGTTGAGGCTGCCCAGAAATATGACCGTATTGTTCAACATGGAGTTCAGTTGCGCAGCTCTCCTTCAGTAAGAGAAGCGGTAAAACTGATGCACGAAGGTTTTATTGGCCGTGTTTATATGGCCCGGGGGTTGGTTTTCCGGTGGAGGGCAGATATAGGAAACAAAGGTTTTGAGCCTGTACCCGAAGGTCTCGATTATGACCTGTGGGTCGGTCCGGCAGCCAAACGCCCTTTCAGCCGTAATATTGTCCATTACAACTGGCACTGGACATTTGAATATGGTAACGGAGATGTCGGCAACCAGGGAATTCATGAAACAGACCTTTGCATGTGGGGATTGAATGTGGGCTTGCCAACACGGATTACCTCGATGGGTGGAAAATTTCTTTTTGATGATGCGAAAGAGACACCCGAAGTGCTTTCATCAATTTATCACTATCCCGAAGAAGACAAAATAATACAGTTTGAAGTACGCCCGTGGTGCACAAATACCGAGGAGGGAGTCACCGTCGGCAATATTTTTTATGGAGAAAAAGGTATACTGGTAGTAGACGGATACGATAAATATAAATTCTTAATGGGCCAGAAACGTGAGCTTGTTAAGTCGGGCGACGACGGTTCAATTGCCAAAACGGAACTTGCAAGAGGTGATACCGGCACAGACGGGCACGTTAAAAACTTCATTGAAGCTGTTCGCGCTCACGATAAGACTATTTTGAACGGTCCGGTTGAAACAGCCCATTTGTCATCAGGCCTGGCACACCTGGGTAACATTGCTTACCGTTTGGGAAGAGTGTTAACATTCCATCCGCAGTCTGAAAAATTTGTGAACGATCCGGAAGCTGACAAATTGCTTACCCGCAATTACAGGGCTCCTTTTATAGTGCCCGATATTGTTTGATCAATTATTTAAAATAAAAAGAGAGGTTGTGTACAAAATATTGCCACAACCTTTTTTATGCCATGAATACCGGACAATTAAATTTGATGACTTTTTTATGCTTTTAATAAATATAGCTCAACGTCTTGCTTAATGTAGCATATCCATGAACCCGCCGGAATGATTCTAAATCAAAAAGGAAGGAATTATTTCAGAAGGAAATCGAAATCAATCTTCATTTTTTTCCAGCTGCAATCTTGCATTATTCAATGTCTCAATTGCTTTGTCGATAATTTTTAAATCGGTTCTGAATGAAAGAACAGCTATCCGGATGACAAATTTCTGATTAATTTTCGTTGAGCTGAAAAATATATTTCCCTCCTTGTGAATCAATTTTAAGAGCTTCTGATTGAATACGTTTTCATCAATAGTTTTGGAAGGGTACCAGAAATAGCTGATCGACAAGTCGGGAACAGGTCCGGTTTTAAATCCAATTTCCGACAATCTGTTTCTAAAATAGAGTGTAAGGAGTAATTTTTCTTCCAGACAGGCCACAAAGGGTTCTATTCCATGTAATTGTAATGGAAGCCAAATTCTCAGTGCACGAAAATGCCTGGTCAATTCAGGAGATAAATTTTCAGGTTCGTATATTTCTGTACTGATACAAGTTGCATCCTGCATATAGTTTGCAGAATAGTTATGGGAATGTAATACTGCTTTTCTGTTTTTTACCAACACTGCCCCGCTGCCTGAAGGTATAAACAATCCTTTATGGGGATCTGTGACCAGAGAATCGGCCATCTCTATTCCTTTAAGCAAATCTTTTTTCTGACTGGTGAGGATAAAAAATCCACCATAAGCCGCGTCAATATGGTACCAAAGATTGTTTTTCCGGGCAATATCACCTATTTCACTTAACGGGTCAACCGCTCCTGTATCTGTTGTTCCTGCAGTAGCAATTACAAGAAAAGGATTTAACCCGTTACTTTGGTCTTTTCTGATTTGCTCCTCAAGCTTTTCTGTATCAATTCTGAAGTACATATCCAGATTTGAATAGCGAATAATAATATCTTCCAGACCAATTATTTTTAGCGCTTTGTTAATACTATGATGAGTTTGAGGGCTCAAATAAATAACGCTTTTCAGGATGTTGTCTGATTTTATACGGTGGTGATCCCTGGCAGCTGTCAGTGCAATTAAATTGGCAATTGAACCTCCAGAGGTTATGCTCCCTACAGCGTTTACAGGAAATCCGAAAATGGATTTCATCCAGTTAAGAATTTCATTTTCAATAACAGCTGCACCCGGTGATGCATAATATAATCCGGCATATTCATTTGTTACATCAGCCATAAAATCTGCGAGTGCCGAAGTAAAAACACCTCCGCCCGGGACATAGCCCAAATGCCGGCCCGAAGCGGCATTGATCCCTTTCCCGGCAACCTCATTTTCATATATTTTTAGTAATTCATCCAAAGTCTTTTTTCTACCATTAATTGCCAAAGCATCAACATCCGCCTTTTTATCGGAGTAGGCTTTCGAAACTTCAAGACCATTCAGAAAACAGTTTGCGTAATTTTGAATTTGCCGTAAGTATTCATTTCTTTTTAACTCCGGCGGATCCAGTTCTTTGGAAATATTTTCCAACTCAGTGATTCGTTGTATAAGGTCCTCCATATTATTACTGTTACCAGTTTTAGGAATTCATTGGTAAATAAATCTATAAAATACAGGGGATTTTATAAATTTACTATCAAATATAGTTATTATATGAAAAACAAAATGCCGCAGCAGTGATCACCTGATAAAAAATTATTAAGATTTTTCAAGGAACAGCCTGATAAAGTTTTGATTTTCAGGTAAAAAATTTTAGCGGTGTCATTTTTTTGAAGATGGAGTTTGGCAAGAAGGCAACGGCTTCCTGAGTCAGCAAACTGTAAATAAACCAGAAATTTGCCTAAAGTAAGGTGTTAATTCACGTCAAACTTTTACGAATCAGGTTCGGATAACCTTTGAAGACTTTTAAAGCGAACAATTTATTGCTGAATTAATTGAATGTGAATTAATCAGTGAAGAAGATAAGGATAAAATTGCTGAATTTAAGAAGGGAATAGAAATAAAGAGTTAGTTAAGCTAAATTCATGTTAAAACCTATACTGCGTGTCCCATATGTGTCCCAAAACAAAATAAAAAACCTGATAACAAATAAGTTATCAGGTTTTTAAACGTTTATCTTTGTAGCGGGGGCAGGACTTGAACCTACGACCTTTGGGTTATGAGCCCAACGAGCTACCAACTGCTCCACCCCGCAATATAGTGTTATAACTTTTGTTCTCTGAACGTGGTTGCAAATATAATAAAAAAATTGGTATCGCACAAAAATACAAATTAGTTAAATATCTCATTAGTGCAATGAATATTATTGAATAAAATGTTTATATAAAGCTGAAGTGCTGTCTGAAATTTCATTATTAACTACATAGCACAGATAGCTTTGATAAAATATCCGGGATTTATCAAACCTGATCTGATATCTTTCCTCCGAGAGTTAAATTTTTGGGTGGTGGATCATTGTTTTGGGATAGCCATAACAATCTGGACTGGTGAGGCATGAGGTCAATAATAATACTTCTCATAGATCCAAATGGAATTATAAATCCCGGTTTCCAGTTAAATACATAAAGTGATTCATATTCTGTTAATTCACTTACAGGATAACTTTCAGATACAGATATCTCTTTATCATTAAAGAACAGTATACCCCAACTGTTATATGAATTATAGTATTTTACTGCAACTTTTATTTCGGATGTTGAGGGCCAGTAAGGGAACCGGATATTTTGGATCAGCCTTGCCGGCTCAAGGAATTTAAAAAACTCAAGTTGTTCGGAAGTCATCCGGGTAAAATCATCTGACGTACACACTGCCCCTCCAAGAAATGCCTTCCACAATGCAAGGCTTATCCTTTCGTCTTCTGAAAATATTCGGTTGTCAATTATATTGATCTCTCCGGGATTATTTTGCCATAATAAATTATTGAAATGCTGTGTATGATATGTTTCCCTTATCATATTTTTCACACCTGCATCATTCCATCCTGCATCACAGGGACTGCTGGTCTTAACAATATCAGCAAATCCAATTACAGGCTGAAATGCTGTATTGTTTGCCACAACAAGGCTCCCATATCCTATTTCATGCCTGATAATATCAAGAACTTCTCTTAATATCTGTACGGAAGATTTTTCCTGCGAATCCATCTTTACTGTCTGAGAATCTTTCAATCCCCATTCAAGATAATCCATTTCATAAAAAATAAAACCCATTTTCCGAAGTGACTGGAATACTGTTCTCAGGTATTTTCTTACATTATTGTTGCTGGGATCGATCGTGTAAAATGTTTCGTTTTTATTGGCCATCTCCAACTTATAATAACCTTCGGAATTTTTAATTATCCAGTCAGGATGCTTTTTTATAAGTTTACTTTTATTCGAAACAATAAATGGTGCAATCCATATCCCTGCCCTGTAACCATGTTTGAAAATCTCACGGGCAGCATTTTCGAGGCCCCCCGGCCAGTTCTCGTCAGGTTCAAGCCAGTCGCCTGCAACACAGTATCCTTTATTAATAACAATTGTTTGAACCGGGAGAAAAGGATTCTTATCTGCCAGGAAATCTATCTGTTTTTTCAGCTTTTCAAAAGAATAAATTCCATGATCGCTGCTTTTTGATATCCAGTGGTAACTGGTGAGGGAGTTTTTCCGGGCTTCTGATCTATTTGCTGTCCTTACAGACATTTCTCTTAATGTTTCATAAGGTTTGTTACCGGTAAAAAAATGGAGGTTAGGCAGTTTTATATATTCATTTTTAATTTTTGACTGATCCAGCTGCATTGCAGCTTCAAAAAATATATTTTCCTCATATTCCTCTTTATCCTGGAGGCGTGTACGGTGCGTTTGGTTATAGATTGTACTTCTTTGGAGGAAGTCTTTGTTGTCGAGTGTGCCAACAGCGATAGTCTCATTTTTGCCCATAAAAGCAAAAGACAGGTAGCTGTCGAGAGTCCAGTTCTGCCAAAGGCCTCTCTGATCCTTATTTGTTGGCAATTCTTTACTGATATTATATATTCCACTTGGTCCGCCTGTTCCCAGTCCCTGGCGGAAAAAACTGTCAACTCCGAATACCTTTGCCTGCGATATAGGGTAAAACCAACGGGGTGCCTGCGACAAACCGCTAAATTCTGTTCCAATTGATAAGGAATCTTCATTAGTCTGCAGGTCGAGCATTAAAAACCCTCCCGAAAGCTCATACACAATACGTATACCCTTTGGTGAATCTCCGAGAAAGACATTTCTTGACATAACAGTCTGTCCGTTGATTGCAGGCCTGCAGTTTTTAAGGATGATCTCTTTTGAGATCAAATCATAGCTGCCGTTTTCATATATTATCCATCGTGATCTTAAAAGTTTAAAAGGATCCTGGTAATTATCTGCAAACAGGTCAGCCGGATTTAAAATAAAACTGCCAGCTGCTGCATTTCCGCACAGGCTTATAAAAGATCTGCGATTTAGTTCATGGGCCGGCATAAGCTAGTTATCCTTTTGGGTAATCAATATACGCTATTATTTAAACATACGGAAAGAAAATTGACATAATTCATTCTGGTTATTACTGATCTTTGCGCATCTGATCATATATCTTATTGGCAAAAATAAAATCATTTAGTTTTTCATTATTTGTGTTAAGTATCTCCTGATTAGTACCTTTCCAGCATACTTCACCCTTTGAAATAAACAGAACTGATTCTCCAATTTCCAATACTGAGTTCATGTCGTGGGTATTTATTATGGTTGTCATTTCGAACTCTTTTGTAAGGCTTTGAATAAGCTGATCGATTATGGTAGCTGTTTCGGGGTCGAGGCCTGAATTTGGTTCATCACAAAAAAGGTATTTTGGATTAAGTGCTATGGCACGTGCTATAGCTACCCGTTTTTTCATTCCACCGCTAATTTCGCTGGGAAAAAGTTTGTAAGCAGACTTTTGAATATTTACATGCTCAAGGCAAAAATCTACTCTTTTTTCTTTTTCCTTTGCCGAAAAGGCAGTGAACATTTCCAGAGGGAATCCAACATTTGCTTCGACCGAAAGGCTGTCAAACAAAGCTCCCCCCTGAAAAACCATACCTATTTCCCTTCTGAGATCTTTCTTTTTCTTTTGCGTCAGATTAACAAAGTTTCTGTCATCATACCAGATTTCTCCGTGATCAATTTCCAGCAACCCAAGAATAGACTTAAGCAGCACAGTTTTACCTGAACCACTTCGGCCAATTATCAGGTTAGTCATACCTTTTTGAAACCTGAATGAGATATCTTTTAATACTGTCTGGCCTTCAAATGATTTGTACAGATTTTTTATTTCTATCATGTTAACAACAGCCTGGTTAATATAAGGTCAAAAAGAAGAATAAATATATTTGTATTAACAACAGCATTGGTACTAGCCCTGCCAACTTCAAGTGCACCTCCCTGAACATGATATCCGAAGTAGGCCGGAATTGTAGCAACTATAAAACCAAAAAACAGTGATTTTATGATAGAGAAAGTCACATAATATGGGTAGAAAAGGAATTGTATCCCCTTTAGATAATCAGTCACTGAGATCACTCCGACAACAGGGCCGGTCACTAAACCACCAATCAGTCCGAAAAACACACTGATTATAAATAAAAAAGGAAAAATAAATACCACTGCAACAATTTTTGGAAGAATAAGGAATCCGGCAGAATTTATTCCCATTATCTCAAGTGAGTCAATTTGTTCAGTTACTCTCATAGTTCCTATCTCCGAAGTAATATTGGAACCAATTTTACCAGCCATGATAAGTGCTATCATTGTTGAGGAGAATTCCAGTATCAGCGTATCCCTTGTGCCAAGGCCCACCAGGGTTCTGGGATAAATCGGATTAGCCATGCTGTATGCAAACTGGATAGTCATGATGCCACCAATAAAAATTGATATTATAATTACTATCCAGACAGAGTTCACTCCCAGATTATCAATCTCATTAAAAAGTTGCTTTATGTAGATCCGGTGTTTTTCAGGCCTTCCAAATACCCGTTTTAGCAACAAAAAATACCTGCCGATATGAAAAAACAGATTCATTACAATATTTTGGTTAAATTTACGATATTAATGGTTGATTAAAAACTTTGAATACATGAAAGTAAAATAATATGAACAAAAATTATTGTGTAATAATGGCCGGCGGCGTAGGAAGCCGGTTTTGGCCATTAAGCCGAAAAGCAAGGCCTAAGCAGTTTTTAGATATATTGGGTACAGGAAGGACATTGATTCAGCAGACCTTCGATCGTTTTTCAACATTCATACCGGTTAAGAATATTATAGTTGTTACAAGTGTGAATTACAAAGATATGGTTTTAAAACAACTTCCGGAACTTGATGAATCGCAGGTACTGCTTGAACCATTCAGAAGAAATACAGCACCATGTGTTGCTTATGCTGCATATAAGATCAAATCAGTTGAGCCTGATGCTAATCTTATTGTTTCTCCGTCAGATCATCTGATAATAAAAGAGGAGGAATTCATCCACCAGATAAAGGCAGGCCTTAATTTTGTTGAAAGTAACAAAGCGCTGTTGACTTTAGGTATTAAACCTTCAAGGCCGGAAACAGGTTATGGGTATATACAGGTTAATGAAAAGGTGAAGTTTAAACATTTGAGTAATTTATATAAGGTAAAAACATTTACAGAAAAACCTGATCGTGATATGGCCAGGATTTTTGTTGAGAGTGGTGAATTCTTCTGGAACTCAGGTATTTTTTTGTGGTCCCTGTCAACTATCCTGGATGCTTTTGATAATTTTCTGCCTGATATATCCCAACTCTTTGCCAGCGGTTTAAAAATGTATAATTCTGATAATGAAATGAACTTCATCAATAAGATCTATTCTGAATGTCAGGGAATATCAATAGATTATGGCATAATGGAAAAGGCAGGTAATGTATATGTACTAACCGCTGATTTTGGCTGGAGTGATCTGGGAACATGGGGATCTCTTTATGATAATAAAGATAAAGATGAATCGGGTAACGTCATTAGCGGGGAAAATGTTCTGATCTATAATACTAAAAATTGTATAATTAATCTGAGTGACGAAAAAGTAGCAGTACTTCAGGGACTTGATGGTTATATAGTTGCTGAATCGAATGACACCCTTATGGTATGCCGGAAAGAGGATGAGCAGCAGATCAAGCAGTTTGTAACTGATGTGCGTATACAAAAAGGAGATTCACTGGTTTAAATTCCGGATTTAAGGATCAGGCTCTAAAAAGTATTTTATTAATGCTTCTGCTATAAGGATATCCTCCGGATAGGTTATTTTAATATTTTCCCGGTTCCCTTCCACAAGGTTGATAGTGGCGCCGTAAGACTCTAATACAGTGGCATCGTCGGTGAAGTTGTCAGAGTAATCCTGTTGATAGGCTTTTTGTATTAACGATACTCTGAAAGTCTGGGGTGTCTGGACAAGGAAATAGCGGCTTCTGTCGGCCGATCTGTTTCCGTTAACTGTTAACTCTCTTACTGATTCAGTTAGGGGTACCACCGGAAGCGCATTGCCTTTTTTTAACGCAGTTTCGTAGCAATGTGCAATTGTAGATCCGGATATGAAAGGCCTTACTCCGTCATGAATAAAAATAATTCCTTCATTGTTGATAAGCGATAAGCCGTTTTTGACGGACTGAAATCTTGTTTGTCCTCCAAAGGCTATCTTATGGTCAATATCGAAATTATTTTTTTTACAGAGCTCTTTCCAAAACAGAGAGAGCCTTTCGGGAAGTATAAGAATTATCTTGATATGCTCATCATAAGAGTGAAATGCACCTATTGTATGCATAAGCACCGGAATACCATTCAATTCAATAAATTGTTTAGGTATGGTGCTATTCATCCTGCTGCCGGTTCCTCCTGCCACTATCAAAGCATATTTATTCATAATGAAGTTCGATATTATCCGATAAAATTACAGTAAAATCGATAAATTGATAAAAAAAATTGGAATTTAGGGTTACCTTTTTTATTTTTACGGCATCTAATTGTAGATGACCCATATTTTTTTATCTTCCCGATGAAAAAATAGCCCCGGTTAGTCCTTTTACCGGGGTTTTTTTTTGCTCCCCCCGGATATATACTCTTTAATGTCTTTCATAACTAATTGCTGTGATTTATAAATGTGATTAATAAGTTTTTCTATTTTTACATTTATTAAAAGAGATACCGATGGTTAAAAAAAGTGTGTTATGTATTGCGTTTATTGTATTTATAATCACACAGGCTAAAACACAAAATATTCAGCTTCACTATGATATGGGTAAAGGAAGAGGTTATTTTACTTCTACAGTCGAGATGTTCAGGCCTGATAAGCTGGGGAGCACCTTTTTTTTTATTGATATGGATTACAATTCCGGCAATATAAAGGGGGTAAGTCTTGCATACTGGGAAATAGCAAGGGCACTTAAGCTGGGGCAGACCCCGTATTCATTTCATATTGAATATAATGGAGGATTTTTTCAGTATGAATCAGGCAGGTCTTTGCAGATCGATGATTCCTGGTTAAGTGGCGTGGAGAGGTCATGGGATTCACATGATCATTCCAGGGGAATTACACTGCAGGCTCTGTATAAATATATACGTGCGAAGCATAATGCCTCCTTTCAGCTTACAGCCGTTTGGTACTGGAATTTTTTTAACGACAAGGTTTCATTTTGCGGGTTTGCTGACTGGTGGAGGGAAGATTCTTATTTCGATGATGATGTTACCAAATTTGTTTTTCAGGCTGAGCCTCAGCTTTGGTATAATATTTCAGGGAATTTTGCTTTTGGTACAGAGATAGAGGTGGATGTAAATTTTGCCGGTATGAAAGGTTTGCATTTGATGCCAACAGCAGGGATTAAAGCTACTTTTTAATTTTTCAAGATGTTAAGTACGTTTTTTCAATTAAAGGAGAACCATACCACAGTTAAAACAGAGATACTCGCAGGTATAACTACTTTCATGACAATGGCATATATCCTTGCGGTCAATCCTGATATTTTAAGTGCAGCGGGGATGGATAAAAATGCGCTTTTTACTGCTACTGCCCTTGCCTCTTTTACAGGCACAATAGTTATGGCCTTATTTGCCCGTCTCCCTTTTGCTTTGGCTCCGGGAATGGGCCTGAATGCGTTTTTTGCTTATACCGTAGTTTTAGGGATGGGCTATAGCTGGGAATTTGCCATTACTGCTGTTTTTTTGGAAGGAATAATTTTTTTGGTTTTGACATTTTTTAATATCCGGGAATTAATTGTCAACGCAATACCCCTTTCCATGAAACATTCTGTTTCTGCAGGAATAGGATTGTTTATAGCATTCATCGGACTGCAAAATGCAGGTGTAATAGCAGCCGACGAAACTACACTTGTGAAGCTTGGGGATATGGGATCCCCATCTGTGCTGATATCCCTCGGTGGTATTATATTGATAGCTTTTTTGCTTATAATGAAAGTCAAAGGAGCATTGTTGCTTGGAATATTTGCAGCCACTCTTGCCGGCTTGCCTTTCGGAGTTACAGTTATGCCACAAGGCCATTTGGCCGGACTGCCTCCTTCTCTTGATCCAATATTCTTTAAATTTGATTTTTCACAGGTATTTACTGCAGATATGTTGCTTGTATTATTTACTTTTTTGTTTGTGGATATGTTCGATACAGTGGGTACCCTCGTAGGTGTTTCATCTAAAGCCGGCATGCTTGATGAAAAGGGCAGGGTTCCGAGAGTTAAACAGGCCCTTTTTGCAGATTCTGTAGGGACAATGACAGGAGCTATTTTAGGTACCAGTACCGTAACTACCTATGTCGAAAGTGCATCAGGCGTTGCAGAGGGAGGCAAGACAGGACTTACGTCACTGACTACAGCAGTTCTTTTTGTAATTGCTCTTTTCTTTGCACCCTTATTTACAATGGTTCCCCCGGCGGCCACAGCCGGAGCTCTTGTAATGGTCGGTTTTTTTATGATGTCGCCTATACTTAAAGTAGATTTCGATAATTTCACTGAAGCCATACCTGCATTTATAACTATGATCATTATGCCCTTAACTTATAGTATTGCAGAAGGAATTGTATTTGGTATGATATCTTATGTGGGGCTGAAAGTCCTTACCGGAAAGTTCAGGGATCTTTCTGTGGTAATGATAGTGCTCTCAATTTTATTTGTTATTAAGTTTTTTATTTGATAATTTGCGTGTTAAGAGTATATTTTAAAAGAAATTTTGTGATCTTGCAGTGACAAATTGAAACTGAAAATCAGCTGAATTTTTTAATTAAACTAAATCAAGAATGGAACGAAGAAAGTTTATCAGGGATTTAAGTTCTTGTGGAATTTCCCTGTCAGTTGTGCCAGGTATAGCGGTATCAGGACTTGGTCATACTCCACCCTCCGACAAGCTGAATATTGCCGGAATAGGTATCGGAGGCAAGGGTAGTGTCAACCTTAGAAATATGGTTGAGCAAAATATTGTTGCTTTATGTGACTGTGATTTTGATTATGCAAAGCGGGTTTTTGATACCTATCCAAAAGCGAAGAAGTATAAAGATTACCGCGTGATGCTTGAAAGGCGGAAAGATATAGACGCGGTTGTTATTGCAACACCTGATCATACACACGCTCTTCAGGCAGCTGCTGCAATGGAGCTTGGAAAACATGTTTATGTTCAGAAGCCACTGACACATACAGTTTGGGAATCAAGGTATTTGACTCAACTTGCCAGACGTACGGGAGTTGTTACCCAGATGGGAAATGAAGGCCACTCGAACGATACAGTGTATGAAGTGGCTGAAATTGTTCAAAGTGGTTGTTTAGGAATAATTGATGAAGTTCACGTTTGGACTAACCGGCCTATATGGCGCCAGGGTATGGCCAAACCGGTAAAAACCTCTGCAGTGCCGGACACGCTGGATTGGGATCTGTTTATAGGCCCTGCAAAAATGAGAGATTATAGTCCTGAATATCACCCCTGGATTTGGCGTGGATGGTGGGATTTCGGGACTGGCGCTCTTGGTGATATGGGCTGTCATCTGCTGGATGTGCCGAATTTCGCTTTGCAACTGGGACAACCGGTTGCTTTTCAGGCAAGCTCCTCTCTTGTGAATACAGAGAGTGCTCCCGTTGCTGCAAAGGTGAGTTATCTCTTCCCTGCAAGAAAAAATTTGCCGTATTGTGCATTGCCCGAACTGGAATTAACCTGGTATGACGGAGGATTAATGCCATCAAGGCCCTATGACCTGCCTAATGATGCCCCAATGGATCCGGGCGGGGGGTTTTTATTTATCGGTTCCGAAGCAACATTAATAGCACAGAGCTACGGTGGTAACTGGAAAGTTTATAAAAACGGCATTGAAATCAAACCTGAAACAAAAGTTGATCTGGGAAGGATTCCTGATAGTCTGCAGGGCGGAGGAAGACATGAGATGCATTTTGTAAATTGTTGTAAAAATGGTGGTAAACCGGCATCAAATTTTGATTATGCAGGGCCATTTAATGAAATGGTTGTGATGGGCAATCTGGCAGTCAGGTTGCAGTCGCTCAAAAAGACTTTGCTGTGGGACAGCGAAAATATGAAAGTGACTAATATAGGGACTGACGAAAAAATCAGAACAACAAACCTTCTCCAATACTCTGATGATGTGGTTACAAGAAAAGTCGACAGCGCATCAAAAGTGCCGGTCGAATGGAATGCCCTCGAGATGTGTGATGAATGGATAAAACATCAATATCAAAATGGATATAAATTATAAATATTAAGATGAAACATACAATATTAATTACGGTTATTTTATTTTTTACTTTTTCTGTTCAATCACAGGTAAAAGATAATGAGCTTACCCCTGAAGAGTTTACCGAAGGATGGGAATTATTATTTAACGGGGAGACTTTAAGCGGATGGAAAGCGTATAATGGAGATACTCCAAAAACATGGAGGGTAGATGACAATTCAATTTTTTGTGATGGCAGCAAAGGCGGAGATGACCTGATGACGATAGAAAAATTCGGTGATTTCGATTTAAAGTTTGAATGGAAAATTGAGGAAAAAGGGAATAGCGGTGTCATATACAGGGTCAGGGAAGGGAAGCAGTGGAGCAGGCCGTATCTCACAGGCCCGGAATACCAGGTTTTTGATGAAACCGAAAATTTCAGCAAAACATCAGTTGGCTCCGTTTATGATGTTTATGCACCTTCGGATAATAAAAAAGTTAATCCTGCAATGCAATGGAATTCAGGAAGAATAAGAATATCGCATGGTTTATTAACTCATTGGGTGAATGGCGAGATTGTTGTTCAGTGCATGCTTTATTCTGATGAATGGAATGCCAGGGTTGCAGATTCTAAATGGAAAGATAACAAGTATTTTGGAAAATCACCCTTCGGGCATATTGATTTTCAAAATCATGGTTCTAAGGTATGGTATAAGAATGTAAAAATTCTAAGATTGTAAAATTAGCAGGACTTTTGTCATCTGTAAACTTTGTTTTTATTATTTTTGGGGCCTGTATGGTTTAACATTTAAACAGTTTTTACAGCGAGCAGAACAAAAATATTTATATACAGTAAAAAAGTGTTTTTGAGTTGCTGAATTTTTAAGATAAAAGTCAGGGTCGTTAGTTCAGTTGGTTTAGAACGCATGCTTGACAGGCATGAGGTCACTGGTTCGAATCCAGTACGACCCACTTGAAAGAGAGGAGATTACTGTAAGTTATAAGTTATAACTTTTTTTTATTACAAACATTTTAACAAATATTTGAGTTTTTAAACCTCCGTGATACTTATTTTTACTCTTGAATACGTTCGGAAAATAATGCTTAATTTGGAGCCTTATTCAATACAAAAAATAACATCTGAACGAAAAAAGGGATGCCATCCAATTGCCGTTAGAATAACAAAATCAATGATATTATATCTATATATAGATAATTACATATCCGTCCTAAATCCTGATTTTTGTATTTAAGAATCTTAATTGACAATTTTGCAGTTTTTGCTACAAATCAACCTAATTTATTAGCTATCTTATTGTAATACTTGTCTTTAATGGTGTTAACAGCGTTGTCAAATTTATTGTCATTTTGCCTTATATGTTAAAAAGTTTCCCACAAAAATAACGCCTGATGCTATATTTCTTGATTAGTTCCAGTAATAAGAATGGAGATTATTTATTTTGTTCTATACCATTTTCGTGATTGTTACAACATCTCTCCAAACCATTGCTGTTAAAGGCATTGAGGTTAGAACACACAATTTTTTGTTTCAATCTTATAACAGGGGATGTTACGGTATCGAAGTGTGAAATTTACCACTCCATCCAGTTTGCAGGGCCGGGTTGTCTACATGGCGTTAACGGTGTCAATAAAATTCTCCTGTGATATACTACACACACCGTCATCATTGCTGTTCTCATGTAAACAAAGTAATTCAGTGTAAGAATTTATCAAAATACGATATGATTTGCTTATTCTGAGCCAGTGTCCTGATTCAAAGGAGAATACATAAGAATAATTTAAGTCTTAACCCTCTGAATTTAAGCCATATTTTGATAAAATATCTTTGTCCTTATCTGTGTTTCGTTCATCTGATGTCCCAGTAAAACGATGGTTTGTTACAATAAGCTCATTATTCGTTTTATCGAAGCCAATTTGACAATTTACCCCAGAAATGTAATCTTTAACATCGACTTTTGACAAAGAATTGACAATTGTTAACAAACTGATATGATTTAATCGTAATGTATAGTTGTAAACGCTATGTATATCAAGGTTTGGAAGTTCTTTTGACAGTATGGTCAAATCTGTAACTTTTCTGCCTTCGCTTATTCATACAGTGATTCATTCTTACAGGCAAAGAGAACAACTTAGGAAGCTGTTTTTTTAATGTCATCGAGTTCAATATCATCCTGAACATGAATCTATATCTTATCGAAAGTATCATTTGGAAGATTATAAAGTTTTGTCGGATTACCGAGTGGTTGAAGTTTCTCATCCCGGTACCGGAGATTTATCAGTTCATCCAGCCAGCCGTCCTGAATTTCCTGGTCAGATGCAGCCCTGGCAATGCCTTTATACTTTATCTTGTTTGTTATCATTTCGCATGTTTCTAATTCCTTTATAATTCAACTGCTGAATAATATTCTGAATGAAAGTGGTATGATCTTGAGAAGGAGACAAAGGCGTTTCTGTACCTGACAACCCGACTTTTTCAGCCGCATAAGGAGCAATAGTTTTTATTAATTCTATCAGGTCCCTGTTCGATAGTTTTTTCAATTTTTCCTTGTCTTCCAATATCTCGATTGATCTTTCAAGTGCCAGTTTAAAAGTCTTTGTACATATATTTCTCAATACATCAAATTCTTTTACCGTACTGAATTTAACTGCTTCAATATCCCTGACCTCATTTCTAACTTCATCCTTATTGTTTAGATAAGCATTCCAATATTTTTGTTTCCATTGGAATATACATTGCCTTGTAACTCTCACTTCCCGTGCAGTTGCAGACATATTCATTTCGTTAGCTTCCAGTAAAGCCATGAATCGAAGAATTTCCTCCAGCTTGTGTATTTTTCGTTTTCTCATAATCCTCAAATTTCAATATTTCCCGATAATTGTATTTCAATAATTGAGACAAAAACGTCTCAATTATTTGGTTTTACAAAAAGATTTGTGTAAATGATTAAAGAAGGAGATACAGAGATAACCTTGTAAC
>CAZBWK010000083.1:0-18259 GCA_964495655.1 uncultured Prolixibacteraceae bacterium | reverse complement strand
TTCTCTCTGTCATGCCCTGCTCTCATTTCCCTTCCGTGTTTAATCCTTCCAATCTCCCTGCTCAGAATCATAATCTCACTCTCCGAAAAAATACGTTCCGGATAATATTTTTCCAGTAATCCTGCAGCTGCAACATAATGATTTATATAATTCAATCTGCCGATACCCCATCCGCCTTTTGCCTGAAATCCTGCTCTGAACTTTATTTCATCAGTCCGGGAGGAATGGTCAAGGGTAACCTGATTAGAATCGGTAAGCAGGCCTTCAGAATCCTGACGGTAATAATTAAATTTAGCCACTCCGTCAACACTGACAATTGTATAATTCTTATTGTCATAATAATACCGGTTTAAATAACCTCCCGAAAGAATACCCCGGACACCTGCAACCTTATGATCTGCTACATAATTATAAACTGATGTACTGTCTGCTATATTACCATTACCCCAAAAAGGTCCGGCCTCAAATTGATAATTCCACTCCTCTTGTTTCGATCTTAAAATATTCCAGTTGCGTCTATTCAACATGAATTGCAAAGCGCCGGTAGTCAACTCCTCAAAATCATAAGATGCAGAAGAGCGAACCTCTTCCCTTTCTTTGTTCGAACTGTATGTAAATCCTGCATTTAGCTCTCTTTTCTGAAAAATAAACATTTCAGTGCTGTCTGCTTCTCCGGCAGCTAAAACAATAACTGGCAAAAAGAGGATAATTACCGGATATATCAATTTTCCTGATAACCTGATTGTAAACATTTTTCTGATAGTTTAATTACATGACAAATTAACAACTCTTTATTTAAACAAAGGATTAATCAGATATAAAAGTTTTAATAAAGATGTCTCCGGAGCTGGTAACAATTTTGTGCTACAAAAAACCTTTGTTACTTTTACACTATTAATTTTTATTATTTTAAGATATGTCTGTACAGAGTGATATAAAAAAAATAACAACGCACCGCCTTTCCGAAATGAAACTCAGGGGTGAAAAAATTGCCATGTTAACGGCATACGATTACAGCATGGCCTGCCTTGTCGATGAAGCGGGGATAGATATCGTACTGGTTGGAGATTCTGCTTCAAATGTTATGGCAGGAAACGACACTACCCTGCCCATCACATTAAACCAGATGATCTATCACGGAGCCTCTGTGGTTAAGGGAGTAAAACGGGCATTGGTTGTTGTTGACCTGCCATTCGGAACATACCAGGGTAACTCCCGCGGCGCCCTGGCTTCAGCAATAAGGATAATGAAAGAGACCGCAGCAGATGCAGTTAAGCTGGAAGGAGGAGCTGAAATTATCGAATCAGTGCACAGGATCCTTTCAGCAGGAATTCCTGTTATGGGGCATCTCGGATTAATTCCCCAGTCGATACATAAATTTGGAACTTATACAGTCAGAGCCCAGGAAGAAAATGAGGCCAAAAAACTTCTGAGTGATGCAAAATTGCTGGAACAGGCAGGCTGCTTTTCAATAGTCCTGGAAAAAATACCGGCGAAACTGGGCAAACAGGTAGCGGAGGAATTAAAAATACCGGTTATAGGTATCGGAGCAGGTGCAGGTGTTGACGGACAGGTACTGGTAATTCACGATATGCTTGGAATAACACAACAGTTCTCTCCGCGTTTCCTGAGAAGATACCATAACCTTGCAGCAGAAATTAAAGGAGCTGTCGGTAATTATATCAACGATATTAAATCTATCGATTTTCCAAACGAAAAAGAACAATACTAATCCTCTCTTACTACAAGTGCAGATCATATACGAAGATAACCATATTATTGTTGTTAACAAGGCGTGCGGAGAACTGGTACAGTCTGATATCACTAATGAAAAAACCATTGTTGACGAGATAAAGGATTATCTGAAAAACAAATACAATAAACCCGGAAATGTTTTTCTCGGACTGCCGCACAGGCTTGACAGGCCTACAAGCGGAATAGTATTGCTGGCAAAGACAGGAAAAGCTCTTGAAAGGTTGAACAAAATGTTCTCTAAACGGGGACAGATAAAAAAGACCTATTGGGCAGTTGTTAATAAAAGGCCTCCGAAACATTCTGACACAATGGAGCATTACCTGAAAAAAAATAATGAAAAAAATAAAAGTTTTGCTTATCCCAAACACATTCCGGGAGCAAAATATGCCCGGCTGACATACAGGCATGTAGCAAGTTTGAACAAATACTACCTGCTTGAAATAGACCTCTTTACCGGCCGTCATCATCAGATCAGAGTACAATTGGGAACACTAAACCTTAAGATCAAAGGAGATGTTAAATATGGATCTCCCCGTGCCAATGAAGATAAAGGCATACATCTCCATGCACGTAAGCTGGAGTTTTTCCACCCGGTGAAAAGAAATAATATTACTATTATCGCAGACCCGCCTGATGACGTAATCTGGAATGAATTTATGAAACTCTTCATAAACAATAAATTCAGCCCGGTTAATCCAGTTTGAAAGCAAAGGGCAATAAATTCTCAACCCCGTAAAAAACCTGAATCTTATTTCTGCCATCCAGGATGACCCTGACAGGCTGACCATACCTGATTTCCGCCTCCATAAGTGCCTGCCGGCACACACCGCAGGGCTTTACAGGTTCATGAGTTATACCATGCCCGTTAGAAGCTGATACTGCCATAGCTCTTACAGGAACGTCCTTATAATAGGAATTTGCATAAAAAAGAGCAACCCTCTCAGCACAAAGACTTATTGAGAAAGCAGCATTCTCCTGATTATTCCCTGTTATAATTTCATTATTATCCAGCAGAACTGCCGCTCCAACATTAAATTTTGAGTATGGGGCATATGAATTTAATGCAGCCTCCCTGGCGGCAAGTATCAGCTTCTGCTCAACTGCAGGTAAATCCCATATAGTTGAATATTCATATACAATGATCCTCTTTTCTATCGTACGCATTTATTTAGTTTTTAATAAATGTACAATTTTATGCAATTAAATTTTCGAATGTTCTGTTAAACTTTATAAATTGATTAATTCACGACAATATGTTAATAAATAATTCAGGATTATTAGAAACCTTAATTATAACAAATTATTTTTATCGCAAAATTGCTGAAACGGAATAATAATGAAACGCATCATATTTGTTTTTGTGTATCTTTCTTTTGCCGGTTTTGTCTTCAGTCAACAAACCAGGCAGGATTACATAAATAAATATCAGATGCTGGCCATTGAAGAAATGGGCAGAAGCGGCATACCTGCAAGCATAAAAATGGCACAGGCATGCCTTGAATCTGCATACGGACAAAGTGAACTGTCAAAAAAATCAAATAACCATTTTGGCATTAAATGCAAAAGTCACTGGAAAGGACAGAAGGTTTACTATGATGACGACCATAAAAATGAGTGCTTCAGAAAATACAAATCGGTTGAAGATTCATACATCGATCATAGTAATTTTTTAATGGCCAATCCCAGGTATGCATTCCTGTTTACTCTGCGCCCGGACGATTACAAAGGATGGGCTAAAGGATTGAAACAGGCTGGATATGCAACTGCCAGGCATTATGATGCCAGCCTGATAAAAATTATAGAAGATCATAAACTGTACCGGCTCGACCATAAAGAAACTTTCTCTCCTATGAATGTCTACGAGCAAAAACAGTTAAGTAATCCCGGTATTTCAAATAGTGTTACAATAAACCCTTATAATACACATAAAATAATTAAAATAAACAGCCTTGATGCTGTTGTTGCCATTAAGGGAGACACATACGAGATCATAGCGCAGGAGCTTGGAATAAATGCCTGGGAGTTGTACAGATTCAACGACAGACCCCAGGGGTACAGACCCCAGCCAAATGAAGTGATATATATTCAGTCAAAAAAGAACAGGGCTGCAAGAAAACATACTACACACAGAGTTGGTGAACATGAAACAATGCACTATATATCACAACTATACGGCATAAAACTAAATCCGTTGTTAAGAAGAAACCGTTTGTCACCCGGACAGGAACCAAATACGGGAGATGTTATATATTTGAGAAAGAGAAAACCAGCTAATTAATAAATTTTTTCATGATGCCGGCAAAGATATTATACCGGATAGTGAAACTCCTGAAAATAGCAGCAATAATATTGCTGTCTCTGATTGCTTCTTATCTCTTTTTTGCCTTGGCTTTGTCATTATTGCCTGCTAAACCGGTAAAATTTGATTGTTTGTCCGATAAAGTGATCTATCTGACAACTAACGGGGTACACCTGGATATAATAATCCCCGTTGAAAACGTAGAAGACGATCTTCTTCAAAAGCTTAACATCACAAATAATGCTGGTTATTTAGGCTTTGGCTGGGGGGACAGAGATTTTTATTATGAAACACCTTACTGGTCTGACCTTAAATTCAGGGTGGCTTTTAAAGCACTATTTCTGAAAAGCAGATCTGCAATGCATGTGACCTTTTACCCCCGATCTTATTCAAACTGGCGAAAAATACTTCTTTGTAACGAACAGCTTACCTTATTAAATGAATATATCGAAAATTCATTCAGAAAAAATGCTGAAGGCCGTTTTATACTTTGTGATTTCCCCGGATATTCAGAATATGACATCTTTTATGAAGCAAAAAATAGTTTCTCTCTTTTTAATACCTGCAATGTATGGGTTAATAATGCCTTTAAAATAACCGGAATAAAAACATCTCTCTGGTCACCATTTGATTTTGGAGTACTGTTCCATACTGATAAAAATAAACCGGGTCATGGCTTTAACTGATGTAACATCTGATCTGTCCTGTGAATATCACAGACAGGAGTAGCGCTTGTCGGAAGCCTGTCTTGTAATACTTCCCTGACATAAATGATCAGATTATATTAAACTCACATTTAAAGACCGGACATATATCCTATTTCGACCGGTCTTTCAGAGCAAAAATACAATCTTCTACCTCACGCATTGTAAATCCATAAATTTTTCGAATACGGCCTAATTGCTCATTGTCAGAAACTCCCGAAGGTATATTCAGCCCTTTCTTTAGTTCATCGGAAGATATACCGTGCAGCACTGCAAGTTCACCAATAGTATTGAAGCCTTTAATATCGAGCATCCTAACTTCCTTTCCATGTGGCTCCTCTTCTTTGTTTGCCGAAACACCAGCTTGCTCATCTGACAATAAAACATCTTCTGATTGAGAGGGGTGGGATGCATCTGATTCCCCAATACCTGTTGCAGCTTCGTCTCCTGTATGCATAAGCCAGTATCCCTCTCCCTGACCACGGATAGGAGCACCGGCTTTGGGTGATAAATAAAAAGGAGCAGATATAAACAGGCAACTCAATATGATAACTCCTCCAACAACGGTATACCTCCAGACACTTTGGGGCAATAACCGTCTGATATAACATATAATCATTGTCCAGTGAAATATTATATGCAATACCAGCAATATCACTAATAAAATTCCAAGAATTAAATGAATAAATCCCCATTCATGACGGTCAAGGCCCCAACAGGTAAGATCCACATTTCTGCCATATTTTTCCCATCGTTCAGTACCGGGAACAAGAACATAACGAATAATGAAACCGATAACAGCCAGGGCGACCATCACCAGAAACATGATTATATCTATTATAATATTTACCTTTTGACGAGTTACCGGTTTCATCTTATCCTGATTTATAATTTATCCTATTTAAACATTATTTTAGAGACTGCATTCTCAGCTGCCTTTACCAGCGGGTATCCGGCAGGAGAGGCAGTCAGCAGAGGGTGAGTTCCGATCTGGGCAGTAAGCAGAGAGTTAAGTGTCATCTTATTCTGAACTATAAAACCAAGGGTATTGGTCAGCTCCCCGGCTGACAAACCACCGTATACTGCCCCACCCAGTATTACTCCGTTTTCTTTACCTACCAACAGTTTTACGTACTGCTTATGAGTGTCTTTCAACGTTCCCGGATGACGATCTATTCCCTCAAAACTGCCGGTGACAAAATCAAAATTCTCAGTTTTTGCCTGGTTTTCAGTAATTCCCGCCACACCAAAGCCGGTATTGCCGATAGCAGTTGAAAAAATTGAAATAGTGCCTATAAAAGTTTTTATAGCTGACAATTTATAAAGGTTCATCCCTGCAATCCGCGCTTCTGCACATGCTGTCGAAGCCAGCATAACCGGTGCAGGCTTTCTGGTTATAAAATCACGTTTTTCAGCACAGTCACCAATAGCAAACACATCAGGATTTTCAGTACGCATATAGTCGTCTACCTTTATAAATCCTTTTTTACTAACTGCTATTCCGGCTTTTTCCGCTAGTGCAGAATTTGGCTTATATCCCATCGAAAGAATTACAGCATCGGCCTTGATCATTTCGCCGCTTTCCAGCTTAACCCCCTCTGCCTTACCATCACCCGTTATTTTTGTGACTGTTGCAGATGTCAATATTTCGACTCCTCTTTCTTTTAGTAATGTTTCAACTTTCCCTGAAATATCCTCATCAAAAGCAAGTCCTAAAATATTTGGCAACTTTTCGATCAGGGTAACCTCTTTACCCGCTTTGTTCAGTTCATCTGAAATTTCGACACCAATAAAACCGGCGCCTATGACAACTACCTTGTTCATACCATTGAGCTTTCCCTGCATCTGGTCAAGATAGCTTTTGTCCTTTGGAACCGTAAATACGTTTTCTTTGTCAAAACCTTTCAGCCACTTAGCCTTTAAGGGAGTAGAGCCTGTACCAATAACCAGTTTCTCATATGAGATCTCATTACCTGACTTATACTTCACACTCTTCTTATCCAAATGTACTGATTCAGCTTCATCCACGATCAATTCAACATTACCTGCTCCAAACATTTTGTCAACCGGTAATATGTCATTTTCTGAACTGCCGACTGACCCGAAAATATAGGGTATTCCACATGGAATAAGGGTTTTGGAATTTTTAGTGGTCACAATAAATTTTTTATCCGGATAAACCCTTTTACCCGTAAGAGCAGCAACTAATCCGGCCGCACTGCTTCCAATGACCAACACATCAGCTTTTGACGTTCTCTTCTCCATTATCTATTATAAATTTTACAATTATCTAATTAACAACACAAATATAACGAACTTATGGTTAATTTAAAATGATATTGCAATTATTATTTATGTTCTCCAAAAAGCACCAGGACAAATTCGGGATGAAATAAGATAATGAAGTGCAGGCAGGGGATAAAATGCTGACAGATCAGGGATACTCACTGATCCCCTTTACGGCTTTCTCATAATCGGGAGTCTTTAATAAATCCCAGTATTCGCCGTGCGGATGCAGCTTCAGAAATGAATTCCAATAAGCTTCCTTTGTCATACTGTCATAATGAATACTGCCGTATTTATACTGCTCAAGCTGGAACAGGTTATGCAGCAACAAAACAAATACAATTATAACAGCGGTGCCAAAGAGGAACCTGCCCGCCTTCAGTGACTGATCTATTACCAGCGCAAATGGCAGAGAAAGAATTACATAGGAATCAATAAGCGATCTTTGTCCGAATCCTCCCCCGTACCACCAGCACCACCATGAAAAAACCACATAGATATTCATGATAACATAAACCAACACTGCCCATGAGATATTTTTAATCCTGAAAAATAGTACCGGTATACCTGCAAGTGCAATTGCCATTATCGGCGTATATAACAGCCACCCTTTGCGGTAGCTGAAAAGACCGTTTAATAAGCGGGGATTATTGAAATAAAACGTTTCGGTGCTGTATGAATAGTAAAAAAGCTGTCCGGTTATCTCTTTCCAGTATATCATCTGGGGTATCCAGATGATTACAAATGAGATCAGCATAAAAAGAAACCAA
The DNA here is from genome assembly GCA_964495655.1 of uncultured Prolixibacteraceae bacterium. Classification (GTDB taxonomy): domain Bacteria; phylum Bacteroidota; class Bacteroidia; order Bacteroidales; family Prolixibacteraceae; genus JAAYJR01. The sequence goes on along the minus strand of CAZBWK010000083.1, from coordinate 10,445 downwards.
TGAAAATGACTCAGGATAAATCTGAACTTTTGTTTTAATGTTTGCCAGGAACTTACATCATACAGAAAGAAAAAAATGAGGATTAAAATATTGGTCGGTCTTATCAGTGTTATTAATCCGGCCAGGGCCCCTAAAATCATTAATAACCACAATACAGGCTCTTCATGCCACCTGATGGTCAGCCATATAAAAACCGAGAACAATGTAAAACTGTATAAATGAGACATAGTTCCCTCTCTTCCGGAATAATAAGCCAGGTTTGTTCCCAGAACTATTGCAATTATTGTAAGTGCCACCACAATATCAGGGAAAAATTTCCTGAGGATCCTCCTCATAAACACAAGCGCTACAGTAAGATAACACAGGGCCCCCACAAGTAATGCTATCTTATACGGAACAGAGAATCCAAATGCCGGATAATCAAATATAAGTGCAAAAATATGCCCTGCAAAAAAGAAAGGTGCATATAAAAAGGACAGCCCCATTGTGGTTTTTATTACATTACCACCGTTAGGTGCCGAATCAGGCCAGAAAATACCATTTTCATAAGATTCTTTTTTCTCAAGACGAATGTCGTCAAAAATAAAAGTTGCCGGCAGGTAGGCATAATAGCTGACTACATCCCAGTAGATTATGGTATTTTCTCTTCTCCATAAGCGGGATGTAAAAATAAATATTGATATTACAAATACACATAAAACAATGCTGTAAACTGACAAATCTATTTTAAAAATTCTCATCAATAATTCATTTTAAGCCTAATACTCCATACTTAATTATTGTCCACAAAATATTCAGTGCATCAGTATTATTCAGTTTTTTGCCATCTCCGTAATTACGGGGAAAATATCTTACAGGCACTTCAGCAATATTGTTCTTCTTTATCCTCAATGCTTTAATAAGAAGTTCTGCTTCAAACCCGAACCTGTTTTCCTTTAAATTGATTTTTTGATAGAGATTTTTGTGTATCAGCTTATATCCGCAGGCCATATCTGTCAGTTTGACATTAATCAACACAGATGTGAGGTTTGTAAATATCTTATTACCCAGATATCTTTTATATGAAGCCAAAGGTCTTGGAACGCCGGGAAGATATCTTGATCCGTTAATAAATTCAACATTGAGGCTGACCATTGCATCAATCATGGATGGAATATCCAGGGGACTAAGTTCAAGATCTCCATCCTGTATCAAAAACAGATCGCCTGTAGCATGATGGATACCTGTTCTTATAGCCGCTCCCTTTCCTTTGTTGTATTCATGTTTTAAAAGAATAAAATCGCCCCTGTTCTCAATGTATTTTGAAACCAATTCAAAAGAGTCATCTTCAGAACAATCATCAACAACTATAAATTCCTTTCCTGAAAGGTTTTCAGGAAAGGGAACTGTCTCGAACTGTTCCAGAAGGGTGATAATATCATCTCCTTCATTATAGAGGGGAATTATAATACTTAGCCTCATCTTTTTCTCTTTTAATTGTTTTCAATAAAAATAAATATTATTTCCTGAGAAACACAAAAATTTCATAATCATATCCGTTAAGGGTTTTAAAAGGGTGCTCAGGTGTAAATTCAGCCAGATGAATAAATGAATCATTATTCAGTAACCTTTCTAATGGCAGCTGTCCTTCATTTGGTCCGAAATGGGCATCCCAGATCACAATTGAACCCGGCGGAATCCCATTTTGCGGATTCTCACGGTCATCAACCAATTCATGTACCTGCCGGTAATCAAACGGATCCTTACCCAGGTAGTGGGGAATCAAAGGATCATAAAAATAGATTAGCCTGTTATCATAATTTTCATCGACAATCCACTCACAGCAAATCCTAATGAGTTTCTCCTCATCATTCAGTCCAACTGGAACAGGATATTTAAAAAAAGGATAGGAAATGGTCACTGCTGAACTTACTATTATAAAAGCAGATGAATAAAGTCTGTTGCGGGGTAAAAACTGCGTTATGACATCAAACCCCCTCATTGCCACTAAGGCTCCCAGCGGAACGATACCAGCAATTACCCTTATCAATCCGAGTGAACGGCCTTCCCAAAGCCACCTGACTACCGAATGGGCAGAAAAATAGGTTATAAATCCTCCAATAACTAATATAAAAAAGAGATGTTCCGCTCCAATATTCCTGAAATTCCTAAAAAGCCTAACAGCAGACCATATAAGTCCGGCAATAAAAAACAGCAATAAGGGGTAACCCATTATATTATCAATATGACGCACATAGTGAAATAAGGGACCGGTACCGTAAATACCCAGATCACCATTACCCCCCGATTGATTAATTATCCAGAAAATATCTTTATAAACAGGCAGGCCGGCGAAGCTGAACAAAATAAAGCCGGCAGCAAGGAAGGGAATTGCCCGGTATTGCTTTTTTAGTAAGAATGCTGCCAGGAAAAGAGGAAAAAAAACAAATCCCTCATTCCTGGCAAAAGGTATCAATGAAATAATAATAGCAGATGAGATAAACCTGTCTTTGAAAAACAGCCATACTGCACTTATAAGTACCAGTCCGAAAAGAGGTTCTGTAAGTCCGGAAGGTATTATAATGAAATAAATGGGGGCATACAACACCATCAGCATTGACATGTAACGGGCCTTCCATTTGAAAATCCCTGCCATGTCAAAAACAAACCAGGCGGTCATGAGGGCAATGAAGACATTGAAAATCTTAATACCTGTGAAACCAAACTGTGAAAATGGTGAACTCAATATATTAAATACAGGCTTTCCCCAAAGATCAAGAAACAGATGTGGATATTTAAATGCATAACGTGAAATCCTGTAATGCACATAACTGTCAGCTCCGCCCCAGTTACCTTTCGAAAAAACTGAAAAAGCGATGAAAAACAGTCCGGAGATTATAAAAATTATTATCGCAATCTGTTTGGTTCTGTTCATTTTGGTCAGGTTTTACTTATCTATCTGATTTTTCTGCCACACAAATAAGAGATAGCCCGCAAAACCGGCTTAGCAGCCGGTCAGCAACTTTCCATAAAGGAACCAGTTGATTGTAGAAACTCATCTGACTTCCAGGGATCACATTCTTTTTCAGCATTTTTCCTGAAATATACCATCCTAAAATCCCGGCAACATTAAAATACTGATTGTGAATGATATTAAACCCGGGGACTGAAACTACATCTTTGAGGTTTTTCACAGAATACCTCCTCTTGTGGTATACGGCTTTGTCAAATTCATTATAAAGAGATTCAAAAGCAGGCACTAAGATAATCATATTACCTCCGGGCTTTACCAGCGAAAGACCATTTTTTACAGCCTGTTCGTGGTCGTCAATATGCTCCAGTACGTTTAATGCCAAAACAGTATCATATTTCCCAATCAATCCGGTGTGCTTTTTATTAATCTCTTTTTCAGCAAAATCTAACAGTATAACCTCATTCAGATTATCAAAATCCCTGAACTTTCCTTCCAGGGTGTCAATATATGAATTGTTAATGTCACTAAGGGTAACCTCAAAACCATCAGATAATAAAAACCGGGAAATATTTCCGATTCCACTGCCTATTTCGAGGATAAGCCCCTTGCAGAATGGTTTTATTGTTTTATACATCCACCGGTTAAAATTACCGGCATCTGATATGACTTTCAATGTTTCCGTTCCATTACAGGTATTTATTCCTTTATACATTATTTGCTTTATGATTGATATCCTTAAAACTTCCAATATTCAAAAAATTCAGTTACTCAAGAAATAATTCAAACTTGTCAATAGTTAATAATTCCTTATTTTTATTCCATATATAGGTCGATATATCAGAACTCTTTGGCAGAGGCGCCGGCAACATAAACTCACCTTTCACGGAATGCAATTTATGAATTTTGCCGGCCGGTATCTGGTCTTTCAACCTGACTGCGTCCCAATAGAGAATTGAATCCTTATCCACCACTGCAAACACCAACAGCGCTTCTGAGTTTTTATCTTCAATGGCTACCTTTGATCTGACAACAGCTTTATTAAAATCCAGATAATATATTTTAATAAGAGGGACAGATAAAACTTTAGAAAACTCATCCTTCGTTGTTAACCTGTTCCCGTCATTCAAATCCAGCACCTCATGATATTTTCTTACAGTAAATAAAAAAGACACATATTCAGCAAAATCCCTGTCACCTCCCTGAAAGCAACGGCTATACCGGTACACCAGCCTTAAGTTGAATAAAACTAAAACCGCAATTAAGGTGACAAAAAATATTTTTCTTATCCTGTTTAAGTGTCCAATATATTTAAACAGATATCCCATGGGTAGTGAGAACATAACGGTATATTCAACAAAATTACGGCTGCCAAAGCTGCATCCGAAGGAAACCATATACCATGAGGCAAGAATATACGACAATGTGAAAAAAGTCAAACAGATCACCCATCCATTATCTATTTTATTTTGTATCATCAAAAAAACTCCTGATAAGGCTGCCAGATATAACGGACTGTAAAGGAATAATCCGTTATTAGGTGATAACCAAAGCTCTATTACCTTTGGGGTTTTCCAATTTGTAAATCCGTAGCCTTCATAAGAATAATATATGTAGCTGCCTGAAACATATTTCCAGTAAACAAACTGAGGTAAAAAAATCAAGATAGTTATTACCGCCAATAGCAGAAAATTCTTAAATGTTGCAAATCTTTTTACCCTTCTGATTAACTCACTGAACGAAGAACAACCGAGACAAAACAGGAAGGGAAATATCAGCACATTGATTGGCCTTACAAGTACTATCAATGCAAAAACAACCCCCCAGGCTGCAAGATACAGATAATGTTGCCCGGAAGAGGCTGAGAGGAGCTTTTGTGTTAACCATGCCGCCATTGCAAAAAGACCAAATGAATATATATGCGACATACCTGTGCTGTCTATGGCATAATAATAAAGGTTAGTTCCGAAAAACAGTGCTGCCACCACAAAAAAACTGATAGCAGGACTAAAGTAGTATCTTAAAAATTTCCGGAGAAAAAAAAATCCGATAAGGGCATAAAACAGAGCTGCAAGATTTGGTGTCTGATGGTATATGCCTGAAAAACCATCCTGTGAATGTCCTGAAATCCCTGCCAGCAAGTGTATAATAAGAAAAAACGGGGACTGCAGCAAAGCGACACCACAGGAGTAACGTGTAATCACTTTATTACTCTTCAGGTCAAGAAAAAAACCATCTCCTGTATCTGCTTCAATATTATCAGGAAATGATCCTGCATCAAAATCATAAATAAATAATGAAGGTAAATATACATAATACCCGGCCTGGTCAGCCCATAATGGAGTCATCCAGTTAAATGTACCTGTGCCACGCTGTCTGTTTACAATTAAAAAAACCAGCAGCAGAATACACAAAGACCATAAGACCAATGATTTGACAGTCGTTAAATATATTGAAAACTTACCCATTTCTCTAATTTATCATTGTTACCGGCTAAACATATTATACTTAAGGACACAGTACAATGCTCTGAATCCGTCACGCCAACCGATCTTTTTCCCCTCCTCATAAGATCTTCCGTAATATGAAATGCCAACTTCATATATTCTTATTCCGGGTACCCTGGCTATTTTTGCGGTAACTTCAGGTTCAAATCCAAACCTCTTTTCTTTTAATTCAAGTTTTTTAATAATATTGGTACGGAATAATTTATAACATGTCTCCATATCGGTCAGGTTGAGATTTGTAAACATGTTAGAAATAAATGTGAGAAACTTATTACCTATTGAATGCCAGAAAAACAAAATCCTGTGCGGATTGCCACCCAAAAACCTGGAACCATATACCACATCAGCATTCCCCTCTGCCACAGGCTTCAGAAGATCGTTATATTCGCGGGGGTCATATTCAAGGTCGGCATCCTGAATAATTATACAGTCGCCCGTGGCTTGTGAAATCCCTCTGTGCAGTGCTGCTCCCTTACCCATGTTCACGGGCTGGTGAAATAGTTTAATGCAGTCGTCAGGGTGAGAATCAATATAATTTTCCACACATACGGCTGTCCCGTCAACGGAGCAATCGTTAACTACAATGATCTCTTTCTGATAATCATAAAACAGCCTGACAGCCAGCGACCGGTCTAAAATCTTTTCAATTGTCTTCTCCTCATTGTAAACCGGAATTATAATTGATAATTTTTTAGTCATCTGGTTTTTATTAAATAATTTGATTCTAAAGACTCTTCTCTTGTCCGGGGATTTAAAAACGGTAAAGTAATCCTGTTCATGCCACGTTGCCTGATCACATAAACGGTATCTATCCGGTAATTCATATTTTTTATGTCAGAATATTTTATCTCATTTGTATAGAGCCAGGTGCCCGATCGTTCCATAACACTGAAAAGCTCATCCCAGTCATTGATGTTTACCACCGGGTCTGTTGCATAAAAAAACAGTTCATATTCTTCAAGTTCAAAATTATAAAGCCTGTCATCTTCTGCCCTCCCTGCCTCAAAGATATTTAACACATTTTTACTTCCCTGGTACGAGTACAGGCCGGGTATTACCCTCGCATTAAAATAGAGATTAAATACACCGGTAAGAATAACTGATGCCAGGGCTATTCTTTCAAAGCTGCAAATTACTTTTTGTTTATAAATAAATATCATTAAGAAAGATATACCGGTCAGCAATAACGGAAAAATCAAACTGCCACTCAAAAGAAATGCAGCTGACAGTAAAAAAATCAAAATTATCAGCAGGCTTGTTTCAAACACTTTAAGTAACCTTACAGATTCAGGTCCCCATTTTTTAAAAAGCATGACTATCCTTCCGGATGCCACAACTGATAATGGAGGAATGATAACCATGAAATAATTGGGCGCCCGCCCTTTGGCAATGCTGAAAACCAACAATAATATCAATGCACTCCCAAGCAATGAAGCACTTTTTATCTTCACACCAGTACGGTTAACCCAGCTCTTAACCTCTATGTATAATCCGGCAATTACAGGCACCGTCCAGGGCAAAAATGCCCAAAGCATGTTATAAAGATAATAGAGTGGATCATGGTCTTTCCCGGCAACCTCTCCTGTTATCCTGCCTAAATTATTATGAATAAAATAGAAATATAATCCCTCCCGCCCGAAATTTCTCCACAAATGCAACAGCGCAGGCGAGATCATGATGGCAACAAGAATAATTCCTGTCAGCCATTTAGGATGCAACAGTTGTTTGATATCTTTTTTAAGCGATAGATCCAGCACAATATACAGTAAAGGCAAAGCAGCTCCAACAGGCCCTTTTGTCAACATAGCCAGGCCAATACCAAAAAAAGCCCAAAAGAAGGAATAAGGATCACGTTTGTCGAGATGAACAGCTGTCTGCCATACAGCAAGGATCACGCCGGATTGCAAAACAGTATCAGTATGTATATCCAGAAAATATAAAAAAAACATTTGTGAAGTACCGGCAATAACAGCGGCCAACCTTCCTGCTTTTTCAGAGTAAATATATGTTGCAAAACTATAAATAAAACAGAGGCTGCTGAGGCCGAAAACAAAAGGGAACAATTTAAAAGCAAAATTGGAATTCCCCCAAAGGCGTATACCCGCTCCTGCCAGCCAAAAAAACAGGTGCGGCTTATGAAAATAGGGCTCACCATGAATACTTATTTTCAGCCAGTCGCCCGACTCAACCATCTGTCTTGAAATGGCAGCATATAATCCCGAATCACCGGTCAGGTCAATGAACAATCCATATATCCAGGCACACAGGACAACAAAAAATGCAAACAGCCACAAACTTTTATTTATATTTAGTTTCAATCTGTTCTCTATTATTAATTTGAACTGACAAAATAAAATAATTACACCAATATTTCTGGCTAATCAACAATTATGTTATTGAAATTTTCAGCCAGAAGCGAGAACAATCTAAACCTCACAGGTAAAGACAATAAACTTAAACCTCATCCCGTTCAAACAACCAAACAATATTGTGTAATCTAAAAAAACCATAATTATTTCTGTAAATTTGTAAAAAAGTTATGGAAAAGACAGCCATATTCCCGGGATCATTCGATCCATTCACAATAGGCCATGAGTCTATTGTCAGGCGGGCTCTGCCAATGTTCGACAAAATTATAATAATGGTCGGATTCAATGTAAACAAAAAATCTTTTTTCTCTCTTGAAAAAAGGGTTAAATGGATCAACCAGGTTTTTCAAAATGAAAAAAAAATTGAAGTAAGGGTACACGAAGGCCTCACTGTTGATTTTTGCAAAGAGGTTGGGGCCGGGTATATTCTCCGGGGATTGCGTACTTCCTCCGATTTTGAATATGAACGGGCCATTGCGCAGGTTAATAAAAAGATGCATCCTGAAATTGAAACTATATTCCTGCTTACACTTCCTGAACATACTCCTGTCAATGCTACAATAATCAGAGACATCGTATTTCATGGTGGAGATGCAAGCATGTTCCTGCCTAAAGGCCTTGACATAAACGAGTTTAAAAAAGACCAGAAAAAATAAATTGTTATATGATGCAGCTGCTCAGCGCTTTAATCCTTACAATAATATTAAATCTTCCTGCATCGGCAACAATAATCAGGGGACATAATAAAGAGTACTCCGGAAGAGAATTGAAGTTTTACAAATACAATGATCCTGTATCCAGGGAAAAAATTTATCTGTTTTCACTGATAACAGACCACGAGGGTAATTTCATGACAGATACTGATATCGATAAAACAACCTGTCTCTATTCAGATTTTGGAATATACAGAGGTATGTTAATTCTTGAACCCGGAAATACAATTGAACTTATGCTCCCCCCTTTGAGGGAAAAATCATTCACAGAAAGTAAAAATCCCTATTTTGAACCAGTGGAGTTTTGGTTTTTAACATCCGAAGGGGATCAGTTGAATGATCAGATAGCAAAATATGATATTGAATTAAACACATTAACAGGTAAAAATTTCTCACAACTATATCTGAACCAGTCAAAAGATGCTTTTGATTCACTTGTAATCAACCTGGATAATATTTTATATGAAAAATCTTCTGCAATATTGAGCGTACATAAACAGTTGAAACTAAAATCAGTTGAAGCTGATGTTTTCAGGTTTTCTCCCGGTCAGTTATCAGAAACTTTTAATGCTGTCAATCCTGAATATTGGGATCAACCGGCATTCATAGAACTTTTTGATAAGACTTTTGCAAATAAACTAAGTGTGGAATTAAGCGTGGTCAATAATGAAGATATAAAAAGGGCAGCCTATAATGCAGACACTAAATTTTTCCTGGATCTTCTGGGGACCAAATACAAACTGAAAGGACCGGTAAAGCACCTTGCACTTTTAAAAATGCTGCATGATGTCTCTTATACAGGAGAAATACCGGAACAGTCAATCATTGAGATGGCCTCATCCGGTTTTTTTTCGGAGAGTAAAGAGCCGGGTATCCGGACCGTTTCAACCAATTTTCTGAAAAAGCTAAGATATCTCAGTCCGGGAACCCCGGCACCGCCAATATGCCTTAAAAACAGCGATGGTCATAAAACCTGTACTGACATTGAAACAGAAAATTACAAATATCTCGTATTTGCCGACACTGAAATGATCATTTGCAGAGAGCAGCTTAAGTATCTGCAAAAAATCGAGGAAACATTCAGCAAACACCTTGACATAATCGTGATAATCAAAAAGAGCGACCTTATTGAAATGAAAATTTTTCTCGACAGAAACCAAATACCGGGAATACATCTAATCGACGAGAGTGATAAATTTAAAGAACTATACAGGATAAAATCATTTCCCCAGTGTTTCCTGCTTGACAAAAACCATCAGGTTATCTTTAAACAGACTAAAGCGCCTCTCGATGGATTTGAGCAACAGTTCGGCGCTTTCCTCCAAAAGAAGGTTTATGAAGATAAAAAAGATTAATATCTTATTTCATCGAATTCTGAAGTGAGCAGAAGCTTCAAATTTTCATAAGTATTCGCAAAAACCTCATTTATCCTGTAGTCCGGTATCCATCTTACCCCGCTAATACCTTCACCCTTCTGGGGCGTTCCTGTTAACGGGCCGCTATAACTCATTTCATACCAAAAGGTTTCTTTAAAGATCCAAGTCTCTTTTGAATCAACTGACGGAGATCCATAAATATGGTATGTTGAGAGTAACTGCCTTACAGCTTCATGACCGGAGATCCCGCACTCTTCCGACACTTCCCGAATAGCAGCCTGTTCCGGTTTCTCTCCCGGGTCAATTTTTCCTTTAGGTAAATCCCATTTCCCGTTCCTGAAAATAAATAATACCATTTTGCCCGAAATTACCAACCCTCCCGCTGCGGGTATCTCCCTGAAAGCGGATCTGAAAATTTTAAAAAACAGATCAGGGTCCGGGTGCGTCAGGGAGATCTCCATCAGCTCATCATTTCTGAAAGAGTCAAACCATTTTTTAATGTCGTTAGATGTTGTTAATGCATTAAAACT
>CAZBWK010000082.1:0-18499 GCA_964495655.1 uncultured Prolixibacteraceae bacterium | reverse complement strand
ATAAAGCCTTCCCGGCAGCAGTAATCTGTCGATATACCCGTTGATACATCCCTCGGGGGTAAGTACACCGGCACCGATTCCCGGAACGGGTATTAACAACTGGATTATACCAATAGCAGTCAGAATTGCTGCAAGCCATATAAAAAGGCTTTGTAAGGATTTGAAGTATACAGATATGAGAGATGCGAAAAAATAAGCAATACCGATTTGTCCAAGTACACTGGCAATCCTGCCATCTGCAAAACCATTTTTAAAGGTTCCGTTATAGAGGATGCCCAATATAATGAGGGTAACAAGCCTTATGAAAGCTTTTCTGATAAGTTTTCGGGTTGGAATGTTTTTTTCAATTCTTGATCTGATGGCAAAAGGTATGGCTACACCGGAAATAAACATAAACAGAGGGAAAATCAGATCCTGGAACCTGAACCCTTCCCATTTGACATGATGCATTTGTGTCTCCAGCCAGTCAAGGCCGGTCATTTTTGAAATTGTGATCGCGATTATTCCACCGCCGGTGATCCAAAACATATCAAATCCGCGAAGTGCATCTAACGAATAGAGACGTTTTTTAGGTTCAGTCCTTAAAGGTTTTTTTGTCATAGTAAAACGGTTTGCCGTTGTCAAGGGCTCTAATTTATAAAATTATTTTGAATTGTCGCGGTAAATAAGCAGTTAGGATAATTCTGCCTTTTTGTCACCGGTATTGACAGATAAATATTTATTTAACTGCTTAACTTGTGTCATAATTTCGCAATAGTGGCTCAGTTTAATGGTGGCATAGTGATTGCTATTCTCCATACAGAATTTAAAATGATCAAAAAAAACATCTTGTCAGGCAGTCAGAATTTATGAACCGGTTGCCAGGTGCAAGGATAAAATTTATTCATTATTAAGCAATTTTAAAATAACGAAATATAAGTAAAATGGGAAAAATTATTGGAATCGATCTGGGAACAACCAACTCATGTGTATCAGTGATGGAAGGTAATGAACCTGTAGTAATACCCAATAGTGAAGGAAAACGGACAACTCCCTCAGTTGTGGCATTTGTGGAGAACGGAGAACGTAAGATAGGTGATCCGGCAAAAAGGCAGGCGATTACCAACCCGGCAAAAACTGTTTTTTCAATAAAACGATTCATGGGAGAGACCTATGCCCGGGTTAATAAAGAAATTGCCAGGGTACCTTTCAAAGTGGTAAAAGGTGAGAATGATACCCCCCGCGTTCAGATTGATGATCGCAAATATTCTCCCCAGGAAATTTCAGCAATGATATTGCAAAAAATGAAAAAGACTGCTGAAGATTATCTGGGACAGGAAGTTACCGAGGCTGTCATAACCGTTCCTGCATACTTTAGTGATTCACAAAGGCAGGCCACAAAGGAGGCTGGTGAAATTGCCGGACTGAAAGTCAGGAGGATTATAAATGAGCCTACAGCAGCATCTCTGGCATATGGTCTGGATAAGATGGACAAAGATTTGAAGATCGCTGTTTTTGACCTTGGAGGAGGAACCTTTGATATCTCGATATTGGAGCTCGGTGATGGTGTTTTCGAGGTAAAATCTACTGACGGGGACACCCATTTGGGTGGAGACGATTTTGATCAGATGATAATTGAATGGCTTGCAGAAGAGTTTAAAAAGGATGAAGGTGTCGATCTTAAGCGTGATCCGATGGCATTACAGCGTCTGAAAGAAGCTGCAGAAAAGGCAAAAATTGAATTGTCAAGTTCGACACAAACAGAGATAAACCTGCCTTACATTATGCCTGTTGACGGTATTCCGAAACACCTTGTTAAAAAACTTACCCGTGCAAAATTTGAACAGCTTACAGATTCACTTATAAATGCTACTATTGAACCATGCAGAAAAGCATTGAAAAATGCCGGCTTGACTTCCAGTGATATAGACGAAGTGATCCTGGTCGGCGGGTCTACCCGTATTCCTGCTGTTCAGGAAAAAGTAAAAGAATTTTTTGGAAAGAATCCCTCAAAAGGAGTGAATCCGGATGAAGTTGTCGCTATTGGTGCTGCCATTCAGGGTGGTGTCCTTACAGGTGAGGTGAAAGATGTACTACTTCTCGATGTTACCCCTTTATCTCTGGGTATCGAGACTATGGGCGGAGTAATGACAAAGCTTATTGAGGCTAACACTACAATTCCGACTAAAAAGTCTGAGACCTTCACAACAGCAGCTGACAATCAGCCGTCTGTTGAGATCCATGTACTTCAGGGCGAAAGGCCTATGGCATCAGGTAATAAGACGATCGGAAGGTTCCATCTCGATGGTATTCCGCCGGCCCCACGTGGTATACCACAGATTGAAGTAACCTTCGACATCGATGCCAATGGGATCCTGCATGTAAATGCCAAGGATAAAGCTACCGGCAAATCACAGTCTATCAGGATTGAGGCTTCATCAGGCTTGTCAGATGACGAGATAAAAAGAATGAAGCAGGAGGCTGAAGCAAATGCCGAAGCCGACAGAAAGGCAAAGGAGAGAGCTGATAAGTTAAATCAGGCTGACAGTTTGATATTCCAGACTGAAAAACAGTTGAAGGATTATGGAGATAAGATACCTGCTGATAAGAAAAAGCCTATAGAAGATGCACTGGCAAAACTGAAAGAAGCTCATAAAAACCAGGATACAGCTGCAATAGATACAGCAATGAATGAGTTAAATACAGTCTTTTCTGCGGCATCCCAGGAGATGTATAATGCAACTCAGGCCTCACAGAGTCAGGGAGGTGCAGAGGCCGGGAGCCAGGACAATCAGTCACAAACCGGTCCAAAAGATGACGGTGAGGTAACTGATGTTGATTTTGAAGAAGTCAAATAACATATAGTTAAACTTAAAATGAACCTTGGTGTTTTTATTACATAAGGTTTAAATTATGGTTGTTTATTTTTAACCTGTAGAAAACACAATATAACCTTCTGCCTGTTGCCTTACATTATTTGAGAGGCGACAGGCATTATTTTTTTATTTAGCACTTTTTCTCGGGAGGTTTTATGGAATAAGAAAATATAATCTACAATCTTATTGTCTCAAAATATTTTTTATATTTTCCGGTTATATTATAAAATAAAAAATGAGAGCATTGCTACCATATTTACTCCTGATTATGCCATTTGTATCTTTATCGCAGATTAATCAAATTGATTCTGAGGGGTTACGCCAGGGACCGTGGCAAAAGGAGTACTCGAACGGCCGGCTTATGTATAAAGGGGAGTTTAAAGACGGTAAACCTACAGGTGACTGGGTCAGGTTTTACGAAAGTGGCCAGATAAAGGCCAGACTGAAATATGTTGCTGATTCGGATTCTGCATTTGTAAACTTATATGACCAGTATGGTAAAAAAATTGCAGAGGGACTATATGTTAATGAAAAAAAGGAGGGAACGTGGCTTTTATTCTCAGAAAATATAAAAGTCGCTGAGGAAAAGTATGCAGGGGGACAAAAACATGGTATCTCGAGGAAGTTTTATCCTTCCGGTGAAGTATACGAAGAAGCTGAGTGGGTTGAAGGTAAACTGGAAGGGAAGTATCAGGTTTTTTTCAAAGACGGGAAACCTTATATGCAGTGTAAGTTAAGTAATAATAAGCGTAATGGTTTATTTTTACTCTTCTATGAGAACGGGCGTATGGAAATGGAAGCATACTATCAGGATAACCTGAGGCAGGGTGAGTGGAAATTCTATGATATATCGGGAGGTTTTCGCTACAGCCTTAAATATGACAATGGCAAATTACTTAACCCTGAGGTGAGAGACAGTATAGACAATATACAAATGCAGGAGTTAGATAAACAGAAACTATCGATTCCCGATCCTGAAAAATTTATGCAGGATCCGGCAGAGTATATGAACATAATTCAAAAAATGCGTTAAAGTTCACTTTAATTGATTAATTTGTGCTCTGTTTTTATATTTTTCTATACTGTTACAACAACGGTTCATATGAATAGAATAATATTTTACAATTTATTTGCCGTTTTATTTTTAACTGGTTTAGGTTCAAAAGCCCAGTCATTCTATTGGGTTGCTTTTTCTGATAAAAGAAACACCTCCTGGCAGTTATCCGCTCCCCGTGAATTTCTTTCCGAAAGAGCTTTAACCCGCAGGGCTAACCAAAATATTCCTTTAGATTCACTGGATCTTCCCGTTGATCCGGCCTATATTAAGAGAGTAACAGACCTGGGTTGTTCATTAGTTCATTCATCTAAATGGATGAATGGTATTACTGTGAGATCTGAAGATCAGGGAATTGAGGAAAAGATTAAGCAGTTGCCCTTCGTCATGCAGGTTGAGCTTACCAAAAGTGCCATGACCAGCAAGAGTGTCCGTAACAAATTTATTGATCCGATATTGCCGGGTAAGCTGCTGGAGATTGATACTGCCGCCTACGGGTCTTCATTATATCAGGTCAGTCAGCTTAACGGACAATTTCTTCATAATCAGGGTTACAAAGGGGAGGGTATCCACATAGCCATATTAGATGCGGGTTTTTATAAAGTTGATGAATACCCGGCCTTTGACAGTCTGTGGACAGATGGCAGGGTTTTAGGTACCAAAAATTTTGCAGGCAGCAGTGATGATATATTTGAGTTACATTATCACGGCATGAGTGTTCTTTCAATAATGGCAGGTAATGTGCCGGGTAAACTGATAGGAACTGCCCCAAAGGCATCTTACCTGCTTTTAAGGTCTGAAGATATATTTACAGAATATCTTATTGAGGAGGATAACTGGATTGCAGCTGCCGAATATGCAGACAGTGCAGGAGTCGATATTATCAATTCTTCACTTGGTTATTTTACTTTCGATGACAGCAATATGGATCACACTTATGCCGAAATGGACGGGAATACAACCAGGGTTACCAGAGGTGCAAATATTGCAGCATCAAAGGGAATTCTTGTGTTTGCAAGTGCCGGCAATGAAGGGCGCAATAACCAGGGATGGAAATATATTATAGCTCCATCTGACGGCGACAGTGTCATAGCGGTGGGTGCAGTAAATAAGGAAGGAGTCCCTGCTCCGTTTACATCATACGGTCCGGCTTCCGACGGCGACATTAAGCCAAATGTTGCAGCAACAGGGTGGAATACTGTAATACAAAAACATGACGGTACAATTGGTACCGGTAACGGAACTTCTTATTCATCGCCGGTACTGGCAGGGATGGCTGCATGCCTTTGGGAAGCAAATCCCGGAGCAACCGCATGGCAGGTTAAACAGGCAATAGAACAGAGTGCACATCTTTATAATAATCCGGATTCATTGGTTGGATATGGCATTCCTGATATGCAAATAGCTGATTATATCCTGAAAACCAATGCTCCGAAACCATGGGAATTTAACACTTTATGGATGGTTTATCCTAATCCGGTCAATGACTATTTATTACTGAAGAAACTTAGTAAAGACTTAAATAAAAAAGTCAGGATCAGCTTTTATCTGACAGATGGTAAGTTGATCCATCAGGAAATAAGGAATGATGAAACTAAAATTATGCTGCAGAACCTGAATGTCCTTAAGCCTGGT
Organism: uncultured Prolixibacteraceae bacterium; assembly: GCA_964495655.1. Taxonomy (GTDB): domain Bacteria; phylum Bacteroidota; class Bacteroidia; order Bacteroidales; family Prolixibacteraceae; genus JAAYJR01. The sequence goes on along the minus strand of CAZBWK010000082.1, from coordinate 12,955 downwards.
TTTTACCTTATGCAGATAGTTTCTGGCAATCAGGCAGAAACAATTAAGATCAAAAAAAATTAGAAACCGGATGGATCAAAAACTTACCCTCTTTCAATTAAACCAGTGGATAAAAGAGATATTAGATAATGCAATACCCGGAATGGTATGGGTAGTAGCTGAGATCAGCGACTTAAATGAAAACAGGAGTGGTCATTGTTATCTGGAACTTGTTGAGAGAGAGGGCAGTAGTACAATTGCCAGAGCCAGGGCAGTTATCTGGTCTTATACTTACAGGATGTTAAAACCATATTTTGAAACCACTACAGGACAGTCATTTTCGCAGGGAATTAAGATTTTAGTGCAGGTTTCGGTTGAATTCCATCCATTATATGGTATGAGTTTGATCATCAAAGATATTGAGCCTGCATACACGGTAGGTGATGTGGCTCTGCAGCGAAAGGAGATCATAGAAAAACTGAAGGCGGAGAATATTTTTTATATGAACAAGGAACTGTCTTTACCCGTGGTTCCCCAGACCATAGCTGTCATTTCATCAAAAACAGCTGCCGGTTATCAGGATTTCATTGATCAACTGGAAAATAACAGTAGCGGATTTAAATTTTACATCCGCCTGTTTGAATCATATATGCAGGGAAGTGAAGCAGTTCCTTCCATAATCAATTCACTGGAAAAGATTTATAAATATGAGAAGTATTTTGATGCTGTGGCCATCATCAGGGGAGGCGGGGCAGCAGCTGACCTGGCCTGTTTTGACAACTATGACCTGGCATTTCATATTACGCAGTTTCCTCTGCCGGTGATAACAGGAATAGGACATGAAAAAGATGATACAATTATTGATCTTGTTGCTCATACCCGGTTGAAAACACCTACTGCCGTGGCTGAATTCTTTATTAGCGGAGCAGAACGTTTTTTTGATATATTGACTGATATGAAAGAAAGGCTGGTCAGGGCAGCAGACGATGCAAAAGAGTCAGGACAGCTGGAACTGAAGAATTACGCAAAAGAACTTGAATACCTGACAAATGATTTTATAGTAAATAAGATTAAATCCCTGATGAGAACAGGAAATAACATGCAATATGGTGTAAGCAAGTTTTCCTATAAACTGGAGAAGAGACTGAATCGTATCAGGCATGATATGAAATCACTTGTTTCATTCAGGACACATAACGCTGAGAAGTTCATCACAAGGAAAAGTGCCAGTCTGAAAAGCCTGGTAAATGAGATCAGGAGTAAGGAATATCACTGTTTGGATCAACTTGCCGGCCAGATAAAGAATAATTCAGCTAAGTATATAACAAAGCAGAATGAGAGGATTAATTTAAATGAAAGGGCAATCAGTTTATTAGATCCCCAAAATATCATGAAAAGAGGGTACAGTGTAACTTACAGTAAGGGAAAGCTTGTAAAATCAGTTCATCAGGTAAATATTGAAGATGAGCTGGAGACATTTTTTTCTGATGGAAAGGCAAATAGTTTAATAATAAAAAAAGAGTATAATGGGAATACAGAAAATCACTTATAAGGAGGCTGTTACTGAAATAGAAGAGATCCTTAATAAAATTGAGAATGAGGAGTTTGATGTTGATGAGCTGGCAGAAAAGGTTAAGAGGGTTTCGACTCTTCTGAAGATATGTAAAGACAAGCTTATGAAAACAAATGAACAGGTTGAACAAATTTTAAAAGAGATGGATGAATAAAAAAGAGACTGTTTACACCAGAGAGCAGATTGCACGGTTGACAGACCATGCTGTCCTGAAGCCGGAATACACAAAGGCAGACATTCAAAAGCATTCACAAATATGTATAGAAAACCATGTTTTTAGTATGTGTGTCAGGCCATGTGATATACGGCTGGCAAAAAAATTACTGAATGGCAGCGGGGTAAAAGTATCGTGTGTGTTAAGTTTTCCACATGGTGCGGATTCAATTTCTGTTAAGGCATACCAGGCATATCAGGCAATTAGTGATGGCACAGATGAGATAGACATGGTTATGAACATAGGAAGGTTTCTTAGTGGTGATTATGAATACGTAGTTGAAGATATAAAGGCGGTCGTTGATGCTGCACATAAAAGCGGTGTGTTGGTTAAAGTAATACAGGAGACAGGTTTTCTTACCCCTGAACAGGTTGTAAAAGCCTGTGAATTGTCAATCAGGGCAGGGGCAGATTTTGTAAAGACATCTACAGGTTTTGGCCCGGGAAAAGCAACACCTGAGGTTATAAAAGTAATGTCAAAAACGGCAGCAGGAAGAATTAGAGTTAAGGCATCCGGAGGAATCCGTACGTGGACCGATGCTGTTACAATGGTCAGTCTGGGTGCTGTCAGGTTAGGCACAGGGTCAACTCCTGATATTTTGGCAGGCGCTGATTATATCGATAATGTCTGATTAAAAAAAAACTTACATATTTGTATCCCGGATAAACAATAAATTGTATTGAATATTCTGTTCCTTTTAAGAATATATTTTTTTGTTTTTAAATGATTTAATAATTGGATGTCAGTGTCAACAGTATCAAAGGCTTAAATGTATTTTTTAAACGGCGATCATATATATATTAAACCCATTAAAAAGTATGCTTCAGTAAAAGAGGAGTTAAGCGATTGCCTTGAACAGCTGGAACATATTAATGAAGGGAAAAAAATATTCAGGCTTAACTTTTTTGCCGGGATAAGCGGTGCAGGCGATTATCAACAGTTAAAGAAGCATATCAGTAAGGCAGTTGCCGGCACCTTTTCGTGGCCCGTTGTTTTCAGCCTGATTGCTCAGGCGCCGTTTGAAGGGAATATTATCGTTGAGGTATTTTATTACGACACAACGCTCTGGCAGTTTAGTGTTATTGAACATGAAGGAGGGGAGGCTGTTCTTTTCAGAAGAGGGGATACAGTGGTGCTGGCCGGAAGTGTTCAGGATAATACCGGAAATTGTTGCCGGGCGAATGCTGAAAAAGCCTTTTCATCCTTTGGACGGTTGCTCAAACAGGCCTTATTCCCTGTCAATACGATTGTCAGACAATGGAATTACATTGAAAATATCCTCGGCAGGGAGGAAGAAGAACAGAGATATCAGGTATTTAATAATGTAAGATCCGGGTTTTACGCAGAGCATTTCACCAGTATGGGATATCCTTCTGCCACCGGGATAGGTATGGATTACGGAGGGGTTATTATCGAATTTATAGCAGTTAAATCAACTGTTCATAAAACTTTGTCTTTGAATAATCCACTTCAGAAAGCTGCTCATCAGTATAGCAAAATAGTACTTGATGAAGTTCAATATTCCGGCAGCTCAACTCCTAAGTTTGAAAGAGCACGTTACCTTGAGTTGTATGGAAGGAAGCTGATTTTTATTTCCGGCACAGCATCGATAAGAGGAGAAAAGACTGTGTCGGAGGGTGATCCGGCAGAACAAACAAAAGTGACAATTCAAAATATTGAAAAATTATACTCTGACGAGTTACTTGAAAAGATCGGCGACAAAGGGCTCAGGCCTGTTTACGGACATGCACGGATATATATAAAGAACAGGGATGATTTTCGACAAATCAGAAAGATCTTCAGATCATACTATGGCAATCTCCCGGCAGTTTATCTGGTCGCAGACATCTGCCGGGAGAAGTTGCTGGTAGAGATTGAGGGCCAGGTCATACTGAAAGAGAAGTCCTGATCAGAATTTCAGGTCAATTCCAATCATAAAATGCCTTCCTGCCTGCGGGAAATATCCGTCCATTTTATAGCGTTTGCCTTGATAGATATATGAATAAACCCAGGCATTGCTCTCATATTTTTCATTAAGCAGATTATTGACCATCAAATGGAAGTTTATTGTTTTGAACCAACCTGTTGATATGGAATAATCGGCTTTAAGGTTATTGACAAAGTATGGATCCAGACTCCGGTCTTTTTCATAACTATTATCAATATATTGTTTGCCGACATAAGTTGATATAAGTGTGAGATATAATTTTTTGAAAGGTTCGAATGTAATCGTGCTGTTTGCAGTAATGTCAGGTGAAAATGCTATATCAGTATCGCCATGTTCAAAGACAGACTGCTCTCCTGTATCCCAGTTGTCCACATACTCTGTAAAATCTTTAATTTTACTTCTGCCCAGAGTGAAATTGTTTTTCCATTCAAGCCCGGGAGTTATTTTAAATCCGCTTTGCAACTCGATACCTGTTCTGTAACTATCATCGATATTAACCATCATCGGGTTACCGGTGTCATTAATTTCACCTGTAAGTATCAACTGGTTTTTATAGGACATATAATAGAGGTTAACTACACCCGTAAAGCCAGATGAACCATAATTGTAGCCGGCTTCCCAGTCATTAAGTGTTTCGTGAACCGGAGATTCATATGCGGGATTAGCATCTATATATGCTGTGCGGTTAGGCTCACGGTTCGCTGTAGAGAGTGAGAGATAGAATTCATGATTGACAGCCGGTTTGACAAATATACCCGCCTTGGGATTAAGGAAGTTAAAATAGTGAACCTGGGTTATGTCACGAAGGTCATCGTCTATTCCCTGCAGGCTATAGTTAATATGTCTGTATTGAACGTCAGCAAACAGGCTTACAGCCTCAGACAAATCATAATTATATTTGGCAAAGATGTTAAAGTCCTTTTTCAATCCGTTATTCCGGTAGTATTCATGATTAAAATCTGCCTCCCCCAGGAATCTTGCCCAAACAACATTGCCATAATGGTCACCATCATATGTATTCCATCCTCCTCCAAGTACAAAGTTGCCCTTTCCTTTTTGGTAATTCAATGAGAAAGTGAGTCCGTAAAAATGGTTGTCAAGCCATTTGCGATATACTATATCGGTCGATTCCACCGATTCATTCCCTATAGTTATTGGCGGTATCAGGAAATCCTCAAGATCTTTATCAGGCTTATAATTTTCGTAATAACCTTTCCCCCTGGTATAGTGAAAAGATGTATTCAGGTTCAGTCTCCTGTTAAATTTATGAGACATGTGCAGCTGGTAATGATCCTGCTGGTAAAGGTCGATTTGATTCTCATATGTATAGTAATTGTAAGTGCGGCTGTCGGAATTGATCATACGGCTGGTCTCTTCAGGTGAGTAGAGCCAGTGTTCCCCATATCGTTGCATTCCTTCAAGATCGTCATTCAGCCTGACAGAGGGGACACCCTGCCACGCCTGGTAGGTTTTTTCGAGGCCTGATATAATATTTGCTTTAATAATTGTGTTTTCAGAATAATAGCCACCTGAAATAAAAATTGATTTAAGGTCAGAAAAGGCACGGTCCACATAGCCGTCGGATGAGATCTTTGACAATCTGACATCGAGCGAAAAATGATCATTTAGCAGTCCGGTTGATGCTGAAATTGTATTTTTCCAGGTATTAAATGAGCCCATTGCAGTTTTGTACTCAGCCACCGGCTCTCTGATCAGTGAATTTGTCATGAGGTTTATAGTAGCTCCAAATGCCGCTGCACCATTGGAAGATGTCCCTACACCCCTTTGGATCTGTACATTCTCAAGCGATGAAGCAAGGTCAGGCTGATCAACGAACCAGGTTCCGTGTGATTCTGCATCGTTGAGAGGAATACCGTTCATTGTTATATTTATACGGTTCATGTCAGTTCCCCTTATCCTGAAATTGGTATAGCCGATACCTGTGCCTGCATCTGACGTTGAAACAAACGAGGGAGTTAACTGCAGTAGATAAGGTATATCCTGTCCCATGTTTCGTCCGGCAATCTCTTCGCTGCTGAGGTTAGTGTAAGCCACGGGAGTTTTTGTGCCCGCAAGTGTTGCGGTTACCAGCACTTCATCAGTCAGGACCGGAGCAGATTTAAGGTCTACCTGTACAATCTCAGGTGATGGTACCATTACTGTAACCTCCTGTGATTCATATCCTATAAAAGAGACAGCAAGAGCATATTCGCCTTTTTTGAGGTTTTTAAACTGAAATCTGCCGTCGGTACCGGCAGAGACACCATAAAAGGTATTTTTCAATAAAACAGTAGCTCCCGGCAAAGGTTCTCCGTTGCCAGTTATAACTCCTTCAAGGTTATATTGCCCCCAGACGGCAATAACCATTAACTGCCAAAGCAGAAAAATACTTAAACGTTTCATTTTTTAGAAATTTTGGTTATTAAACTAACCAATGGAAGTGGGACGAATCCCTTTTGCCCTCCCTTCGCCGGCATTATCCGGATCAGGTTCATTGGGTATGATCTCAGCCCTTCATATTAAGGCACCCCCATTGCATTAAAATCATTACAAAGTTAAAAAGGATATTTTTAAAAACAAAAAATTATTCAGGAGTGAAGTTCAGGTCAGAGAACCTGTATCTCTTCATTATAAAGAATTTCCACATTAAACTTTTTTTGTAGATCTCCGGATGATCATTTGCTATAGTGCTGGTTACAAGCTCTTTTCTTTTAGATATTAATTTTTTCAGATGCTTTAAAAAAGATATATGTGCTTTAATGACGGCATAAAAACTTACCAGGTGCAATCCGAAAATAAATTTTGCAGCAGCCACATAATCGAGTATGATCCTAATGCAGAGAATCCGGTGAAACTGTTGATCAGGAAGGTTTTTAAAAAGCATGAAAAGGTTATTTCTGAAGTTTAGGTAAACTTTTTGGGGATTGTTATATGGCAGGGTACCTCCCCCCAGATGATATACCGCACTTTTAGGCTGATAGATGATTTTATACCCCCGGTTTTTCAGGCGCCAGCAAAGATCGATCTCCTCCATGTGTGCCCAGAAATCATCGTCGAATCCATTTATTTTATAAAACAGAGAGGCTCTGACAAACATGCAGGCTCCACTTGCCCAGAAAATGGGAGTTTCTTTATTGTATTGTCCATTATCAGTTTCCATTCTGTTCAACAATCTGCCACGGCAGAAAGGGTATCCGAATTTATCAATGAAACCACCTGCAGCTCCGGCATATTCAAATTCATTACGTTTTTTATAACTAAGAATTTTGGGTTGCACTGCAGCTATGGTTTTATCCTCTTCCAGTTGTTTTAAAGGCTCCTCCATCCAGTTTCGGGATACCTCCACATCAGAATTAAGCAATATGAAGTAATCTGCAGTTATATTCCTTAAGGCACGGTTATAGCCGCCTGCAAACCCGTAATTTTTTTTCAGTTTAACAATGTCAACCTGGGGGTATCTCTCTTTTAGGTGATCTACAGAGTCATCTTCAGAGCCGTTATCAGCCACAAATATTTTGGTATTATTTTTTTGAGAATTTTCAATCACAGACGGAAGGAAGGTATCAAACAGTTTTTTACCGTTCCAGTTAAGGATTACAATTGCGACTTTAGGGTTTTCAGGCATTTTATTAATTTAAGAAGTTAGGAGTTTGGCTATTGTAAGTGCCAGGCTTTCGATGCCAATACCTTCAAGGATCTTTGCCGTCTTTTCTGCCTTGTCAGGATCTTCAGAATTGATCAATGTCTCCAGTTCTTTTATTTTTTTTCCGGTAAGTTCATCTTCCAGTAGCTCCTGGATTTTGAGTTTTTCCTTTTTTTCTTTTGGCACTCCAAGCTTTTCCAATTCAGTAATGATCGCTCCAAGTATCTCCCCGGCCTGAATTTTTACGGGGTCTTTATCCCTGCCGGTTCCGGATGCAGCTGTGTCTCTCAGGTTCCAGCTTGAATAATCATAATGTAAGTCTTTGATCATCTTTAATTTAGTGCTGTCTTTCCCAAATATCCTTTCCAGAAAGATCAGGGTTCTGTTTTTCCAGGCATCGAGGTCGAAATTTTTTTCTTCGAGCTGCAGTATTTGTTGTTTTAGTAAAAATATCTCTTTGTCGGCCATTTTGAGAATACTATAATGTAAATTATAGGTGAAAAATACAACTATTATTTAAATTTTTTAAATAAAATCGATTGATCACCGGTAAAAATATCTTCAGGGATGCAGCAGATCTTTATCACCCAAATATTTGTTAATAACGGGATAAAATTTTTCAAAAAAACTACTGCTGGATGCAATTATTTGTTTTCCGAACAGCCAGTCATCACCTCCGTTAAAGTCGGTTATAATTCCACCTGCCTGTTTTAGTATAAATGCTCCGGCTGCCACATCCCAGGCATGAAGAGCATGTTCGTAGAAAGCATCATAGCGGCCTGCAGCAACATAAGACAGATCAACAGCTGCAGAGCCCATACGCCGAATTCCGCGTGTATGTTCCATTAAATGTTTCATTGAAGCTATATATCTGTCAATTACATTGAAATCGTAGTAAGGGAAACCGGTTCCGATAAGTGTATCTTCTGGTTTTGTATTAGTTGATGTTTTGATCTGTTTGCCGTTTAGGAATGCAGGGCTCTCTTTCCAGGCATAGAACATTTCATCGCGGCCTATTTCGTATACAACTCCTAAAACCAGTTCCCGGTTTTCCATAAGAGCGATACTTACCGAATGCGGGGTAATGCCGTGTACATAGTTAGTAGTTCCGTCAAGCGGATCAACAATCCATTTATATTTTTCATCAGAGTGGGAGGCCGTTCCCTCTTCTGTTATGAATCCGGCTGAAGGGATTAATTTAATTAACTGTTCCACGATCTGCGACTCAGCTGATTTATCAACATAAGTAACCAGACTGGAAAGGCTTTTAAGCTTTACGTCAGATTTTGTAATTTGATCTCTCTCTTTTCTTATGAAGTTTCCAGTTTCTTTTGCAATTTTTCTGACATTCTGACAAAGGTTTTGATAATCAATCATATTAAAAAAAAAATTAAGGTTAAATAATGTCTGCAGACACATGGCCATTTGATTGGACAGACAGTAGTTTTACTCTGACAAGTTCGTTTATCAGGTTTTTTTGATATGGTATTTCTACTTTAATATAATTTTCGCTGAATCCGCTTATTTTTCCATGATCTGTTTTTGATTCGAACAGCACTGTATGTACAGACCCTAAGTGTCTGTTATAGAATGAATTTAATTTTTCATCTGATAATTTAATATATTGTTGAGTTCTGTTTTTGCGTTCTTTCATATCGACTTTCCCCTGGATTTTCAGAGCCTGAGTGCCACTTCGTTCTGAATATGTAAAAGCATGGAGCTGTGATATGTCCAGTCCATTAATGAATTCGTAAGATTCCCTGAACAGATACTCACTCTCTCCATTTGTGCCTGCTATAACATCCACGCCTATGAAGGCATCCGGAATTAATTCCCGTATTCGTTCTACACGGCAGACGAATAATTCTGCAGTATACCTGCGTTTCATCAGCTTAAGGACAGTATCGGAACCTGACTGCAGGGGGAGATGAAAATGAGGCATTATGATATTTGAGTCAGCAACCAGCTCAATAATTTCATCCTTCAGGAGGTTTGGTTCTATTGAGCCCAGTCGAACCCGGTTAAGACCTTTCATTTTTATAATTTCTTTCAAAAGTTCAATAAAAGATTCATCTGTTGATTTTCCAAAGTCTCCAATATTGACACCTGTAAGAACAACCTCCTTAAATCCTTTATTGATGGCATTTTGAACTTCGGCAATAATATTTTTAACAGAGTCGTTTCTGCTTCTTCCTCTTGTGTAGGGGATGATACAATACGAGCAATAATAGTCACATCCGTCCTGTATTTTAAGGAAACATCTTGTACGGTCTGCCAGTGAAGAGGCTTTATGGTAATTTTTTATTCCGGGAAGAGAGGTAGTCATGATCTCTGCCTTTTCTCTTTTTTCAAGATTGCCAAGAACGTGAGGGATAATAAATTTTTCCTGTGTGCCCAGAACAAGGTCAACCCCATCCATATTCGCCAGTTTTTCGGCGCTGATTTGTGAATAACAGCCTGCCACAATTATTAAAGCCTCCGGGTTGCGTCTGGCTGCCTGCCGGATAATATTCCTGGTAGCCTTTTCGGCCTGACCGGTGACTGAGCAGCTGTTAATTACATAAACATCCGCTTCCTCTTTAAAATCTACCAGTTCAAATCCCGTCTGACTGAAAGATTCTGCAATAGAAGATGTTTCTGCAAAATTGAGCTTACACCCCAGAGTATAAAATGCAGCTTTTTTCCCAAAGTAATTCATTTAAAATCATTCTAAATAAATGCAAAGTTAGAAAAAAGCTGAATAAAGGCAATTATCAGAGCAGATCGCTTGCCAGTTCTGCAAGATAACTTCTCTCTCCTTTAACAAGGTTTATATGAGCAAATATCTCCTGGTTCCTCATCCTGTCAGTCATATAAGCAAGTCCGTTAGATTTCATATCCAGGTATGGAGAGTCGATCTGTTGCAGGTCACCTGTGAAGACCATTTTTGTCCCTTCACCTGCACGTGTTATTATCGTTTTTATTTCATGAGGTGTAAGGTTTTGGGCTTCATCGATAATAAAAAATGCATTAGAAAGGCTTCTGCCCCTGATATAGGCCAGAGGTGTAATTACCAGTTTGTCCTCTTTCTGGAGTTCTTCGATCTGGAGGTATTCCTTGCTTCGTGGATTATAAGAGTGTTTTATTACTGACAGGTTATCGAAAAGAGGTTGCATATACGGATTTATTTTATCTGAAGCGTCTCCGGGGAGAAAACCCAGGTCGCGATTACTCAGAGCCACGATTGGCCGTGCCAGCAGTATCTGGTCAAAAATGTTGTGCTGTTCAATTGCAGCAGCAAGGGCAAGAAGTGTTTTGCCAGTTCCTGCTTTTCCTGTAAGGGCAATTAATTTAAGTTCGGGATCCATCAGTACATCGAGGCTGAAAGTTTGTTCTGCGTTTCGGGGTTTAATACCATAAGCAGGCTTTTTTTCAACTCTGATGATTCTTTTGCTTTTCGGATTGTACCGTGCAAGGACACTTGAGCTGTTGCTTTTAAATATAAAACATTCGTTTGCCTCAGGGTTGAATTCTTTTTTTACCTCTTCCTGAGCTAAAGATCCTTTCTCATATAAATATGCTATCAGGCTATCGTCAAAATTATCAAAAGTGGTTATTGTTTTATCAAGTACATTTTCATCGGTTACCTGGTCTGTTTTATAATCTTCTGCAATTATACCAAGGGATTTGGCCTTCATTCGAAGGTTAATATCCTTTGTGACCAGGATAGTTTTCCTTTTGGGGTAAGTGTTTTTTGTATATTCTGCTATTGCAAGGATACGGTGATCAGGAATATCTTCACGGAAAGAGGATTTTATAGCTTCTGAAAATGGTTTTCCGGTTTCAATTCGAAGTTTTCCTTTACCCTTGCCCAGAGATTTGCCACCGTTAAAAAGTTCGTCGCCAACTATTTCATCAAGTACACGGACAAATTCCCTTGCCTGGTAATTGATCAGGTCATTACCTCTTTTAAACTTATCCAGTTCTTCCAGAACCGTGATAGGCAATATGATATCATTATCCTGGAACTGGTAAATACAAGTATGATCATGCAATATTACATTAGTGTCAAGAATGAAAATTTTACTTTTACTGGTTTTGCTTAACATAGTATTATATTTAAAATTTTCTAAAAGTAAATAATTTCACCTGATTTGTATTCCACGATTCTAAATTTTAATAAACTTGCACCGGTTAATAATTATTAAATTTTAATTTGAATTACAAAGAGACACTTGAATTTTTATTTTCCCGGCTTCCGATGTTTCAGAGGGTAGGGCCGGCTGCATACAAGAATAATCTGGATAATGCACACCGTCTTGATGAACTATATGGACATCCGCATTCCCGGTTCAGAACAATACATGTAGCCGGAACCAACGGGAAAGGTTCTGTATCCCACATGCTCTCAGCCATCTTGCAGAAAGCAGGGTATAAGACCGGGCTTTACACTTCTCCTCATCTGAAAGATTTCCGGGAGAGGATCCGGATAGATGGCAGGCCAATAGGCAAATCTGCCGTGACAAGGTGGATTGAGGATATCCGAGATAAAGATGTACTGGACGATATTAATCCCTCATTTTTTGAGCTTACAGTGGCAATGGCTTTTGATTTTTTTGCCAGGAACAATGTCGATATAGCAGTTATTGAGACAGGTTTGGGAGGGAGGCTTGACTCAACCAATATAATCACTCCGGAAGTCAGCATCATCACCAACATCAGTCTTGACCATACTGATTTACTTGGCAATACAATAGAGAGCATAGCGTGTGAGAAGGCAGGGATAATTAAACCCGGAGTACCTGTTGTTATAGGTTCCGCCGGTGAGGGTCCAAGGCAGGTTTTTACAAGTGAAAGTATACAGAAAGGCTCTGAAATCTTTTTTGCTGAAAATGAATATAAAGTGAACTATGCACTGACTGATATTGATGGCAGTCAGATAGTCTCAGCAGAAAAGAATGGCCAACCTGTTTTCCCCGGCTTAAGCCTTGATCTAAAGGGCAGGTATCAGCACAAAAACCTGCTAACAGTTTTAAAGGCGATTGATATTTTAAGGGAAGGAGGTTGGAGAATCAAGGACAAGAATGTTTATGACGGTCTCAGCAGGGTTGAGGAAATGACAGGTTTACAGGGGCGCTGGCAGGTGATTGGCAATAATCCTCTGATTGTATGCGACACAGCACATAATGCCGATGGCATTACAGAGGTGGTAAAACAGATAAGACAAACACCGTACAAAAAGCTCCATATAGTTTTTGGCATTGTAAGCGATAAAGATCACGATAAAATACTCAGATTATTACCGGGAGATGCAGATTATTATTTTACAAAATCAGATATTCCCAGGGCTATGGATGAAAATAAGCTGCAGTCCATAGCTTCCGGGTACGGACTCAAAGGCAAATCCTATTCCACGGTTTCCGGGGCTTACAGAGCAGCCAGGGATAATGCAGGAAGAGAAGATTTTATATTTTTCGGAGGCAGCACCTTTGTTGTAGCAGAAATTTTGTAAATTATTTTTGTAAAATAAAAATACCTTATATATTTGCAGCGCTTTTTGAAACAAAAGGGAGCATAGCTCAGCTGGTTCAGAGCACCTGCCTTACAAGCAGGGGGTCA
>CAZBWK010000081.1:0-18779 GCA_964495655.1 uncultured Prolixibacteraceae bacterium | reverse complement strand
AGGCCGCTGCCGATATTATACAGGCCCGTGTTCTTATGAGCATGGGCCTTTTTTTTGAAAATGATGTTAATTAACGTGAAAAGTTATTTACTTTTAGCGACTGTTATTATCCTTTTTTTAGATTTGCTAATGCTTTGGTGATGATATATGCACAAAAATAAGCTCATAATAATTTTTGCTCTTTTAACAGTAATTATTGATTATAATGCAATGGCACAACTCCAGCCCGGAAGGGCGGGCCGGGAAGTGTCAGGCAGATCCCCCGGAGATGAAAAAAAGATTGATCCTGTTATCAAACTCTGGCACCTTGCAGGATATGGTGCTTTTAAGGATTCTGTAAAACTTGATACACTTCAGGATCATTTTCATATTTATCATCCGGTATTTAAGGATGTTATATCAGCTGCCTATATTGGAAATTATGCTACCCCTTATCAAAATAATGACTTTTTTGGCAGAGAGTCAGATATCGATTTTATATTCCTGCGAAGCCGGGAAGCATACTTGCTTACACCCGGAAAACTTAAATATTATAATACGCGTACACCATATACACTGCTCGATTTTACCCAGAGTGAAAACAGGTCAAGGAAAAATGAAACTCGATTCAATGTACTCCATACCCAAAATATTAACCCATATTTGAATTTTGCCTTTCGATTTGATCAGGCACGGTCAATGGGACAATATAAAAATCAGGCTGCCAACAACAATTCTGTTTCTCTTTATTCCAATTTTAATAAAGATGAGCTAAATATCCACGGAGGATTTATCTCTTCTTCAATTAAAAATAATGAAAATGGAGGTCTTACAGAAGATCAGCTGATATTTGATGAGGACGATTCAGACTTTTTAAATGTGAACCTTGTCTCTTCAAGATCTGGTTTCGGAAGTACATATATTTTTACAACCGGAGAATATAAATTTGGATCTTATATAATCCCGGATCCTGAAAATGAAGCAGACAATGATTCTGTCGAAGTCTTCAAACCTTTTGCCGGCATTTTATACTCTTTTGAATTTCAAAGCAATTCCAAAGAGTTTGTCAATGAAGAGGACAGTACCAATACCTATTTCCCGGTAAACTATTACGGTCCTGAATATACTAAGGATTCGATAAGGTTCGGGATGGTAAAAAATATTATCCAGATTAAGCAGTACGAAAATCCTGACCGTAAAGCAAGTTTTGGTAAACGAGCTTTTCTCGGACAGGAATTTGCAAGAATTGCCTCACCCGGAATCTCGGGTGGTACTAATTCTAACAGGTTGAAAAAGTATTCAAATGTTTATGCCGGTGGAGGAATATTCAGGCAGACAGGCCGCTTCTGGCAGTGGAATGCCGAAGGAAGGGTATTCCTGGTTGGCCGGAATACAGGGCAAACTGAACTGTCGGCTGTGGTCACAAAGCCTCTGACACTCTTTAGAGATTCAACTTCTTTTTTTTATATCGACGGAAAGATTGAGAATATTGTACCTGATTATTTTCAGGAACAGTTTTTTTCAAACCATATCAGGTGGCAGCAGAACCTGAAAATGGAACAACGTATGACGGTAAAGGCCAATATCGAGATACCGGCTCGTAAAACTCTGCTTGGCGGAAATTATGCAGTTATCAATAATTTCGTGTATAATGATACTACAGGCGCCCCGGCACAGCACAACGGACAGCTTCTGGTATTGTCAGCTTATGCAGATAAGGATTTTAATTACAGAAATTTTCATTTCCGTACACGGCTGCTCTGGCAAAAATCTTCTGATGAAGATATTTTACATCTGCCTGATTTTTCAACTTTTGTGTCCTCTTACTATAAATTTGTTGTTTCAAAAGTGTTATTTACCCAAATTGGCATTGACCTGCGATATTTTACAGAATATTATGCCGATAAATATGATCCTTCAACAGGTCTTTTTTACCTGCAGAATTATAAAAAAGTTGGAGATTTTCCCTATTTGGATGCTTATGTAAATTTACGATTAAAAAGGACCAGGATATTTTTTAAGGTAATCAATGTGGGCACCTCTTTTCTTAATAAAGAATATTTTACAACCCCTCATTATCCAATGAACCGGACGACCTTCAGAATGGGATTTTCATGGGCTTTCTACGACTGATCAGTTATTCAAAACGTATTATTTTATCAGGAGATATTTTAGACACAAAGTAACTTGGAATTACCAGCATCAATGTGGTTGCAATTATAGTACCCGCATTAAGTAATAAGATATGTAATATTGAGAAATTTACCGGGACAAAATCCACGTAATAAGTAGTAGGATTAAGTTTTACAACTTTAAAAAAGTATTGTATCAGAACTAATACAGTGCCAATTACATTTCCCCAGATCATTCCCCGGGTAGTTAAAAAAACTGAAAGGTAAAGAAATACCCGTCTCACACTTTTATCACGACTTCCCAGAGCTTTCAGCACCCCTATCATTCTGCTGCGTTCAAGAATAAGAACCAGCAGTCCTGATATCATGTTAAACCCTGCAACCATCGACATCAAAATTAAAATGACCCATACGTTCATGTCAAGTATTGAAAGCCAGTCAAATATTTGCGGATATTCTCTGGTAATATTGGTCGTGCGCAGAATGGCATCATTTTCCCTGCTGTAGTCAAGCACTATATTTCTTATAGTTTGCTCTGTTTCAGATATCCTTTCAAAATCTTCAATAAATACTTCAAATCCGCTTATTTGATTTGAATCCCAGCCATTGAGCCTTTGGATCTGGCGTAAATCCCCGATTAAAAAAATGTTATCGAACTCTTCAAGGCTTGTCCGGTAAAGTCCGCTTATTTTTAATTGCAGCATCCGTGGAGTGCTTTCATTTTCATTTATGAAATAGAGCACTACAGCGTCTCCTGTGTCTAACCTTAATAATTTAGAAACCTGCTGGGAAATAAGCGCCTGGTTGCTGCGTGCCGTATCATTGATCTCAGGCAGGGTGCCTTCCACAAGATTTTTTCTGAAAAATTCCCAGTCATACCTTTCATCGACTCCTTTAAATACAATCCCCTGTATATTGTCATCTGTCTTGATCATGCCGGGTTTGGTACCAAACGGATGGACTGATTTTACACCCCGGAGTTGTATTAATTCTTCAAGGAATGACTGATTTTTAGAAACAGGCTGAGTCTCATAGGAGTTGTTGGAATCAAAATTAATTATCTGAATGTGTGAACCAAAACCGATTACCTTTTCTCTTATCTCTTTTTTAAAACCGGTTATGACAGATACGGATATAATCATAACAGCAAGGCCGAGGGCAATACCTGCCAGGGCAATTCTGATAATTTTATAGGATAAAAATTTTTTATTATCACTTTCGAAAAACAGTCTTCGCGAAATAAACAATTCAGTGTTCATGGACAAACAATTTATTTGTCATTATCCTGCTTTTTAAACAGCCGGACTGGCATTTTTAGCATTTCTGCGATTAATAAATGGCAGTATTATCAAAGAGGCGGACCCGAGGATGATCATCATTACTGTCATTGATGTATGGGCAACAAACGCAAATATTATGCCGTTGTACTTTGCTATGCCATACAGGGCTAATGCCTCAATGGCCATAAAATGCCATGCTCCGATGCCTCCCTGTACAGGGGCAACCATTCCAAAACTGGCAAGGACGAAGGTGGTGAGACCTGCGACAGGGCTTAAATGTTTCGTAAAGCCGAAAGAGAAAAATACAACATACAGCATCAGGTAATAGAGTACCCATATAAGGGCAGAGTGAAAAAAGAACCAGCCTTTTTTCTTTATTGATCCGATGGATATGAATCCTTCTTTAAGATTTGCCGCAATACCTGAGATCTTTTTATAAAAAAGAGTGTGCCTTAAAGTTTTTCGGAAGATTATAATTGCAACGATAATCACAACCACTCCCGCTACAAGTAACGGAGAAAAAATTATTGAGTATATTTTTAATTCAATTTCAGGATTGCTGCGCATGAAGCTTAACATCTCTTTGAATTGTACAATTATTACCACTGTCAGCAAAAAAAGCAGCGACACCATGTCTACTGCGCGTTCAGCCACCACTGTGCCAATTAGTTTTGTAAAAGAGATCTTTTCGTTCCTGGCCAGTACGCCACATCTCGATATCTCGCCCATTCTTGGAAGGGCAAGATTCATCAGGTACCCGACCATTACTGCAAGGAAGGTGTTGGTAAACCTTGGTTTATGACTGACCGGTTCTATCATGAGACCCCATCGCAAAGTCCTGCTTATATGACTTAATAATCCGATAAATAACGAAACAACAACCCAGAAATAATTTACCTCATTTTTCAGTACAGACTTAATTCGCTCTATGTCCTGGTCTTTGTATATCAACCAAAACAAGAAAGCTCCCAGGGTAAAGAAGATAAAAAACTTTAATGCTTTATAGATAAAATTTTTCAAATCCAAAATATTTAACAAACAGGTCCCTGATTTTTAACCTTTTGGATTTTTTTATTGTCCTGAAGCAAAATTAGGGCCGGTAAAAGTAATTATATACGCCACAAAAATATAAATTTGTTTGGTTTTTTTATAACTAAGTGATCAATCGGAAATGAGCGATACGGAAGATAATGATTGTTATCCGGCCCAAAAAAAAGTTAGGTCAGCATTTTTTAAAAGATCAGAATATTGCCCGGAAAATTGTTGACAATCTCGGCGCTGTTGTACCTGATATTGTAGAGGTAGGACCGGGGATGGGAGTATTAACCCGTTTTTTGCTTCAGCGTAATGATATCAATTTATATGCAGTAGAGATTGACCGGGGATCTGTCGAATATTTAAAAGAATTATTTCCCCCTCTTTCAAAAAAATTGTTTCTCGCAGATTTTCTAACCTGGGATTTATCTTTTTTGCCGGGTGAATTTTGTATTATCGGCAATTTCCCCTATAATATCTCCTCTCAGATTTTTTTTAAAATCCTGGAAATTAAGGATCGCGTACCTGAGGTTGTCTGTATGGTTCAGAAAGAGGTGGCAGAACGTATTAGTGCTTTACACGGTAATAAGACTTACGGTATTTTAAGTGTACTGACCGGTGCTTTTTATGATACCAGCTACCTGTTTGCCGTACCACCTGACGTATTTTTTCCTCCCCCAAAAGTTCAGTCTGCCGTGATCAGATTAATAAGAAAAGGTTCAGAACCATTATCCTGTAATGAAAGGTTATTTTTTAAAATTGTTAAAAGATCATTCGGACAAAGAAGGAAAATGTTGAGAAATTCGCTAAATGTGCCCGGTGTTGAAATACCTGGAAAATTTGCAGAAAAACGTCCTGAACAGCTGTCTGTTGATGATTTTATTGAGCTGACAGAAATTATTGAACATCAAAAATCACCGGATTATGCAATTTGAAATTACGAGGGAATTTATAGACAAGGTCAGGAAGTTGACAGAACTCAGTAATGAGAAGGAGCTGAAACTGTTGATTGACCCCCTTCATCCTGCTGATATTGCAGAGATAATGGATGATCTTAACCTGGATGAGGCCAGGTATATCTATCTGCTTCTTGAGGATGAAAAGGCTTCGGACGTATTGGTGGAAATACCTGAAAACAACAGGAAAAAGATACTTAACGTGCTTCCTCCTGAGCTGATTGCCACGAAGTTCATTGAATATATGGATTCGGATGATGCTGCCGACATAGTTGCAGATCTGGACGAGGAGTTGCAACAGGAGGTGCTTAAAGAGATAGAGGATACAGAACAGGCCGGGGATATTGCAGATCTTCTTGAGTACGATGAAGACAGTGCCGGTGGTATTATGGCTAAAGAGCTGGTATCAGTGAACGAGAACTGGACTGTGGCAACATGTCTTAAAGAGATAAGCAGGCAGGCTGAAGAGGTGGATGAGATCTTTTATGTTTATGTAGTGGATGATGAACAGAAGCTTAAAGGAGTACTTTCTCTTAAAAAGCTTATCCTTAATCCCACTAATACCCAGATATCAAATATCTATAATAAGGATGTGAAAACTGTCGATACTGATACACGACAGGAAGAGATAGCCGAAATAATGGATAAATATGACCTTATTGCCATTCCGGTAGTAGATGATGCCGGGCGTCTTAAAGGGCGCATTACCTTTGACGATGTTATCGATTTTGTTCGTGAAGAGGCAGAAAGGGATTACCAGATGATATCCGGTATTACCGGAGATGTCG
Organism: uncultured Prolixibacteraceae bacterium; assembly: GCA_964495655.1. Taxonomy (GTDB): domain Bacteria; phylum Bacteroidota; class Bacteroidia; order Bacteroidales; family Prolixibacteraceae; genus JAAYJR01. Next base: position 12,609 of record CAZBWK010000081.1, on the reverse strand, counting down.
AGCCGGGCGATAATGTATGGAAACTGTTAAATGCACGTATTCCATGGTTGCTGATAGGGCTTATGGGGGGTATTTTGGGTGCACTGGTGCTGGGATCTCATGAAACAGAGCTGAGCAAAGTGACAGAGCTTGCCTTTTTTATTCCTCTGATCGCAGCAATGGCAGGTAATGTCGGAGTACAGTCATCTTCTATTGTTGTTCAGAGCATAGCCAGTGGTGTCAAAGATATTGAATCTGCCAGTCATAGATTGATAAAAGAGGTTTTGGTGGCGGTGGCTACAGCATCCATTTTTGCTGCGCTTATATTTTTGTATAATTTTATCACTCAGGGAAATATGGACCTTACATATTCTGTGTCCATCTCTCTGTTCATTGTGATTATTTTTGCCTCTGTCTTCGGGTCGGTAATCCCTATGGTTCTGAATAAATTTAAAATTGATCCAGCACTCGCTACAGGCCCCTTTATAACAACAATGAATGATATTTTAGGGTTATTTATTTATCTCGGGATCGGCAGAATGTTTTTTAGAATTATATAATACTAAAGCTAATTATTTATAATAAGTTATAAGTTGATTTTTTTATCTTTGTAAACAAAATTTTAAATACGAATAAATGGCTGATAATAAAAAAATTAAGACTGCGTTAATTTCTGTTTATCACAAAGAAAACCTTCAGCCCGTCATTCGAAGGTTAAATGAATTGAATATTAATATAATAAGTACCGGAGGCACCAAATCTTTTATTGAGGAGTCGGGAATACCGGTTACCTCAGTAGAAAGCCTCACAGGATATCCTTCCATCCTGGGCGGCAGGGTAAAGACACTCCACCCGAAAATATTCGGAGGTATATTGACCCGTCGGGATAATGAAGGAGATATCAGCCAGTTAAAAGAATATGATATACCAGAGACAGACCTCGTTATTGTTGATCTGTATCCATTTGAGGATACTGTTGCCAAAGGTGCATCTGAGCAGGAAATCATCGAGAAGATAGATATTGGAGGAATATCGCTTATCAGGGCAGCAGCAAAAAATTTTAAAGATGTGGTCATTGTGCCCTCACAAAATGAATATCTCCCTTTGCTTGATATGTTAAATAAAAACGACGGAGTGTTTTCAGTTGAAGACAGAAAGTGGTTTGCTGCGAGGGCCTTTTCAGTATCATCCCACTACGATGCTGCTATTTTCAGCTATTTCAATAAGGATAAAGTTATCGGGGCAGAAAGGATCAGCCTTAATAGCGGATATGTTTTACGCTATGGTGAAAATCCGCATCAGAGTGCAACATTCTATAAGCTAAACAATGTTAATAGGGATGAGTCTCTGGCTGATGCCAGTGTATTACAGGGGAAGGCGCTTTCATATAATAACATGCTTGATGCAGACGCTGCCTGGAAATCAGCATGTGACGCTTTTCATTCGGTCAAGCACATTGATAAAAAAGTAGCAGTTTCAGTAATTAAGCATCTTAATCCCTGTGGTCTTGCTGTAACCGGAAATATCATTGAATCTCTCAAGCTTGCCTGGGCAGGTGATCCGGTTAGCGCATACGGGAGTATTATATGTCTGACAGACATGGTCACCGAAGAGATTGCTGAATGGTTTGGGGAAAAATTTGTTGAGATAATTATTGCACCGGGTTTTACCGAAGATGCACTTAAAGTATTTGAAAAAAAGAAAAACCTCAGGCTATTAGTCAATCCTGTGAAAAAAGAGATCACCGGGGAGAAATTATACAGGTCAATCAGTGGAGGTATGCTTGTGCAGGATGAGGATGAAGGAATGGATACCAGTTTTGTAAATGTTACAGTCAGGCAGTTTGATTTGAAAAAAATGAATCTTGCAAAATTTGGAGTGGTTGCGTGTAAACATTTAAAAAGTAATGCCATTGCTCTTGTCTCTGAAACTGAAAACGGTTCATTCTGGCTTACCGGCGCCGGGATGGGTCAACCCAACCGTCTTGACAGCCTGAGACATCTCACTATACCCCGGTTCAGCCTGAAGGAAGGGGTGTCGGTTGATGATTCAGTACTTATCTCGGATGCATTCTTCCCCTTCAGTGATAGTATAGAGGCGGCTGAAAAATACGGAATTAAGTATATAGTTCAACCGGGGGGGAGTATTCGTGACCAGGAGGTCATAGATGCATGTAACAAATTTGAAATTGCAATGCTCTTTACCGGCAGAAGGCATTTTAAACATTGATCGATTAGATATAATTTACCATGGGATTATTTTCATTTTTACAGCAGGAAATAGCTATTGACCTGGGAACGGCCAATACGATAATAATACATAACGATAAAATAGTTGTAGACGAACCATCAATAGTTGCCATTGATCTTAAAACTGAAAAGTTAGTGGCGATTGGAGAGAAGGCCAGGCAGATGCAGGGAAAAACGCATGCCAATCTTAAGACAATAAGGCCTTTGAATGATGGTGTTATTGCTGATTTTAACTCAGCTGAACAGATGATAAGGGGCATGATCAAAATGATCAATCCCAAATCAAGATTTTTCTCCCCTGCATTGAAGATGGTTATTTGTATTCCCTCCGGAAGCACTGAGGTTGAAGTCCGTGCGGTCAGAGACTCTGCCGAGCATGCCGGTGGCAGGGAGGTCTACATGATCTATGAGCCGCTGGCGGCTGCCCTGGGGATAGGAATTGATGTGGAAGCTCCGGAAGGTAATATGGTAGTGGATATAGGTGGTGGTACCACCGAAATTGCAGTTATATCGCTTGGCGGAATAGTGGCAAATAAATCTATACGTATTGCAGGAGATGAATTGACCGCCGATATAATGGAATATATGCGCCATCAGCACAATATCAAGATCGGAGACCGGACTGCAGAGGAGATCAAGATACATGTAGGTTCAGCATTATCGCAGCTAAAGGATCCCCCGGCCGATTATATAGTGAAAGGGCCAAACCAGATGACCGCCCTGCCTGTGGAGGTACCTGTTTCATACCAGGAAATTGCTCATTGCCTGGAAAAATCCATTTCCAAGATCGAAACTGCTGTCCTGAACACGCTGGAGCAGACCCCTCCTGAATTATATGCTGACATTGTGGCAAAGGGAATTTGGCTGGCAGGTGGCGGAGCACTTCTTAAAGGTTTAAATAAGAGATTGTCAGATAAAATAGGTATTCCATTTCACGTGGCTGAAGATCCACTGAGAGCGGTGGTCAGAGGTACCGGAATTGCATTGAAGAATGTTGATAAATTTTCATTCCTGATACGATAGGATTCAGATTTTTTTCTTTTTGATATGAGAAGCCTGCTTAGGTATTTTATTAAAAACTATGCATTTGTGCTTTTTTTATTGCTCGAGGCAATATCGATTGCTTTGGTTTTTAAATATAATGCCTACCATAAGGCAATGTACCTGAATACAGCCAACAGGGTTAGCGGGACGGTATATGAATCATTTATCACTGTGAAAAATTACTTCCGTCTTGCACGGATCAATAAACTGCTTGCTGAGGAAAATACCAGGTTAAGGTCATTGACAGGCTATAGCCGGGAACCCCTGGAAGTAAATGAAATTATAGAAAACATTGATGCAGAGGGTGGTATTTATAGATATACTTCAGCAATGGTAATAAATAATTCTGTAAACAGACCTTTTAATTATATTACAATAAATAAAGGCGCAAAGCATGGAATTAAACCTGACCAGGCTATTATTACTCATAATGGCATAGTTGGTGTAACTTTAAAAGTTTCTGATTCTTATTCTTTGGCAATGTCTGTTCTGAACGGCCGTTGGAGTATCTCTGCGAAAATTAAGAAGAATAACTATTTTGGGTCTTTGGTGTGGGAAAGTGGTGACTACAGGACAGCAAGCTTAAAGGAAATACCGATACACGTTGATATTGCTAAGGGTGACACAGTTGTCACAAGTGGATTTTCTGCCATTTTCCCGGAAGGGTTAACTATTGGAACTATAGGTGATTTTCACCAGGCTGACGGGGATAATTATTATAATATAACACTTGCCCTGGGTGCCGATTTTAAATCCCTCTCTTATGTGGAGGTTATTGACAATCCTGACAGGGATGAAGTTTGGGAACTGGAAAAAATCAGCCCATAATGATTAGCAGCTATTTTAAATATACAGTAATGTTTATTCTTCTGGTATTGATCCAGATCCTGATTTTGAACCAGGTCCAGTTTAGCGGGTATATCAATCCGTTCATGTATATATTATTCATTCTTCTGTTACCTGTTAACACTCCTGCTTATGCCTTGCTGATACTTGCATTTCTTATCGGGATAACCATTGATCTCTTCTCAAACAGTATGGGTATACATGCATCTGCATCGGTGTTCGTTGCTTATATCAGGCCTGCAGTTATAAGGATCATTTCTGTTCGTGGTGATGAAATTGATAACTTCCCTGGTCTTTTACAGAATAAATTTTCCTGGTTTTTAACTTATACCTCCATTATTGTAGCGATTCACCATTTTATATTATTTTATTTGGAGGTTTTTTCTTTCTCCGGCTTTTTTAATACTCTTTTACGTGTTATATTAAGCTCAATATTTTCAATTTTTATTATAGTTTTGAGTCAGTTTATAATCTTCAGGAAGTAGAATAGTGTGGATACATTTTCGAAAAGGAATTATGTTATTATTGGTGTCTTTGTTTTAACAGGGTTAGTCTTTGTAATCAGACTTTTTAGTATCCAGATACTTGATCCTGTTTATAAAATATATGCCACCAATAATGTTTTGCGGGAAGTGGTCCAGTATCCTGCCAGGGGACTTATTTATGACCGTAATGATAAATTGCTTGTATTTAATAAGCCGGCATACGACCTGATGATCACTCCGCGTGAAATGGCTCACTTCGACACTGTATATCTGTGCGATCTGTTGGATGTCACCAAAGACGAGATCATCCGTAGCATTGAGCAGGCTAAAGAATATTCATATTATAAACCGTCAGCGCTCGTTAAGCAGATACCACCGGAAACTAATGCCATACTCCAGGAGATCATATATAAGTACAACGGATTTCATACTCAGTCGAGAACACTGCGCGAATATGTTTATCCGGCTGCAGCTCATTTGCTTGGTTATGTCGGAGAGGTAAGCAGGGAGGATCTGGGCAGAGACAGTTATTACAGCATGGGAGATTATATCGGACAGAGTGGAATAGAAAGGACTTATGAAACATGGCTCCGGGGGAAGAAAGGGATAAATAAATATCTTGTTGATGTACATAACAGGATCAAAACATCATTTCTTGACGGAGAGGAAAATATTCTTCCCGAGATCGGGAGTAATTTAAAGTCAACTCTGGATATAGACCTTCAGATGTATGCTGAGCAACTTCTGCAGAATAAAAGGGGCAGTGTTGTAGCCATAGAACCTTCAACAGGCGAAGTGCTTGCTCTTGCAAGCGTCCCGGCATACCATCCGGGACTTCTGGTTGGAAGAATTAGGAGCAAAAACTATTCTGCTTTGCTGGCAGACACTTTAAAACCTCTTTTTAACAGGGCCTTGCAGGCTGAATATCCCCCCGGCTCAACATTTAAAGTGTTGAATGTCCTGGTTGGATTACAGGAAGGGGCAATACTGACTAACACATATTTCTCCTGCTCCGGCCGGGCATCTTATCCAATACGGTGCACCCACGACCATGTTTCACCTTTAAACGTTGTTCAGGCAATCCGCGAATCGTGTAATCCGTTTATGTGGAATACCTTCAGATCAATATTGTATAAATATCAGACATCTGCAGAGGGTTACAATGTCTGGCGTGAGCATGTCATGGATTTCGGTATAGGGAAGAGACTTGGAATTGACCTTAACGGTGAGTCGGCCGGCAGCCTTCCCGGTGAGTCATATTATGACAGGATCTATGGCAAAGGACGCTGGAATGCAATGACGGTGAGATCACTGGCTATCGGTCAGGGTGAGTTGGGTATCACACCTCTTCAACTTGCCAATTATGCTGCTACAGTTGCCAACAGAGGTTTTTATTATACTCCTCATGTCGTTAAGTCGATAGAGAAGGGGGCAATTGACAATAGTTATAAAATACGGAATTATGTAGGCATTTCAAAGGAGCATTTTGATCCTGCGGTGCAGGGGATGGAAGAGGCAATAGGGCCATATGGATCAGCAGCCTTATCTTATATTCCGGGTATTGCAGTGTGCGGAAAGACCGGCACAGCAGAAAATCCGCACGGGTCTGACCACTCAGTTTTTATGGCCTTTGCCCCTAAAGATGATCCTTTGATTGCAGTCTCTGTATATGTAGAGAATGGTGTGTGGGGTGCACGATACGCTGCCCCCATTGCCAGTCTGATAATTGAGAAGTATCTTACAGGCTTCATTTCAGACAATCGCAAATGGTTGGAAAGCAGAATGATAGAAGCAAATTTATTAAATCCATATCAACCCAGGTAGTGTGTCTAAAAGATATAGTTTGTGGACAAATATTGATTGGTTAAGTGTATTTATCTTTTTGGTTCTGGTATTAGCCGGATGGATAAATATCTATGCAGCGGTTTATGATCCTGATCATCAATCTATTTTTGATATTTCGCAGCGTTACGGGAAACAGCTTATCTGGATAATTGCTGCATTGTTAATTGCTTTTATGATCCTCTTGATTGAGTCAAATTTTTATGTATTTTTTTCATATATAATATACGCTGTTGTAATATTTTCGCTGATACTTGTACTGATTGCAGGAACAGAAATAAATAACTCCAGATCCTGGTTTGTAATTGGGGATTTTAGTTTACAGCCTTCGGAATTCGGAAAATTTGCAACAAGTCTGGCTCTGGCTAAATACATGAGTACTTATAAATTCCGTGTAAACAAATCAAAATCATTGTTTGTAATTGCTATTTTGATCTTAATTCCTGTGTTGTTGATTTATCTGCAAAATGATACAGGTTCTGCATTAGTCTATTTTTCTCTGGTTTTAATGCTATACAGGGAAGGACTTTCAGGAATCGTATTGTTCTTTATATCCTTTGCTGTGCTTTTATTTATACTTTCGATGTTATATTCAGGATTGACGGTGTTTCTTTTACTGTCTTTTGTGCTTCTTATAACTCTGCTTATATTTAATCCGGGTCTGAAATCTTTTGGAAAATCAGTTTTGGTATTTCCTGCTTTATACCTTATTCTGGCAGGGATCAATGAATTGACAACCATAAATATCAGCAGCGAGTTACTACTTATGACTTGTTTAGTGGGAGGTGGAATAGTTGTATTGGTATATAGTATCAGAAACAAATTAAAGAATTATATAATAATTGTATCAATATTTATTATTTCTGTATTTTTTTCAGTCTCTGTTGATTATACTTTTTATAATCTGCTTGAACCACACCACAGGGCAAGGGTAAATGAACTACTTGGAATTGATGCAGATCCGCTCGGATCGGGTTATAATGTTAATCAAAGCAAGATTGCCATAGGGTCAGGGGGAGTGTGGGGGAAAGGATTTTTAAACGGGACACAGACAAAGTTCAATTTTGTTCCGGAACAGAGTACCGATTTTATTTTTTGTACTGTAGGCGAAGAGTGGGGATTTGCCGGCACATTTACAGTTATTCTGTTATTTATTGCATTGTTGAGCAGATTAGTCCTGCTGGCAGAAAGACAGCGATCGTCTTTTTCCAGGATCTATGGATATTCAGTGGCTTCAATTCTGTTTTTTCATTTCGCAATAAACATAGGAATGACAATCGGTGTGATGCCGGTGATTGGCATCCCCCTGCCGTTTTTTAGTTATGGAGGATCATCTCTTTGGGCATTTACTGTTTTACTTTTTATATTTTTGCGGTTGGACGCCAGTAGACTGGATCAGTTTTCTGCATAGCATATAAAAATTTGTTTGACAGCCGTTCACAAATTATAACCTTTATGCATGTTGCTTGATACTTTTTGATTTATCGTTATTTTTGTTCTTTTGAAAATATTACCAATGAATAAAAAGATTGTTGCATTCGGAGAAGTAGTATGGGATATCCTGCCTGCAGGTAAAATATTGGGCGGGACACCGTCAAACATGGCCTTCAGGTGTAATTCATTCGGCGAAGAGGGCTTCCTGTTGTCACGTCTAGGGGCTGATGATCTCGGCAAACTTGCTCTTAGCCGTTTAGGCGAGCTTGGAATCTCTACAGATAATGTTCAGATTGATTCAGCTTTTCCAACAGGTGTGGTGAATATTACTTTCGACGAAAATGATGAACCTGTTTATAATGTACCCACCGATGTAGCTTTTGATCATATTGAATTTACAAGTGAAGCGCTTAAGCTTGCCAGGAGCGCTGATTGTCTTTTTTATGGGTTGTTGCCCCAGAGATTCGGCATTTCTAAAAATACAATAAGGGAGCTTATTAAAGAGTCTCCTGCCTCAATAAAGTTTTTTGATCTTAAACTGTTTCAACATTTCTTTAATGCCGGGGTTGTTGAGGAATTATTGAAATGTTCACACATTGTCAGGGTCAAGGAGAAAGAGATTGATTTTCTGATCGGTAAACTCCATCTGGATTGCAAAGGTTTAGTTGATTTTGGAGAAGCTCTGGCCGGTAAGTATAAAGTTAAAATAGTACTGATCACCCGCGGTGTGAAGGGTGTTATGGCTTTCCATAAAGATGAAGGAATGTTTACAGATCCGGGTTACAAGGTGATGAAGGTTGACAATATTGGTTCAGGTATGGCTTTTTCAGCCGGGTTCCTTCACTATTACCTCAATGGTAAATCTCTTCAGGATGCTCTCCGGTTCGGGAATGCCGCGGGGGCCCTGAATACCACAAAGAACGGGGCTACCTCATTTTTTGGGATTGATGATGTTTTGGATCTTATGGAAGTTGCCCCGAAGTACAATCCTGATTAATTTATCAGATAATTTTACGGTATAAAGTAACTGGCATTAATATACTTCAGGTACATAAGTAACCTCACTAATGGGAGGCCTTACATAACCCTTGCTGTCCTTTCGGGGAGGAAGGGTTATAGGGTCGGGGGTCAGATCCTCGTAAGAAATCATAGACAACAGATGATGGATACAATTTAGCCGTGCCCGTCTTTTATTATCGGCATTAACCATAAACCAGGGACTCAGTTTTGTGTCAGTATAAGAGAACATTTCATCTTTTGCTTTTGAAAACTCCACGTATAGTTCTCTTGATTTTAGGTCTATAGGACTTAGTTTCCACCTTTTGACAGGATCTGAATTACGGTCTCTGAATCTCTTTTCCTGCTCTTCTTCACTTACGGAAAACCAGTATTTTATAAGAATGATCCCTGAACGTATTAACATTCTTTCAAAATTCGGGCATGATCGTAAAAAGTCCCAGTACTCATCATTAGTACAGAAGCCCATTACCTTTTCAACCCCGGCGCGGTTATACCAACTCCGGTCGAAAAGGACCATCTCCCCGGCTGCGGGGAGGTGAGCTGCATACCTCTGAAAGTACCACTGTGTTTTTTCCCGTTCTGTGGGAGTGCCAAGTGCTACAACCCTGCAGATCCGGGGGTTCAATACCTGTGTGATCCTTTTAATGACCCCGCCTTTTCCTGCAGCATCACGTCCTTCAAAGATTACAATCACTCTTAATCCTTTTATTTTGATCCATTCCTGAAGCTTGACCAGTTCGATCTGAAGTTTATTTAATTCCTGACTGTAAAATTTGCCGGAAATTTTTTTGGGTTTAGGATTTTGGTTATCTGAGTTTTCCATAAAGTAAATATTACTCATTAAATTTTGTATCAAATAAAGTTACAAAAATCTGTTCATTCCACTAAAATATATGCACCGAATTTTGATTTTTCCGGCGCGGGGGTCAGCGGAAAAAATCCTGATTCAATTCTGCTGTCTTTCAGTACCAGCGGATATCTTCTCTCCATCTCCTGTGTAAATTCAGAAAAGGAGTATCGCTTATCATAAGATATCCTGAAAGTCCCTTTTTTATCAGATTTAATAAGTTTTTCGAGGTTAAGAGAAAGCAGTCCCATGTTATATCTGAAGTTGATTTCGAGACATGGATTAACTTTAAGCTGGTTGTCAGCACAAAATATCAGTGTATCGACCCCAAAATGTCCTTCGTAAAGTCTGCTTAACCCGGAATTTTCAAGCGTTTCAATTAAAGGATCTGTCAGAATTGTGGGGAGAGAGTCGGCAAAGGAGGCAGTTTCGCTGTCTGTATCATATGACCAGCCATTCAGATAATTACCCTGATACTGTCCTTTTTGGTCCGTGAAAAAACGGCTTATGCCCAGGCAGGTTATCTTGCCCCCGGCTATTTTGAATTGAAGCGCCATATCCATTTTTTTATCAAGGAATGGCTCCACTATTACATAACCCTGTTGTTTTATCATTCCGTTGATTTTTTTCCACACTTGACTGACAACAGGTATCCTGGTGACAGGCTGAATACCTCTGCCTGATGTACTCCACGGAGCTTTGATCAGGAGGTTACCCCATTTCCGGATAAGCAGCCTGATCTCATCCTCCCTGCTGCAAATTACCGGTTCCAGCCTTTTAGGAGGCATAATTTTCGCAGGTAGTTTGGGAATGACATTTTTTTGCACGTCAAGAGCAAATTTTTTTGAATAGAGCTCCCGGTGTTCTGCAGTCCATTCAGAAACAGGAGAATTGATAAATTCTTCTGAACAATATTGCTTTAAAGGTGATAAAAACCTGTGTGCCGAAGGACTCCAACCCCAAGGTAATAACCAGCCTGTATTTTTGGTAATCAGATTTATATTATTAAACAACCTTTCAGGTAAAATAAATTGAGGAGCATCAATACCGACTAATTTAAGCTTTTTGGTATAATCAGATGGCGGAATCTGTTTTACAAGAACAATGTCGTCTGGTTTGGCAAAGAACAGAGGCAGTGTTGCCATATCCTTCTCCATGTCTGTCAGGAGCTTGTTGGGCATCCAGGATGTATGCCCGTTTGCTGTCGCATATTCACAGGTTGGATTGAACAGGTAAATGTCTCTTAACGGCTTTAAAACCATAATATATATGAGTGTCAGCTTATGGCAGGGTTCATTTCTCCGAATAAGAAAGAATTCTGAAATAACAAACACGGGTGCATGCTGTCAGAACGGGAAATCTTCCTCCGATCCCTGCTCTTTTAGCTCTTTTATGACAGGTCTTTCCGCAAACTGCTGGACCGCATTGCCATCTACGTAGATGGCTTTAAACGGGGCTTCGACCGGACAGGCATGTTCGCATGCACCACAGCCTACACATATATCCTGTTCCACTTCAGGTATCAGCAATCCGTTTTTGTATGGTACCATTTTTACAGCTTTTGTCGGACAATGTTCCGAACATGCACCGCAATCTGTCTCGTCGGTATAAACAATGCAGTTTTGTTTGATAAAAAAAGCTTTTCCTATTTGGGTAATATGCTTATCTTCAATTGAAAGAGGCAGTATTGCTTCGGTCGGACAAACTTCTCCGCATTTAGTGCAATCAAAATTGCAGTAATTGGTCAGATAGTCCATGTGAGGTTGCATAAACCCGGCAAGTCCGTATTCAGTAAGTGCAGGCTGTAATACTCCTGTTGGACAAGCAGATACACATAGTGAACAACCTGTACATATTTTATTGAACCGTTCTATGGTACCTGCACCCGGAGGAGCGACAGGATGCTCTTTTTCATTTATAAGCAGATCCTTTTGATTGTCAGGCATTCTGTTTTTTTTCAGTGCATAAATCCGGTTGCCTGCAAGTAATGCAAGAATAGTTATAAGCAACTTTCTCCTGTTACTGCCATCAATCACCGGACCAGCTCCGGCAGCACTTGAATACGATTCTGTAGTCACCGGCTTTGAAGCCGGCCTCATCGACAAAGCTGCTTCAGGACATATATCTAAACAGTTGAAACACACAACGCAACGTGAGTTATCGACAGAATAATTTTTTATATCAATACACTCGCTTTTGCAAACACCTGCGCATTTACCGCAACGGGTGCATTTATTTTTGTCAAACCTTACCCTGTATAAGGAAAATTTTGATACAATCCCCAAAAAGGAGCCTACCGGGCAAATAGTATTACAAAACAATCTGCCTCTTTTCCATGCAAAATATCCTATAGCCACGATGACGGCGAGGGATAAAATAACCGGCATAATATATGGGTGCAAGAGGTTATGGCGATAGAAAGAATAGATTTCCATACTGTGGAACAAAGGGACTGCAATCTTGTTATTGCCCCAGACAATAAGGGGTTTAAGCAGATAAGTAAATGCACGGCCGGTTATACTGTACGGATCAAGCCAGACTGTTATCCAGCCGAGGCCTAAAATAAGAGCCAATATCATTATACCCAGAAAGGTGTATCTCAAAACCGGATATCCTTTTTTGAACCTGAAAAATCTTTTTTTCTTCGAGAATTGTCTTGCAATACGGTTAATAATATCCTGCAATATTCCCAGCGGACAGATATATGAGCAGTATACCCTGCCGGTGATAAATGTTAGCAGTAATATCAGCAGGAATCCCCCTCCTGCAATTAATGAAAAGGTTGCCAGGAAAGTGAGCAATGAGGGAACGAATTGAAATGATAAAACAGTTCGCACTGTATCAGAAGAGACCCATTCGTACA
>CAZBWK010000080.1:0-18826 GCA_964495655.1 uncultured Prolixibacteraceae bacterium | reverse complement strand
TAATAATCTGGTTGATATAGCGATCGAGGAACGTGATCATGCCACCAGAAGTTTCTTAACCTGGTTTGTTGACGAGCAGGTGGAAGAAGAGGCCAATGCAACTGAAATTCTTGACAACCTGAAGTTGATCGAAGGTCAGGGTAAAGGCAACGGTCTGTTTATGCTTGACAGGGAACTTCGTCAGCGTAAGTTTGTCGACGAAACTCAGGCAGAGTAATTTATAGTATATAAAGTATAATTTAAAGGCTGCCTGTAAGCAGCCTTTTTTTTTCAAAGTGTCAGGCGATGGATATACACCAACAGGCTGTCAGCCGCTATGAACAGTTAAAGGAATATTGCAGGGTAAACTGGGATACCGGATCACTCGATAAGCTTGAGGAGGCTTTTCATTTTGCAAGGAAAGCAATTGGAGATAAAAAATTCAAAACAGGAGAGTTTATTCTAAGCCACTCACTGGACGTGGCCTCTATTATTGCAGTTGAGATCGGACTGGAACCCGACTCTGTCATAACGGGGGTATTGCATAATATAATGTATGCTGGAATTGAGCAGCCTGTATCTGAAGAGGATGTTGTAAAAAGATTTGGGATCAGTGTATATTCCATTCTTGACGGAATGGCAAAAATCAATGCCCTGGGAACAGATACTGTCGATATTCATGCAGAGAATTACAGGAAGCTGCTGCTTGCTCTTGCCGGCGATGTCCGCGTTATTCTTGTAAAAACAGCAGACCGTCTGCAGGTTATGAGAAACCTGGAATTATATGACATTGAGACCCGCAAAAGGCTTGCCAATGAGACATCACACCTCTATGCACCTTTAGCTCACAGACTGGGATTATATGCCATTAATTCGGAGTTGCTCGATCTGTGCCTGAAATATCAGAAGCCTGATGAATACAATTATATCACCGAACAGCTTAAGGTGAATGAACTGGAGCGGTCACGTTTTGTTGCTGAATTTGTGAAACCGGTAGAGAAGAGACTTAAGGAACGCGGTTATGATTTCTCCATGAAAGCCAGGACCAAATCGATATATTCGATATGGAATAAGATGCACAATAAGAAAGTGTCTTTCGATGAAGTCATGGACTTGTTTGCGATAAGGATCATACTTGATTCAGTGCCTGAAAACGAAAAAGCTGATTGCTGGACAGTCTACTCTGTAGTTACCGAGCAATATCAGGCAAATCCGGAGAGGTTGCGCGACTGGATCACAATTCCAAAATCGAACGGATATGAATCGCTGCACACTACAGTTATGGGTCCGCAGGGTAAATGGGTTGAAGTGCAGATCCGTACAAAGAGGATGGATGAGATCGCAGAAAAAGGCCTTGCTGCGCATTGGAAATATAAAGGAGGAAAAGGCAGTTCAGGATTTGATTCATGGCTCGCAGGAATCAGAGAGATACTTGATAACCCTGAGTTGAATATCGTTGATTTCATTGACCATTTCAGCCTGAATATATATAGTGACGAGATATTTGTTTTTACTCCCAAAGGTGATCTCAGGAAGATGCCGGCCGGTTCTACACTGCTTGATTTTGCTTATGAGATACATTCTCATTTGGGTGATACATGTGTTGGCGGGAAGGTGAATGGTAAAAAAGTCACCCTGAGGTATAAACTTAAAAATGGCGATCAGGTATCGATTGATACTTCCAATAACCAGAAACCTAAAATTGACTGGCTCGACTTTGTGGTCACCACAAAGGCAAAAAGCAGGGTAAAGGCAAGCCTGAGCGATGAAAAGAAAAGAGTGTCAGCCCAGGGACGGGAGATACTGATCCGGAAATTTAAAAACTGGAAACTGGAACTTAATGATGATGCAATCAGGAAGATCCTGAAAAAATATGAATTTAAGCTTGCAGCAGATTTCTATTATGAATTGGCAAAAGGAAAAATTGACCCCCTTGATGTTAAGTCTGCCTTCACTGACAAAACAGCTGTTGAAATAGGTTCCGTCAGGATTGAGGAACTGGTTCAGGATAAGATAGTGAAAGAACCTGCCGGGGACGGGGAGGATTATCTGATAATTGATGATGACCTGAAAAATGTAAATTACAAACTTGCCCGTTGTTGCAATCCGGTTTTTGGCGATTCAGTATTTGGATTTGTAACAGTTAACCACGGCATAAAAATACATCGCAATAGTTGTCCCAATGCAATCCAGCTTAAAGAACGATTCCCCTACAGAGTTGTAAAAGCTAAGTGGAAAGAGAGCTCCGGACAGGGAGCCTTTGTTACCACATTATTTATTGCGGGGTCGGATGAGCCGGGACTTGTATCTGATATTTCCCATATAATAGCCAAAGATACGGGGGCACAGTTGCGTTCTATGAACATTAATACAGAAAAAGGTAAATTTGACGGCATACTCAGGTTATCGGTACATAATGTAGGACACCTTGAATTTCTTATCCAGAAGATGAAAAAGGTAAAAGGAGTTATATCAGTAACAAGAGGTGAAAGATGAAGGGAGCATGTTTTTTTAATCAAAATATTTTAAACAGATGAACATATTGATTGCACCAAATTCCATGAAGGGCAGCATAAGTGCTTTCGACTTTGCCGATGTGGCAGGAGAGGCTTTTACGAATTGCTCCCCTGAGTTCGATGTTAAAAAAGTACCTGTGGCAGATGGTGGAGATTTTACAGGTGAAGTATTGAGAAGGGCATTGAATGCCAAACAAAAAGAGATTACGGTGTCAGACCCCCTGGGAAGAAATATCAGAGCCTGCTATGGCATTTCAGGTAAAACCGCGATTATTGAAATGGCTGATGCATCGGGTATTAAATTGTTGAGTGGCGATGAACCTGATCCCCTGAAGACATCTACTTTTGGAACAGGTCAGTTGATATCAGATGCTATAAACAGCGGATGCACAGAAATACTGCTTGGAATAGGAGGAAGTGCTACAATTGATGGCGGCAGTGGTATGATCGAGGCTCTTGGCTTTTCTTTTACTGATAGCGAAGGATTTCCCGTGAAGGGTAATGGCGGCAATCTTATAAAGATTGAAAGAATTGAGAAACCTGAACAACTGTCAGGGGTATCTTTTAAGATTATCTGTGATGTTGATAATCCGCTTACCGGCAAACATGGAGCTGCAGAAGTTTTTGGCCCACAGAAGGGCGCTTCACCGGAGATGGTGTCTTTGCTCGACAGAGGTTTAGGGCATTGGGCTGAGATCCTCGAATCGGAGTGCGGCAAATCACTTTCCGGACTTAAAGGAGCCGGCGCTGCCGGAGGCATTGCCCTGCCATTAATAGCATATTTTAATGCTGAGATCACTCCCGGGGCAAGGTTCATCCTCTCTGTTTTAAATTTTGAAGAGTATGTTAAATGGGCCGACCTGGTGGTTACAGGTGAAGGGAAAATAGATTTTCAGACCCTCAACGACAAAGCTCCCAAAGTTGTAGCAGATATCGCGAATAAATACCACAAACCGGTAATTGCGATCGGCGGGAGTGTCCATAAAGAAGCTTCCGGTGCATTCAACGGAATGTTCAGTATTATGAATGAATCTATGACTTTGGATGAGGCTGTCACTAATGTCAGGGAGCTTATTTATGATTATTTTTCAGAAATGGCAAGATTATTGCAATCACTTAAGAGTAAATGAATTTAAAAAAATGTTAGGTTTTTTGATCATTATTATTACTTTTGAAACACACAACAAATATTTTTTAGAATATTAATAAATAATTATAGCAATGATAAAGAATTTTATTGTATCAGTATTTGCAATTCTTTTTCCTGTTTTTCTGTTTGGACAGGATGCGGCAGAAAAAATCAATCAGGCTAATGAAGCAATGAAAGCCGAAGATTATGCAAAAGCATTTTCTCTTTATGATGAAGCGATGAACAATCTGGGAGATATCCAGGTAGAGCCGGCAATCAATTTTAATATTGGTTTTGCTGCCTATAAAGCCAACAATGCAGAGGGCGCTCTGAAGTATCTGGATAAAGCAATTGAAGCCGGTGTTAATGTTTCCAAGTGTCATGAATACAAGGCGCTTGTGTACAATCAGAATAAAGATTATAACAATGCAGTGGCAAGTTATGAACAGGCAATAGCCACTGCCGAAGGGGATAATAAGGACTTGGTTTTTAATGCAGCTATTGCTGCTTACCGTGGTGAATTACTGGATAAAGCCGTTGAACTGTTTGGTAAGAGTGTTGACAATGATTACAGGGCTGAGACTGCTCTCTATTATAAAGCTATAACTCTTAAAAAGCAGAATAAGGATGACGAATATAAGGTAACTCTTGAAGAGGGTGCCCAAAAGTTTCCTGAAGATGATAAAATAACCTCTGCTTTGGCAAATGTATATGTAATTGAGGGAAATAATATTTATAAACAGGGTGTTGCCATAATAAATGCTATTAACGAAAAGGTTAATGCAGGCAGCTTAAATACCACTGATGATGCTTATGTTTCAGAGTTGGAAAAAGCCAAAACTGAGTTCAGGAGTGCGGTTGAAATACTTGAGAAGGCAAAAGCGCTCGATGCGTCAAACAAGAATGCCCAGGCATTGCTTGATGCATGTAATGCAGTGCTTCAATAAAAATTAAATTCCTGTTTGTTTTGAATGTCAGGGAAATTCTCTTTTTTACGATTTAAAACTGTAAAAAAGAGAATTTTTTTTATCTGTTATTAATAGCACCGGGGTTTTACCTGCCAGATAAAAATCAGCATGGATAATTTTTATTACCGGCATTTTAGCAACACTGACTAAAGGTTTTATCTCCGGCCTTTAAGTCCTTTATTCACAGCACCGGTGCTTCAGCCCGGTGTAATTAAACTGATTTAACTTTTTCTCCTTTACATTAGTGCAGTGACCTCCAATTAATTCCATACCCTATAAAAAAAACCGCTGTAAAAACTGCATTGGTAACCGAAAATGCATACCAGTCAATCCATAAAACCGGCATGAAAAGAATACCTGTCTGTGCAATCATATACAAAAAATAACCATCCCTGTGAAGTTTCCACATCCGCACTGCACCGGCCAGTGAAACAGCATACAAAACCATCAGGATCGTGAAATATTCAGGTGATATTTTTTCAGTTGTGTGCAATGATGAGTATTCAATAATAAATTCACTGAATTTTTCAAAAAAAACAGATGCTGTAAAATAACCGGGAAAGGCAATGCCGCTGCCTGCGAAGGTCAGAATACACAATGCACTTAAGAGAGGCGGCCGCATATTTCGGTGTTTGTTCATGTCAATAATAATTGTTCAAAAATAATCACTTTTTCTTTAGGAATTCAGGAATGAAGCGCTGTAAAATATATTAACTTTGGCCATTATTTTTAGAAAAAATTGTTATGGAACGTGATAATCAGGTGTTTGACATCATCAAAAAAGAGAAAGAAAGGCAGTTAAGAGGTATTGAACTTATAGCCTCTGAGAACTTTGTCAGTGACCAGGTTTTGGAAGCTATGGGTTCGGTAATGACCAATAAATATGCAGAGGGTTATCCGGGTCACAGGTATTATGGCGGTTGTCAGTTTGTTGACATGACAGAGCAGTTGGCTATTGACAGAATAAAAAAATTATACGATGCAGAGTGGGCAAATGTACAACCCCATTCGGGGGCACAGGCAAATGCTGCCGTTTTAAGTGTTATTCTGAAGCCTGGAGACACCTTCTTCGGACTTGATCTGTCACACGGAGGCCATCTTTCGCATGGGTCTCTTGTAAATTCTTCAGGGATATTATATAAACCGGTTGCTTACAGGGTAAAAGAGGATACCGGACTGGTTGACTACGATGAGATGGAGTCGCTCGCCCTTGAATATAAACCAAAACTTATAATCGGCGGGGCCTCTGCATACAGCCGTGAGTGGGACTATAAACGGATGCGTGAAATTGCCGATAAAGCAGGAGCCATGCTGATGATAGACATGGCCCATCCTGCCGGACTGATTGCTGCAGGGTTGCTCGATAATCCGCTTGAATATGCACATGTAGTTACATCCACTACTCATAAAACATTAAGAGGTCCGCGCGGGGGCATAATTCTGATGGGTAAAGATTTTCCCAATCCGTGGGGGATTGCAACCAAAAGCGGTGTTGTAAGAATGATGTCGTCGCTTTTCGATTCGGCTGTTTTTCCCGGACAGCAGGGTGGTCCGCTGGAGCATGTCATTGCATCAAAAGCTGTTGCATTCGGAGAGGCCCTGACAGAGTCATTCAATGAGTATCAGCTTCAGGTTCAGAAAAATGCACAGGTAATGGCACAAGCTTTTGTGGATGGCGGATATAAGGTGATTTCAGGAGGCACGGACAATCACTCAATGTTGATTGACCTTCGGACAAAATTTCCTGATATTACCGGAAAGCAGGTTGAAAATGCCCTTGTCAGGGCAGAGATCACGGTAAATAAAAATATGGTGCCATTTGACAGCCGTTCACCATTTCAGACATCAGGACTAAGAGTTGGCACCCCGGCGATAACCACACGAGGGGTGAAAGAGGATCTGATGCCTGTGATAGTAGAGCTAATCGATTCGGTAATTGCAGATTTTGAAAATGAACAGTTAATAAATGCAGTGGGGGATAAGGTACATGACCTGATGAAAGATTACCCTCTTTTTGCATATTAATTTTATCTGTTGTTTAAATAAGGCCTTACGTCAGTAATTATCATACCGGCTTTTTCAGCTGCAATGATACCCATTTCGCCATCTTCAAAAACCTGGCAAAACTCCGGACTGACACCCATTAAGCTGGCGCACTTTAAAAATGTGTCAGGCTCGGGTTTATGCTTTTCCACATCATCGGCTGTTACAATAAAGTCGAAGCAGGAGTATATTTTCATTGCATTAAGCTGTATATCTGCACTTTTTCTTCCTGCTCCCGTACCAACAGACATAGGTAATTTTTTGTAACAGGATTTTACAATATCTGTTACCTTTTTATGCGATTTAATAAGGTCAGCCGAATCCCAAAAAGTTTTCAGTTTCAAATCTACCATCTTTTGCGGGTCTGCTTTAATGCCGTATACCTCAATGATCCTTTTTGCAAACTCAATAGTCGGCCGTCCGGTTAATTCATATACAATTTGCGGGTCAAACTCAAATCCATACTTTTCACCTACTTTTTTCCATGCCTCAACATGCATAGGAAGAGAGTCAGACAGTGTTCCGTCGAGGTCAAATATCAACGCCTTCGCATCGGGGTGTACAGGAATTTCCATATTCATATCATTATTTTTTTCAGGGCGGGCCTTAGCCCTTGCCCTGTCAAATTTATTTCTCATTGTCTTTTTTAGTCCTGTCGAGGTATGCTTTTAAAAATTTGTCATTCAGTTCATCACTGTCGCCATAATAACTCCTCAGCTCTTCAAGCCTTTCATGGAGCATTATTTGAACATCAGCGTATTCCGGGTCATCATATATATTTTTCATTTCGGACGGGTCATTTTGGAGGTCATACATTTCCCACTCATCTATGTCGTAGTAAAAATGCATAAGTTTGTAACGTTCTGTTGCAATTCCGTAATGTCTTTTTACCATATGCACTGACGGGTATTCATAATAGGTATAGTAGACAGCATCCCTCCATTTATCAGTTTTTCCGGCCACCAGTTTACGGAACGACTCACCCTGCATTTCATCCGGTGCCTCTATTCCTGCATAGTCGAGGAATGTGGGTGCAAAGTCGAGGTTTTGCACCAGTTTGTCAATTTTTGTCCCCGGTTTAATTTCTTTAGGATATCTGATTAAAAGAGGAGTCCGGAATGACTCTTCATACATAAATCTTTTATCGAACCATCCATGTTCACCCAGATAAAAACCCTGGTCTGAAGTGTATATCACAACAGTATTTTCAGCAAGGCCTGTTTTTTCAAGATAATCAAGCACTTCACCCACACCATCGTCGACAGATTTTATGGTACGCAAATAGTCTTTAATGTAACGGTTAAACTTCCACAAAGCCAGCTCTTTTCCCTCAGGCATATTTTCCAGGAATTCCCTGTTCTCCTCTTCATAGCCTTTCATCCAGTTCGCCCGCTGTTCGTCATTCATCCTTCTGATATCTCTGATAAAGTTGGTAGTGTCACCATCAGGGTCAACAATAAGTTTAAAGTCATGTCCCCACATTGCATGGCCGTCGATCTCCATTTCCTGTTCCCTTGCGGCCGTACCCCTCCCTTCGTAATCGTCAAAATAATTTGCAGGAGGATCGAAGGTAACATCATCATACAGGTCCACATACTTTGGCGCCGGCAACCAGTTGCGGTGTGGAGCTTTATGGTGATACAGGAGACAGAAAGGCCTGTTTGGGTCTCTTTTGTTCTTAAGCCAGTCAAGAGTTTCATCTGTAATGATCTCGGTGCAGTATCCCTCCTTCCTGACAGTCTTTCCGTCAATAAGGAAATCGGGATTATAATAGTGGCCCTGTCCGGGCAGGACCATTGAAAAATCAAATCCCTGCGGTATCCCGTCAAGATGTATCTTGCCAATCATGGCAGTCTGGTAGCCATTAGCCTGCATCAGCTTCGGAAAATTGGGCTGGTCCCAGTTAAAGGGCTGCACATTATCCACCTTCCCGTTTTTAAAACTATGCTTTCCTGTCAGCAGCACAGCCCGGCTGGGTGCACAAATGGAGTTAGTAACATTGGCCCTTGTAAAGATAGCACCCTCATTTGCAAGCCTGTCGATGTTAGGAGTTTCATTAAGTCCGAATCCGTAAGAGCTGATTGCCTGATAGGCATGGTCGTCACTCATTATAAAGAGAATATTCGGACGCTGAGCCTCCTGCTTTTTCGGGGTACAGCTAAAAAGTCCGGCACTTGCGGAGATAAGTGCAATTGATTTAACTAAGTATTGATTCATAGGTAGTATAAAAATTTAAAATTAGCAGTAAGAATTTTTGAAATCAAAAAAAAATCATTTTCAGGTCAGCGATTTATTCATTTTTAAAGGCAAAATTATAAAAATAGTGACAGAAATTAGTCTTATATTTTAAAGATTAAGACGGGCAGATTAAACTTAATGCGGAGCAAGAAAAAGAATTATTTAAACAGGGGTGGCTCAGACATCAGATCTTCTATGATCTCTTCCAATCCATTATCTGTTAACGCAGGAACTATTTTAAAATGTTTTTTATTTATACTATCAGGATTCCAGTAGGTTTCGAAGGTACTTGTTTGAATTAAGGAGCCTTCCTCAATATTGAAATATTGAGGCCGTGCAGCAAAGAGCACGGCAATTTGATCCCAGCTGCATCTGCCGTTTGCCAGGGCATTTTTACCCCACAGCCGGTAAGCCTTTTTCACAGGATTAAGTGAACCAGTTTCAGGGAGTTTTTTATTCCCCGTAATTATTTTTTCCCCGGCACCGCTGAAGTAGATTTTAGTGGGCCATGATTTTAAAAGTTCAGTAACAAAGGGGGCACTTCCGTTTCTTCCGAAGTTCCAGTCAATTTTGGGTACTGTATCGGTGTGAGTCATTGCAATCCATCTCTGAACTTTTTGTTTTATCAGTTTTTCCCCCTCTTTATTCTTTAAAAGATAAAACAGAGCCACCGGATATCCGACTGTGACAATTGTAACACTTGAATCTGGTTGCTTTTTGAGTAGTTCTATATAAACAATTGTAGCTTCTGTAGTTGAATCAATTACCGAATGACCGTAAATATTTGTCGATTCGGCAATATATTTAGAATAGGAATCGCCCGGATCACCTATTATTGTATTACCCTGTAACTGTCCCAGAGGCAAATAGTATCTGCCATAATAAGTATTTATGGCAGCGCATGTGCCTGCACCGAACCTGTTGGCATTGGAGCTGAAAATTACACCAAGAATCTTCACCTCATCATAATCTGCCAGCTTATGCAGCACAGCCATTGCTCCGGCGTCATCACAGTCAGATCCGATATCTGTATCAAATATGATTTTTATTTTATCATTTGTTTTCAACGTTTCAGTGAACGAGACGGTTGAAAGAGTTATGGCGAAACCAATTATTAAAGTAATTACTTTATGAATAATAATTTGCCGGGACATTTTACCTGTTTAAATAGTTCATTTTATGGGTGCTGTTAAAGGTCTGTTTTCTTTAATTCGACCCATAAGGGAAAAATTCTTTTACCCCCTGTAATGTATTGGGTAATAAGATCACATTCTGTTTCATGAAAGTTGACGTTTTTCATTTCAATAACATCGGTTGGGATGCAGGTATTATCTGTCCGGTAAACCAATGAATTTGTTTCAAGATGCATTACTCCTCCGGTGGTGAGAGGTTCAATAAATTTGAATCTTATATCATAAGTTCCCTCTGTAATTTTCACCCTCCACATTCCGTATACCTCCTCCTGTGTCCATACACCCGGTTCTCCCCATGCATCATTTCTGTTCAGGATAAGGGGATTTTCGTATTCAGTGCCAATGATCATCCGGGGTGGGTTTATAATATTTTCTGAATTTGATAATTCATAAAGTATGTTGTCAAGTTCTGATTTCATTTCACCTGCAACGGAGAGATTTCCGGAGAGGATGTCATTTTGTTCAAATTCATCTTTTTTCAGGTCAAACAGTTCAAATGAATTGACAGAAGTATTATAGTTTGTGTTTGCCACCAGCTTATAATTGCCTTTTTGCAGAGCTATGTTATTATATAGTTCAGGGAACCGGCGCGACCAGTAGAAGAATAGATGCCTGTCATTGAATTTATCATCAGGTTTATCTTTAATCAGCGGCAGAAGGCTCATGCCGTCAATGATCCTGTCGTCCGGCACTTTTACCCTGCAGATTTCAGCAATAGTAGGCAAAACATCTATATGCGCGGCAGTTGATTCTATATCTTTATTCCCTTCAAACATATCCGGATATCTCAAAAAGAATGGCACCCTTACACCGCCTCTGAAGACACTCCCTTTCCTGCCTCTCATTCCTGCCACATATCTGGGTTGCTGAGGGCCGTTATCGGTCATAAATACCACAACAGTGTTTTCAGAAATTTTCAGATCATCAAGCTTTTTCAACAGCTTTCCGAAATTTTCGTCAATATTGGTTACCATTGCATAAACTTTTCTGGCGTCCTCCCTGTTTTGCTCCGTCATGACCGGGAAAGGTCTGTTGTCATTTTCAAAACCGGCTGAAGGGTCAATATCTTTGTACAGGTCATAATATTTTTCAGGCACCTGCAAAGGTGCATGAGGTGCATTAAAAGCAATATAACAGAAAAAGGGCAGATCACTGTTATTTTCAATAAATGAGAGAGCCTCTTCTGTAAATATATCAGTGCAATACCCAACGTATTGCTGTTGATTCCCATTGTGCCAAAGCACCGGATCAAAATAGCTGCTGTCGCGCCTGAAAAAGGTAGTGAAATCGCCTGGTTGTCCCATACCCCCTGAAAGATGTATCACCGATTCATCAAATCCCTGGTCACATGGCCTGAATGGGTAATTATCGCCCAGGTGCCATTTCCCGAATATTCCTGTCCTGTAACCAGCATCCCTCAGCATTTCAGCAATGGTAACCTCCTCAGACGCCATGATAGCACCACCGTTGTATGTATCTCTCACCCCGGTCCTCAAAGAGTATCTTCCGGTCATTAGAGACGATCTTGTGGGTGCGCATACCGGTGAAACATAAAACTGTTTAAACCTTATACTTTCGCGGGCAAAATTATCCAGAAACGGTGTTTTAACATGGGGATTCCCTGTACATCCCAGGTCACCATAGCCCTGGTCATCAGTTATAACAACAATTACATTAGGTTCAGGGCTTTCCTGTTTTGTGCATGCGTATGATGCAAAGATTGTGACTGCAACAGCTATAGGAATTAAAGGTCTGATGATAGTTTGCATTTTCTCAGGTTATATAATTTTTTAAAAATTCTTCACATCTGAAAATTTCAATTTTGCTGAAATAGAAATCCTCCGGATTTTCAGTTATTATGCATTGACAATTTTGTGAAACAGCTGAATAATACTCAAGTCCGTCTTCAAAATCATTCACCTCAGGATTGTTTATTGCCTGAAATGTTATTGATTCATCAATTGATGTTATTCCGATATTTTTGCAAAGTTGCTCAATTTTTTTCCCGGCAACTTTTTCCCCGCTTTTTTTTGAGGCAAAATAGAAAGCTATAGCGAGGCACAAAGGCGATGTATACAGTTTAATATTGTATTTGTCCTGCAAGCTTAAAACACGTGATGACCAGGTAAAGAGTGGATATTCTTTGTTAAGAGTAGCAACTATAATATTTGCATCTACAAAAATATTCATATGATTAAAATTAATTATTTTCAAAGGTATCATATGGAACTCGCTGATGTTTTAATCATACTCTTAGGTCCCGATTTTAATCGGGATGCTCGTTTCATTTTGAATTTTTAAAAAACTCATTTTTAGTACTCTTTCTGCTTCTTCTCTTATAACCGGCATCCCCTTCAGCAATTTGATTTACCCAGTGTGAAACCGGAAAATCTTCAAACGTTTTATAATCACCCGAAATAATCTGCCTGTACAAGTATTCGGTAAGCCTTGAAAGGCTTATATTGTTAGCCGCTGCAAATTCTTTTGCCTTTTCTATCACCTCTTTATCAAAGTGCAATGTTACTTTAGTGTCCATCATTCAATTTTTTACGTCAAAAATAATATTTTATTACGTAAAAAGCAATTGTTGGCGGCGGGATGCCGCATAGCTTAGTCAGATCGCAGCCAGCAGTCCCCCATCCACATATATCATTTGTCCGTTCATGTAATTACTTGCAGCCGATGACAGGTAGATAAGTGCGCCAAGCAGTTCATCAGGTTCTCCCCAGCGGTTACTGGGTGTACGGTTACACAGCCATGCGTCAAATTCAGGGTTCTCATAGAGCGGCTTTGTCAGGTCGGTCTTAAAGTAACCCGGACCGATACCGTTTACCTGGATATTATACTTAGCCCAGTCAACGGCCATTGCCCTGGTAAGCATTTTTATACCCCCTTTTGAAGCAGCATAAGCTGCGATAGTGGCTCTTCCCAGTTCACTTTGCATAGACCCGATATTTATTATCTTGCCCGAACGTTGTTCAATCATCTTTTTCACGACTGTCCTGGAAACCTTAAAAGCTGCCGTCAAATTGATTGCTATTACTTTTTCCCAGTCTTTATCATCATAATCTTCCAGGGGTGCACGGATATTTATACCTGCATTATTGACAAGTACATCTATGGTTCCCACTTCAGAATTGATTTGCTCAACGGCGTGGTTGATCTGAGCGGAATCAGTTACATCAAAGGCATATCCATAAGCTTTAAATCCCTCGTCACGGAACTGGTTGAGCTGCCTATTCAGTTTTTCGGTATTTCTGCCATTCAGAATTACGACAGCTCCGTTCTCTGCCATTCCTTTTGCGAAGCTGCTTCCCAGTCCGCCTGTTGATCCGGTTATCAGTACTTTCTTCCCGGTCACATCAAATAATTTATCAGTTTTCATTATATATTATATTTTTTCAAACATATCAGTATAGTGTTTCGAGTCGCTCAGAATGCCTCCGCTCTTTTCATAAAAATCATTATCCAGGTGAAAAAGGCCATTAATAGTTTTTCGCCAGCGGGCGTCTGGACAGGGATGGTAGCTCTCCATCGTTTTCCAGTTCTTATAGTTTTGGTGGCCATTAGTTTCCAGCAGTCCGGTTCCTAATCCCGGGAACGGGTCTAGCCGTGCGGCGACATTCTTATTCCAGTCAACCAGGATTGGATTGACAGTCAGGTCAGCGCAAAAGCACGGGACATTATTGCGTCTAGCAACATCAGCTATTTTCAGGGTCATGCTCAGTGTTTTTGCGATAGCTTTCAATGCGATAGCCTGATAGCCCATTTCGATACGCTCTTTGGCATCGGCATCAGTATGGGCGCTTTCATCAGCTGCAAGTCTCACGGGAATATCGCTGACGTCAATTTTAAGCTCTTCCGGAAAGGGTTCTTCGATGATAGCGATCTGTTCAAAAGCACCGATTTTTTTTGTATGGTCAATTAGTTTCAGCAGAGTCTCCTTTTTTTCATACCGGCCGTTTGCATCGAAGTAATATGGCAATTTACCATTATTTGTATGCCCTGTCCTGTATTGTCCGATAGCATTATGTATTTCAGTAAGCCGGGCTTTATCTTTTTCAAGCATCTCTTCCTGCGTTCCCGGTTGTCCAATTTTGATCTTCATAAAAAAATACCCATTCTCCACGGCCTGCCTTATCTCATCAACAGGAATTGAATAAGCCATAAGAGGGATACTTGCCACAGTTGTATTTCTATTTGAAACAGCATTACGCCACTTTTCAGGTATCATCTCATCAAAATTTTTCAGATCGTTTTCCCGGGCATATAGTATCCACAAAGCATTGTCAACGCCAACCAGTGCATTCAGAGCAAAGGTCTCGCGAAGACCAGGATTGTCAGTCACTTTTTTGCCATATTCGAGCACCTCCCTCCAAACATTGTCAAGAAATTCCACCGGATCAGTAAATGAACATCCTTTAATCATTTGCAGGGCATATTCAGTCATTGCATACATCAGTGCATTTCCCCCGCTGGCTGAGAATTTTGCAAAAACAGCTGCATCTGACCACAGCACATTATGAGTGCACAGTCCCGTTGCAGTTATACCTTCCGAACTTTTTAACCATGCGGCACTCTGCCAAATTTCAGTCATGTACCCGCCTTTAAATCCGAAAGGCCTTATTAACGGTTCCCTTTCGAAGTCAGAATTAACTTCTTTAATTTTAATAGTTTTCATCTTTTTATTATTTAAAAGGACCCCGTGGCGGGAATCCGTTCAGTAATACTGCTCCTGATGACAGGATACCCGTTTTCAGGAATGATCTTCTGGTTGTCAGGTTCATCAGTTACACTTATATATTATACAAAAGCCGGATCATTAACTGCAAGGTCATAACGCCTGCTGCCCGGTGAATGTGCAGCCATCACCCAAAAGTAGCAGCTTCTGACTCCGGGCATTCCGCAGGTAGGGTGATATCCTTCGGGAACGATAACACAATCACCTGCAGATACAGGGTGTATAAATTCAAATATTCCCGATTTCCTGCTACAGATATGAAAAGCAGATTTTGGTTCCGGGATATCAAAATAACAGTAAGCCTCCTCCAGGTCTATGGTATGCTGGTGGGGCGGCCAGCTGGTCCACAAACCGGGGTCACCCACAGTGATGCCGCAAATAAGCCTTGATCCCTTATCCTGTTCGGCGATAGTCATAAAAACTTCACGTTTGTAAGGCGGAACCCCGTGTATCTGATGAATATCCCCAAGAGGCAGGGAGAGGTCAAATTTTCTTGTAAAAAATTTTCCTTTCCATTCACAGATACTTCCTCCAAAGTATATCGAACAATTCTCTCCGGCAATTATCTCAACCTGACTGCCAGAAGGCAGGTAAAATGAATCAAGTTTTTTCAGGGTGGATATCTCCCCGTCGTGAACTACCTTTACGTGGCCATTAAAGATAAGGCCGTTAAATTCCAGATTTTCATCGATTAGAGTATATGAGTTTCCTTTTAATAAGTTTAAACGGTAAATCCATGTCACCAGGCATGCGGAATTATCAGGTGATATAACAGAATGGAAACCTTCCTCTTCCGGACTTTTATATTTCCAGTTAGACGGGTGGTGAAGATCAATCATACAGTAAAAATTTATTTATTCAATGCTAAAACAAGATGTCAATTTCCTTCCAGTTATCCGCCCCTTCATTTTGCTGCGGTCTACCCGGAGTACTCCTGCCCTTCACAATATAGTCAGTTAATAACTCTTTCATTTGATTCACTTTCTGTGGATATTTATCCGCAAGATTAGTTGATTCTGAGGGATCTGCTTCCATGTCATACAACTGAAACTTCGGAAGGTCTTTCATCTCCTCTTCAGTTTTAGGGTAGCTCCATCCGCCTGAACCGGGCCACAGGATAAGCTTCCATTTATCTTGCCTGATGGCGAATCTGCCCTGGATAGAGTGGTGGACAGTAGCTTCGCGTAACGGGCTTTTATAATTTTTTTCAGTCATTACCGGGAGAAAACTGTAGCTGTCCTCTCCTGCGTTATCAGGTAATTTATATCCTGAAATTTCAGCAATGGTAGCTAAAATGTCAGTAGTACAAATTATTTCACCGGATACAAGTCCTTTCTTTATTTTGTCAGGCCAGCTGACAATAAACGGCACCCTGTGTCCACCTTCATATATGTCAGCCTTGCTCCCCCTGAAGATATATGAAGGATTATGGCCAACCCTTTTCAGCTCTTCGAAGTCAGCTCTTGGCGAACATCCGTTATCGGAGGTGAACATTACAACAGTATTATTTCTGATTCCGTGTTTTTCGAGTTCACTGATGATCCTGCCAACAACATCATCTACCTGCAGCACGAAGTCACCGTAAAAATTTGTATTGCTCTTCCCCAAAAATTCAGTTACCGGAAGAATTGGAGTGTGAGGTGCAGGCAGTGCAAAATATAAAAAGAATGGTTGAATATTTTCAGCATGTGACTTAATATACTGAATCGATTTTTCAGTAAGGTGCGGCAGTACTTCTGCATGTATAAAGTCGGAGCCTGTAATCCCTTTTCTCCAGAAACCCTTCTCATCAACACATTGAGTTGTATCTTCCGGTACGCAGGTAGCCAGGCCATTTTCGACATAAACATAGGGAGGCATATCCAGCGAGCCGGAAAATCCGTAGGAATAATCAAATCCCCTCTCAGAAGGGCCATTTTTTATTGGTTTGCTAAAATCGACATCCGGATTTTGAATATCTGCATCAAGTCTGTCTTTGTTTTTTTCATGAGGTGATTTAAGCTGCCAGTCCCAGCCCAGGTGCCACTTGCCGATAAAGGCAGTATGATAGTTTTTTGTTTGCAATAATTTTCCGGCAGTCAGCCTGTCACTATTTATTAAAGCCTCGGAATATCCCGATAAAACACCGCTCTTCAGCCGCGACCTCCAGTTGTAGCGGCCTGTTAATATTCCGTACCGTGTCGGCGTGCATACTGCCGAGCTGGTATGGGCATCTGAAAACCGGATTCCATCCGATGCCAGTTTGTCGAGGTGTGGAGTAATGATCTTTGAGTTCTCATTAAAACAGGATACATCCCCATAGCCCAGGTCATCAGCAAGGATAATAATAATATTGGGCAATTTTTTTGAGTTACTGGTTTCAGATATTGCACTCAGTGAGATCACTGCAGCGATGAGCAGCAATACGATTTTTTCAGGAAACTGATTGTTCATTTTTGGTCTATACTATTAAAATTATTAAATCATTTGCCGTCGGTTTCAACCGGCGGAACTTCTCCAGGTTTTCTCCGGTTTTCCCCCTCCATTCCTGTCAAATCATCACCCAGGTCATTTCTGGCCTCTTCAGCCATTTTTTGCAGGGTTTCCACTATTTCAGGATATGATTCACTAACATCATACCTTTCACCCGGGTCACGCCTCAGGTCATACAATCCCCCTTCAAATTGAAAATTATTATTGACGGGCCCCGGTTTGCCGTCATTACCCGGTTGATACCCCTCATAAGAGCGTCCCGGGTGGGGAAATACCAGTTTCCAGTTTTCATTTCTGACTGCCTCCAGGCTGTTTCTTCTGTAATAATAGTAAAAAGACTTACGCGGGGTAGCCTCCAAATCCCCTTTGATCAAAGGCAAGAGGTTAACCCCGTCAATCTTATTTTCAGGCAGCGGTGCACCGGTAACAGCTGCAAGTGTAGGGAGGATGTCTATTCCCGAAGCCAGCTTATTGCATACCGCACCTGCAGGGATAACACCCTTCCACATCATCAGGCACGGAACCCTTTGTCCCCCTTCGAAGGAAGTACCCTTACCTTCCCTTAGCCCTCCGGTAGTACCCGCATGATTGCCATAATTAAGCCAGGGGCCGTTATCAGATGTAAAGATCATAAGTGTATTTTCATCCAGTCCGGTTTCCTCAAGAGTTTTCATTATTTGTCCCACACCCCAGTCAATCTCCATCATTACATCGCCGAACATGCCCTGACCTGATTTTCCCTTGAACCTTTCAGAAACATGAAGAGGTACGTGAGGCATAGGGTGGGGCAGATAGATAAAAAACGGCTTATCGCGGTTGCGTTTTATGAAATCAATAGTCCTTTCAGTGAACAGAGAAGTAAAAAGGGCCTGGTCAGCGGGAGTGACTGCCGGATTTGCCACGGTATCATTTTCCAGCAGGGGAAGGTCAGGATAAGTTCCTGTCGGATGGTACGGCCACATGTCATTAGAGTAGGGGATACCCAGAAATTCATCAAATCCGTGGTTTAAAGGAAGGAATCGTTTTTGGTAACCCAGATGCCACTTGCCGAAAATTGCGGTAGCATAATTTTTTTTCTTCAGAAGTTCGGCAATGGTCTCTTCTTCATCAGAGATACCTATGGTTGACCTGTGGCTCAGAGCACCTGCAAAGCCGATCCTGTTGGGATAGCAACCGGTGAGCAATCCTGCGCGTGAAGCAGAGCAGACAGCCTGCGGGGAGTAGAAATGGGTAAAAAACATACCGTTATTAGCCATTTTATCCAGATTTGGAGTGTAATAGCCGGTAGCTCCGGTAATGGACAGATCTCCGTATCCCATATCATCAAGGTAGATAAGGATAATATTTGGTGATTTGGTTTTCTGCTCGTCATTTGAGCCTCCGTTACAGGAACAAACAGTTATAATAAGAAATGTAAAAATAAAATGTAAATATTTGGTTTTCATATAATTATGATTAAATAAATTAATTTAATTTTTCATAACCCTGCCAATGGCTTTCCTTCGCTGATAACAGTAACCTGCAGCCGGGTATTGATGCCGTCAGCT
>CAZBWK010000079.1:0-19054 GCA_964495655.1 uncultured Prolixibacteraceae bacterium | reverse complement strand
CAAGTAATTACAAAATTTTAAACGAATGAAACGAATTTTAATTTTCTTAACTGTTTTCAGCCTCTCTTTTTTAAATTATGCCGATACTTTTGCTTCAGTTTCCGAAAGCCCGACAGGCACTGATTCAGGAAAATCAAAAATAAAGCTGTTCAACGGGAAAAACCTTGACGGATGGTATACATTCATCAGAGGAAAGGGTAAAAACGTTGATCCGAATAAGGTTTTTACAGTCCAAAACGGAATGATCGTTATTTCGGGTGAAGAGTATGGATGTATTACCACTGATGAGGAATATGAAAATTACAAACTTGTGGCTGAATTTAAATGGGGCGAGACAACTCACGAACCCAGACTCGAAAAAGCCAGGGATTGCGGTATACTCCTTCATTCTGTGGGTGAAGATGGCGGCCACGGAGGGATATGGATGCATTCTATAGAATGCCAGATCATTGAAGGAGGCACAGGTGATATACTGGTAGTGGGTGACGGATCACCTGATTTTGCAGTTACATGTCCCGTAGCCCCGGAAAAACAAGGCAACTCTTATGTTTTTCAACCGGATGGCGAACTGGTCACAATCCATTCAGGCAGGATCAACTGGTACGGACGTGACCCTGGCTGGAAAGACCAAAAAGGCTTCAGGGGAGCTAACGATGTAGAAAAACCGGTTGGAAAATGGAATAAAGTTGAATGCATCGTAAAGGACAGGGAAATTAAAATATACCTTAACAATAAACTTGTAAATCAGGCTTTTGATGTAAAACCTCATAAGGGTAAAATTCAAATTCAGTCTGAAGGAGCAGAAATCTTTTTCAGAAAGGTAAATCTTACATTGCTACCCTGAAAAAATGAACTGCTCCGGGGCAGAGCCCCGAAGTATCAAATGGAGTTTGCAACGCAAACGTGTAAATTTCCGACCCCGGGGGTCGGGGTATTAAACCACATTTAATAATAAATTAAGCCATGGAGAATTTAACGCTCATTATCAAAAAAAGTGCACACCTGCTCTTATTATTATTTATAATATCACTAACAGGCTGTACATCAAAAACAAAGAACATTGTATTTGAAAATAAATATTTTAAATATGAAATTGATCCTACCGGAAAAAACCTTCATTTCATTGATAAACAAAATAAAGTTGATTATCTGAATGAAGAGGATATCTCTTATTGTGCATCGATTAAAAAAGATGATAAAAATTATAATGTAACCGGAATTTCTCTTGATGGAGAAACTCTGAAGCTGAACTTTGAGGAGGCCGGCGTTTCTGCAGCGCTTCAGGTGACTGCAACAGGCGACCATATAAAATTCAAAGTAACGGAAGTTTCCGGCGATCCGTGGTCGATGACCTTCATCAATATCCCACTCAGTCTCGACGGAATGTCTTATGAACCCTTCGGAGCTTGTATCTTAGCGATGAACCTGAACACCCATGTAACCCAGCTGCCGGCACTGCAGACACTCATGGAGGCAACCTGCTATAAACGGCTGGGAATGGAAGGATCGGAAATTTCAATGCTGGGACTACCACAGGAAATGGTGCTTCCCACTATTAGGGAAATCGTTAAAAATGCTGAAGAAATACCGTTCTCAGACCAGGGAGGAGCCTGGGCACAAATGGCCAGGGAAGGATTCGGGTCGTACCTGATGAGTGGAGGAGGTCAACTTACAGAAGAGACTGTTGATGAGTGGATAGAAATGTGCAAAAGCCTCGGATTTAACCAAATTGATAATCATGGAGGTGGCGCTTTTTTCAAATTTGGAAGTTTCGAACTGAATGAAGAAAAATATCCCGACGGATGGGAGTCGTTCAGAAGAATCAATGAAAGACTGCACGAAGCAGGTATCTCCTCTATTCTGCATACCTATTCCTTCTTCATTGATAAAAATTCCAATATTGTAACACCGGTGCCGGACGAAGGACTTGGCTATTTTAACAGCTTTACACTGGCTTCCCCCGTTGATGCTGATTCAGATGAGATAATTGTCAATGAGTCCACGGCAGATGTCTCAACC
The DNA here is from genome assembly GCA_964495655.1 of uncultured Prolixibacteraceae bacterium. Taxonomy (GTDB): domain Bacteria; phylum Bacteroidota; class Bacteroidia; order Bacteroidales; family Prolixibacteraceae; genus JAAYJR01. The sequence goes on along the minus strand of CAZBWK010000079.1, from coordinate 17,035 downwards.
ACAACCGGTTTTTGGGTCAGGAACAGTACAACTCTGAGAATAGGTAAAGAACTTGTGTCCTTCACCGGCGTGACAAAAACACCCCCTTATAAATTCACAGGCTGCAAAAGAGGTATTCATGGCACAACTGCCTCTGAACATCCTGCAAATGAAAAGGCTTATCACCTCATGGAGATGTTTGGCCGGTTTGTACCGGGCGAGGATACCGACCTTTTCAAGAGTATTGCAAAAGAGACAGCCCGGATTGTGGATGATTGTAAATTTAACGGAATATACTTTGATGCTGCCGACGGAAGTGACCTTTGGGGCGGAGAGCCATTCTACTGGCATTATGGTCCGAAGTTTGTCTTCGAAGTTGCTAAAAATCTTAAAAAACCTGTTGGAATGGAGATGGCAGGCATGACCCACCTCTGGTGGCACTACAGGTCAAGATGGCAGGCCTGGGATTCTCCGGTCAGGGGATACAAAAGATTTGTTGATATACATTTAGCCTCAATTAAATCAACTACATATAAACATGGTGAATTCCTCGGTCATACCCCGGTGATAGATAAACTGGCAAGAGCTGAACACAGTCCCTTGCTGCTTCCCCTCTTTTTGGGTTGGTGGAGAAATTATGCCTGGACTGCTAACCCGCAAATCGAAATGACCCACACTGACGATATTGAATATCTGTGTTGTAAAATGATAGGTAATAATGCCGGACTTTGTGTTCAGGGTGCTGTCGATAAAAAAGCTGTTGCCGAAACACCCCTTCTGGGCGATCTGCATGCAATGATAAAACAATACGAAGAATTAAGACATAAAAATTATTTCTCAGAAAGTGTCCGTGAACTGCTCCGTGAACCGGGTAAAGACTTTACTCTGTTTAAAGAAGAAAGCGGTGACTGGAACTTTAAACCGGTAGTATACAACGAACATAAAGTTACCGGACTGAGTGATGATTCTGATAAATGGACAATCAATAATGAATTTCCCCGGCAACAGCTTAAGCTGAGAATTCAGCCGTTAATGTCGGTTAAACCTTATAATGACCCGTCAAATATCCTTCTTACTGATTATTCATCCGGTGAATTCCGCAATGAGGGTTCTGCCGACGGAGTGACAGGAGAGATAGCCCCGGCAGACGAGCTGCCCGAAAATGCTAAAAATGCTGTCAGCTTTTCAGCAATGAGTTCCGGCTCATCACCTAAAGAGGGTTCATGGATTAAAATGGAAAAATCATTTGATCCGTGGATCAACCTGGAAAAAAACCAGGCCCTCGGTGTATGGGTAAAAGGAGATGGTAGCGGACAATTACTCAATCTCAGGATTGCAAACCCAAAACATATCGGATATGCTGGTGTCAGGGGTGACCACTTTATAGATGTCAACTTTACAGGATGGAAGTATTTCGAACTGGTAGAGGTTGAATCGAAAAGGTTCAGTGACTATATATGGGAGACTCATGTTGAAACAAGAGAAATACCCGAAGGGTTCAATGTTTATAATTCATATAAGGGCACTGTTAACCTCAGCAGTGTTGATAAACTGCAGTTCTGGTACAATGACCTTCCTGTAAATGAAAAAGTTAATTGTGTTATCGGACCGGTAAAGGCACTGCCGATACTTCCCATAACAATTACAAATCCTGCTGTCACTGTTGGTAATGAAACTATTGTATTCCCGGTTAAAATGGAATCAGGTATGTATCTTGAACTCCGGGAAGATGGAAATTGTAAATTATACAGTCCTAAAGGAAAGGTGCTTCAGGAAATCTCTCTTAACGGAAAAATCCCTGAATTAAAACAGGGCGATAATTCAATTACTTTCTCATGTGACGGGACTCTGGGAGTAAGTTCAAGAGTGAAAGTAACAGTTATCAGCGAGGGTAACCCGCTTTAAAATATTATTTTATCAATTTCCGGAGGTGTTATAGCCACTGATAATTCAATCCGGGGCCGTTATTACAGTCCCGGATTAATTTTTATATACTAACTCCTCAAAAAACTATTCCCAATTCTGCGGGTTGATTAAACACAACCAGAAAATTACCGGGGCTTAGTCCCCGGTATCTTTATTACCTGAATTTATGCAAGGTTAAATCCTTTTTTTTTCTATTTTGACTATCTTTACAATCATAATAGCACGTTAATGAAAAGGATCAACAAAGAATCACGCAGAAGTTTTATCAAAAAGTCTGCAGGCGCTGCGACTCCATTCATGTTCCCTGGTATATCTTTTATCGGGTCAAAGGAACTGAATGATATGCCGTGGAATAAGCCGGTGTCAAATAGTGACAATACATCTATCGGAACAGGTTTCGCCGAAGTTGACGTATCTCCTGAAATTGGAATGGAGCAGCCCAGCGGGTACGGCAAATTGTATCACACCAAATTTCACGACCCCTGCAAAGTCAGGGCAGCTGTCTTCGATGACGGAACCAACCGGGCAGCTATTGTCGGGATAGATGTCGCGTTTATCCCGGAATGGCTTGTTGAGTCAGTAAGAAGACAGGTAGAGTCGGAATGTGGCATCCCCGGTCAGTTTGTAATGATAAGCGCTTCCCATTCACACTCTTCAGGACCTGCTGGTATGATCTACAAGGGTGATTATGACCATGCCAACTCCCTTGTAAAAGAACTGGCTTACGAGAAGTCGACAGTTGCCGACCCAAAATATATGGACATTATTGAAAAAGGATTAGTTGAAGCAATCTGTAAAGCATACAGCCTCCGCACCGAATCAGTTGTTGGTGTCGGCAGTGGAATTGAAGATAAGGTCTCCTTTAACAGGCGTTTCAGGATGAAGGACGGAAGAACCTATACTCATCCGGGTCAGGGCAATCCCGGCATAATTGAACCCGCAGGCCCCAAGGATCCTGAAATAGGAGTTGTTGGTGCCTGGAACAAAGAGGGAAAATGTACGGGATGCATCGTCAATTTTGCGTGTCATGCCACAACAAATCCCGGAGGAATATCCGCAAACTATATCTATTATCTGGAACAAACCATCCGCGGAGCCATGGGGCCTGACTGCATAGTGGTTTTTCTGCCGGGCGCCAGCGGGGATGTCACACAGGTCGACAATCAAAATCCTTTTGTCAACCTGGCTGGTGAAGAATGGGCCCGTTTTGTCGGAGCCCAAATCGGAGCTGAAGCTGTGAAAGTCCTTCTCACTATGCCAAAAGGGTCCGTGACACCAGTTGAAACCAGGAATAAGACAATAAAAATCGACCGTCGAAGGCCTGACCCCGAAAGAGTAAAAAAATGTTATGAAATTGTAAAACAGTCACCTGACATTACAGGCAGAACCGAATGGTCCTTCGCAAAAGAGATAGTATTGCTTGATGCAATGATGGAAAAAAGTCCGGCCGAAATAGTTGAGGTTCAGGCCCTGCAGATTGGTCCGGCAATATTTATCGCTAACCCTGCAGAACTATTCTGCCAATTAGGACTTGATATCAAAAATGAAAGTCCGTTTAAATATACTTTCCCTGTATGCCTTGCCAACGGATATGCCGGCTATGTGCCGACAAAAGAGTCCTTCAGCCCTGCAGGAGGAGGCTATGAAACCAGGCTTACCTCATATAGTAACCTTGATATTGATGCAGGTGATCTAATTGTGGAAACCAGTCTGGAACTTGCACGTCAGCTAAAACCCGGCTCTGAACCTGAATTTACCAAAGCCGGTCCGTTCAATGGCAAACCCTGGGAATACGGCAATGTAAAACCTGAACTGAAGTAATTAACCAAATGCTGATAACAATTTGACAATAATTGAGTTATGAATAAACTAAAAATTATCCTTGCTAATACATGTATTTTAACAACTGTCTTGTTGCTGATCAATAACTGGTCGGTTGGAAATAAAGGAGAAAAGTCCTTTTAAAACAACATTCACAATAGAACTTGCCAACGGAGGTTACGGTTATTTACCCACACCGGAACAGCACAAACTGGGCGGATACGAAACATGGATCAGTATTAACAGAGTTGAAAAAGAAGCATCAGAAAAAATTGTCGCAAAATTGCTTGGATTATTTGCGACTATTAAAAATAACTAAGATAATTTATAAGTAATTATAATCTTATAATGTTGAAATTTAGCTATTAAGAAAATTTCATTTATTGGATACACTATAACTCGCATAATTAAAAATAAAAGGCGCTAACCGCGCCTTTTATTTTATAATTTACTTCGTGTCTATTCACATTGTGGTCCTGCAGCGACGAGTAAACTGCCTTCTTCGTTGTCTGTATATTTTTCAAAATTCTTTATGAATCTTTGGGCCAGGTCTTTCGCCTTAGTATACCATTCAGCCGGATCCTTGTATGTATCACGGGGATCCAGAATTGCGGGATCCACATCATGCAATGCAACAGGAACCTCAAGATTGAAAACCGGGATCTTCTTTGTCTTGGCCTTTTCAATTGAACCGTCGAGAATAGCATCAATGATGTTTCTTGTATCTTTTATAGAAATTCTTTTACCTGAACCATTCCAGCCTGTATTTACCAGATAGGCAACAGCTCCGTGCTCCTCCATCTTTTCAACAAGCTCTTCGCCGTATTTTGTTGGATGAAGAGAAAGAAAAGCAGCGCCAAAGCAGGCAGAAAAAGTAGGTTGCGGGGAGGTTATTCCTCTCTCTGTACCCGCCAGTTTTGCAGTAAACCCTGAAAGAAAATGATATTTGGTTTGTTCTGACGTGAGCTTTGAAACAGGGGGTATCACTCCAAATGCATCCGCAGTGAGGAATATTACCTTTTGTGCATGACCTGCTTTGGAAACTGGTTTGACAATATTTTCAATGTGATAAATAGGGTACGAAACTCTTGTATTTTCAGTAACAGAGCTGTCACTAAAATCAATCTTGCCATTCTCATCAACTGTCACATTCTCCAGCAATGCATCTCTTTTAATGGCTCTGTAAATATCTGGTTCAGCCTCAGGGTCAAGATTGATCGTCTTGGCATAACAGCCTCCCTCAAAATTAAAAATGCCGTCATCATCCCATCCATGCTCATCATCGCCAATAAGCTTACGTTTCGGATCAGTCGACAATGTAGTTTTCCCTGTACCTGACAATCCGAAAAATATAGCAACATCACCATCTTCGCCAACATTTGCCGAGCAGTGCATCGATGCAATACCTTTCAGGGGAAGGTAATAATTCATCATGGCAAACAAGCCTTTTTTCATTTCTCCACCGTACCACGACCCTCCAACAACATGCATCCTCTCAGTCAGGTTGAATACTGTGTATACCTCAGAATGCAGTCCGTGTTCTCTCCATTTAGGATTAGTTGTTTTTGATGCATTCAGTGAAACAAAATCCGGTTCACCATAATTTTCAAGTTCCTCCTGTGTAGGCCTGATAAACATATTCTTAACAAAATGGGCCTGCCAGGCTACCTCCATAATAAATCTGACCTTCAACCTTGAATCAGGATTGGCACCACAAAAAGTATCCATCACAAACAGCCTTTTACCAGAAAGCTGCTCTGCAGTCAATTTTTTAAGGTCATTCCATACTTCGACAGAAGCAGGTTTATTGTCATTTGGCGCTTCCTTTGATGTCCACCATATGGTATCTCTGGTAGTATCATCCATCACAATATACTTATCTTTGGGTGAGCGACCGGTAAAAACTCCCGTCATCACATTCACCGCATCCAACTCTGTAAGCTGTCCTTTCTCAAATCCTTCAAGATCAGGCCGCATTTCCTCTTTGAAAAGATCTTCATACGATGGATTATAAACTATCTCTTTTACATTAGTAATACCATATTTGTCCAAATTCAACTCTTGCATAACTGTCTACTTGTTAACAATAAAAAACTGACTAAAAATTATTATCTGAATACAAAAATATATTTTTTTACCAGTTTTTATATAAATCCTGTTAATTTACCACATTTATGCAATAAATTAAACAGTATCTTAACAAATTATCACAATGTAATGGATAAAACTATTTTTTTGTCATACGGGATAATTTCCGGGGTTTATTAATAAATGAGGACAATACACCTCATATTTGCCAATTGAATGACCAATCTAAAGAAGATATGACCAGTTAAATCATTGATCAATCTTTTAAATAAATCAGGAAAGACAGATCATGACCTTGGATGATACTGATTGATTGTATTCTTAAGGTAATCGCGGTCAAGATGTGTATATATCTCAGTTGTAAGAATGGATTCATGTCCGAGCATTTCCTGAACTGCCCTAAGATCAGCTCCTCCGTTTATCAGATGAGTAGCAAATGAATGTCTGAATGTATGTGGACTGATCTTTTTCTTAAGATCAATTTTGGCAGCAAGATTCTTAATAATTGTAAATACCATAACCCTGCTAAGTTGTTGTCCACGGCGATTTAAGAACAATATGTTTTCGCTGTCTTTCTGGATTCTCAGCTTGCTGCGGTAATTATCGATATACCTGGTAATTTCCTCAACAGCCCTGCTGCTTACCGGAACTAAACGTTCCTTATCTGCTTTACCTTCAACCTTAATGAATCCCTGGTCGAAATAGAGATTTGTCAGCTTAAGATTTACAAGTTCTGAGACTCTTAACCCACAGCTATACAGCGTTTCAAGCATAGCTTTGTTTCTCTGGCCTTCAGGCTTATCGAGTGATATTGCATCAATCAGATTGTCTATCTCCTCCATCGTTAGTATATCAGGTAGTTTTCTGCCAATTTTTGGAGATTCCAGCAATGCTGTAGGATCGCTTGAAATTTTATCTTCAATAAGCAGGTACTTAAAAAATGATTTAATCCCTGATATTGTCCTTGCCTGTGTCCTCGGACTTACCCCGCCTTCATTCAACCATTCCACAAAACTTTTAAGATGCTCCAGCTTAACCTTCTCCGGTGTGACTTTTTGATAATTAGAATTCAGGAAATAATTAAGCTTATTAATATCATTTATATATGCTGCAACTGAGTTTTGTGAAAGCGACTTCTCAAGCATCAGGTAATTTTCATATCCCTTTTTAGCAGTTTCCCATTTCATGTGTTTACTATTTTATTAATGTTTATAATCAATTTAAAAAAAATATTTCTCTTATCTGAATAGAACTCCTTCTTCTATGTAAATTAAGTTTAGTAAATTCACAAAAAAATAATTTATACTCCTATTTTAAATACAAATTATTATGTTTTTTAATACGTTTAATTATTTATAAAGTTACTATAAAAAAAATTAAAATTGAAAATCAGTTTATGCAACAGTAACAGTATCCATGGTACCTATTTAATAATCAATAAGTCAATAACAATATATATATAAAACGGGCATGAAAATATTAATAATCAACGGACCAAATTTAAATCTGACAGGTATTCGGGAACAAAGTATATATGGCAGTGATACTTTTGATTCTTATTTTAAAAAACTGGAGTCTGAATTTCCGGAATTGGAGCTCCTGTATTATCAATCAAATATTGAAGGAGAGATTATCAATAAAATTCACGAGTTCGGATTCTCTTTCGACGGGATCATCATAAATGCAGGAGCTTATACCCATACTTCTGTTGCAATCAGGGATGCAATCGCATCGGTTCCCGCAAAAGTTGTAGAGGTACATATTTCCAACACGCTCACACGCGAAGATTTCAGGCATAAATCTGTTATAGGCCCGGTATGTCGCGGTTGCGTTATGGGCTTCGGACTTGATTCTTATAAAATTGCCTTATTCAGCTTTACAACAGACAGGCCAAAATAACAAAGGATTTTCTTAAAAAAGGGAATACATTACTGAAAGAGGTTACAGATTGCAAATACTATCTGAAATCAATCACTTCAATGTCTCGGTATTCGTTAGTATTGAATACAAAAAAGGAATCCGGTAAATCAATATTTGTATTCAGCTTTTTAATTTCAACCCCATAAATATTGCCATCAGTGCTTTGAAAATTTGCTGCACTGACCATCATCTCAGCTTTGTCGATGTATATTATTATTTTCGTGATATCTGAACCCGCCTGTTCTGGTGTTAACTCTATCTGATAGAAGTTTTTATTACCTACTTTCTTCTCCCCTGAAAGCTTTGAATTATATCCTTTTTCATAGATATTAAATATTGAAGAAGGATCTAAAAATTCACTTCCCTGATCACCTGTATTTGAAATTGTAACCTGATTGCCATCTTTCATGTAATTCCAGATGGTCTGGCCGTCGGAGTAAACTTTTATGCCAATAGCGGGCAGGTCTACCACATATTTTTGACCGTTCATCTTTAGAGACCCCTCATTTTGTTCATTTATATCCATCTCCTTATTTTCCATGGAAAAAATAAAATCAGCAGAAATATTTTTAAAAGAACTTGTTTTCTTACTTACTTCTTCCAATATCTGCCTGGCTTTTATATCCTGCTGTGCATTAGCCCAAAGTACAATAAACAGAAGGGCATGGACCAAAAAAAATTTCCTCATGTGTTACATTTTAATTTAAACTATTCAATAATCGTTCCAAACTATACTCATCCTGTATAAGCACCTGCCTGGGTTTACTACCCTCACTGGGGCCTACCACTCCGGCTACCTCCAGCTGATCCATAATACGGCCTGCCCGGTTGTATCCAATGGAAAACCTACGCTGAATCATAGATGTTGACCCCATCTGATTCATTACCACAACTCTTGCTGCATCATCAAAGAGTTCATCCCTGTTATTGAGATCCACCTCGCCAGGACCTGTCTCCTCATCCTCCGAATATTCAGGCAGCATAAAAGCTGTAGGGAATCCTTGTTGCTCTGAAATAAATGAACAAATCGATTCAACTTCAGGGGTGTCTACAAATGCACACTGCACACGTATTAGTTCACCGCCCGATGCAATAAGCATATCTCCTTTTCCAATCAGCTGATTAGCGCCGGGTGTATCAAGAATTGTGCGGGAATCGATCATGGATGCTACTTTAAAAGCTATACGGGCAGGGAAATTGGCTTTTATTACACCTGTTATAATATTTGTAGAGGGCCGTTGTGTTGCAATGATCATATGAATACCAACAGCCCTTGCCAATTGGGCAATACGGGCAATAGGGAGCTCAATTTCCTTTCCTGCTGTCATTATTAAATCGGCAAACTCATCAATAATGATAACAATATATGGCATATAACGATGCCCCTTTTCCGGATTAAGCTTCCGCTGAACAAATTTTTTATTGTACTCTTTTACATTCCGGGCATGTGCCCTTTTCAGCAGATCATACCTCTGATCCATCTCTGCATTTATGGAATTCAAAGTATATTTTACCTTTTGAATATCTGTAATGACAGGTTCATCATCATTCGGCAACTTTGCAAGGTAATGTTTCTCAAGTGCAGAGTATAGGGTAAGTTCAACCTTTTTGGGATCGACAAATACAAATTTTAGTTGCGAAGGATGTTTTTTATAAAGAAGCGATGTAATTATAACATTTACACCCACTGACTTTCCCTGTCCGGTTGCTCCTGCCACCAAAATATGAGGCATCTTGGCCAGATCAAACATATAGGTCTCATTAGAGATAGTCTTACCCAGCGCTACAGGAAGTTCAGCAAGGCTTTCCTGGAATCTTCTGGATCCTAATATTGAACGCATGGATACAATCTCCGGATTTTGATTAGGTACTTCAATACCGATAGTACCCCTGCCGGGAATAGGTGCAATAATCCTAATACCGAGGGCTGCCAGGCTCAGGGCAATGTCATCCTCAAGATTTTTTATCTTGGCAATGCGGATGCCCGGCGCCGGCACAATTTCATAAAGCGTTATTGTAGGCCCAATGGTTGCCCTTATCTTGGTTATTTCAATTTTATAATGCCTGAGAGTCTCAACGATCTTATTCTTATTGGCGATCAGCTCTTCATTACTAACTTCAGCATTGTCTGAACTATGATCCTCCAACAGGTCAAGAGTGGGAAATTTATAACGTGACAATTCAAGAGTGGGGTCATACTCCTCTTTTTCCCTTCCTTCATAATCCTCATCTCCTTCCTCCTCTTCAATCTTGTGAACTGTCATTTCAAGTTCCTCTTCCTCTGTGTCCTCCTCATCTTCTGAAAGCTCGTCACCTTTATCTTGCAAAACGCCAGCTTCAGCATTATTGTGATCCCCGGAATCAGGATCAAAAATTGCCCTGACAACATCCTGATCATCCTCAATCACTTTGGAAACAGATTCTTCAGCTTCTGTCGTTTCATCATGCCCGGAAGGTTGCGATGAGATATCCTGTTTTACAGGCCTCCTGAACAGCGACTTGATCTTTTCATAAGCACGTTCAAACCTTACAATAACAATTGTAAGACCTGAAATAAAGAGTATCAGTATCAGTCCGGGATTTCCAACAAGTGAACCCAGCCAGCTGCTTAATATGAACCCGTACTGTCCCCCAGGGTAAATATAGGAAACTGCATCTTTTTTGGGAAACAGGAAACCCAGAAATAATGAAATCCAAACTAATAAAACCAAATTGAAAATTAAACTCCGTTTGTACTTCACGATTTTCCTTCCCAGTATCCGCAACCCTGTGATTGAAAGCAGATATATAAAAATAAAGGAAGCAAATCCAAATCCCCTGTTCATGATCAGATCAGAAAGGTATGCACCGGTTTTGCCCGCTTTATTGGATACCTGTATCTCAGAATTCCAAATAAGTTCTTTCCATGGAAGATCCAGATGGCTGTGATCGTCAGAACCATAAAAAATAAATGAAATAAACGCAATCAGAAAATACGCAGCAATGAATAAAAGAAATATTCCAAAAATGAATTTAAACTTCTCATTCATAAAGAAATTATTGCGTGACCTTCTCTTTTTACGGGTGTTATTATCAGACTTTTTGGTTTTAAGTGCCATACAGGTTCCGCTTATATAAAATATGTGCAAATTTAATTAAAAAAATTCACCTGACAGGATTAATAGCACAGTGATAAAAATTACATTACAGATATTTTTTTGAATCTAATGATTAAGTTTGCTTATTAATAAAAATCAGATAGCAATGAACTTAAAATACAGGAATTTTCTGAAACTGCTCGATTTTTCAAAGGAAGAGATATTCTATTTACTGAAACTGGCAGCATTCCTGAAAAATTCAAAAAAATCAGGTTCGGAGAAACAATTGCTTAAAGGTAAAAATATAGCGCTTATATTTGAAAAGTCTTCAACCCGCACAAGATCAGCATTTGAGGTGGCCTGCTTTGACCAGGGTGCCAATGTAACATACCTCGGACCGAAAGACTCCCAAACAGGATATAAGGAGTCAATTAAAGACACAGCCCGTGTGCTGGGCAGAATATATGACGGAATTGAATACCGGGGCTTCAGCCAGAATATTGTGGAAGAGCTGGGCAGGTATGCAGGTGTGCCTGTATGGAATGGTTTAACTGATGAGTTTCATCCCACACAGGTTTTAGCAGATCTTCTCACTATTGAGGAACATATAGATAAACCATTGTCGCAGGTAAAAGTATGCTATCTCGGCCATGCATGTAATAATATGGCTAATTCACTTATGGTTGGTGCATCACTGACAGGCATGGATTTCAGAATTGCAGCCCCCCTTAAATATCAGCCAGAAAAAAAACTGCAGGAAAGTTGTCATGAAATTGCAAATTTGTCGGGCGCCAAAATATTAATATCCGAAGATGTTAATAGTACAGTAAGAGATTGCGATTTCCTTTACACTGATGTATGGGTATCTATGGGCGAACCTTCAGAATTGTGGGGCAAACGTATCAATCTGCTTTTACCCTACCAGGTAAATATGGAAACAATTAATATGACAAAGAACCCAAAAGTTAAATTTTTGCATTGTCTGCCTGCATTTCATAACAGAAACACCCTTATTGGTGAAGAAATATTTCAAAAATTCGGGTTAACTGCAATGGAAGTGACAGAAGATGTATTTGAAAGTGATGCTTCACTAGTCTTTGAGCAGTCAGAGAACAGGCTGCATACCATTAAAGCCGTCATGGTCGCAACACTAAGTGAAGTAAACCCGCTTACATGAAAATGAGCTATTTGCTGAGCCAGATTCAAAAAGTAAAATTATTAAAAATTAAATATTTTCTTTCTTATAAATAACTTATAATCAAATTAATAAATCTGCATAACTTACCATAAATGGAGACGAAACACCTGTTTATATCAGACTCTTAATTTAAAATATAAAATTTTTCATGTACATTTGAATTAGTTTGTTTTCTTAATGAATTATAAAATTTTAAACAAATGCAAATTAAATTATTAAACCGTATATTTTATCTGATCATTTTTTTATTTTGCTTTGCTTCATGTCATAATCTGTTTGATGATGACGACGGGCCGGTAACTGAATACCTCGTTACTTATGAAATGTTGAAATCTTATACCCCGACACAGATAGAATGGGCCTTTAACAATTTCTTTTCAGATTATCCGGATTTGATGAACATTAAGGATAAATTCAACCTGGGTTTAATTGTATATAAAATAAGTTATAATACCACTTTCCAGGGTAAAAATAAAGTTGCATCAGGACTGGTTTGTATTCCTATGGGAGAGGGGCCGTTTCCTTTACTGAGTTACCAGAACGGAACCAATACGGAACATAGTAATGCCCCGTCAGTTAACCCTAACCGCGATCTTTACCTCATGCTTGAATTTATAAGCTCTGCAGGTTTTGTAATCTCCATTCCTGATTATCTGGGTTTCGGCTCTTCAGACAATATGTTCCATCCCTACCTGCATAAGGAGTCAACTGTTCAGAGTGTTATCGATATGCTGAGGGCAGTGGAAGAGCTTGCTGAAATCAGGTCAGTTCAATTAAAAAATGAATTATACATTACAGGGTACTCTCAGGGCGGATGGGCTACCCTGCAAGTTCAGAAAGCGATTGAAACAAACCATTCAAATGAATTCCGACTGAAAGCAAGCGCCCCCGGTGCAGGGCCATATAACCTAACCTATATAAATGATTATATCAGGGAATTACCTGACTATCCCATGCCTTACTTTCTTGGGTATATTTGTCATAGCTACAGTAATCTGGAAGATATGACTACTCCCGTTCAGGAAATATTCAAAGAACCTTATGCATCAAAAATTCCGAACCTGTATGACGGATCAAAATCGGGTGAAGCGATCAATTCAGAGCTAACTACTGTAATGGCAGATCTTCTGACCCAAAAATATATCTCGGACTTTAATACTGATGCGACGTTTGCATCATTAAAATCAGCGCTGGAAAATAATAGCATATCAGCCTGGCAAACTTCAATCCCGACAAAAATAATTCATGGAACTGCCGACAATTTTGTTCCTTATGAAGTCTCACGCGACTTGTATGATGATTTTGCGGGAAATGGGTCGGGGAATAAGGTTGAACTGATACCACTTAACGAACTAGACCATACTGAAGGGATCATACCGGCAGGTATCATCTCAATACTATGGTTTATAGAAATCAAAAATAATTAAATCAAGAGCTGACTCTGTATAGGGAGAAAGTTAAAGTGGATTTTCATTCCTGAAATTGTCGATTAACTTATTGATGCGCCGGTTTTTAAGAGCTTTAGGATAAATATCAAAAAAATAATTGATCTGTATAAATTCCTGCTTCATTGCAACCAACAATATTTGAAATGCCTCTTTCTCCTGTTTATTTTGGAGAAGCAGGGCAGCAATACGATATTTTAGCAGAACATCATCATTCTCTTTCATAGCAGTCCGCATCACTTTTATTGATTTTTGCACCTTCCCGAATTTCATCAGTATATCTGCCCAGGTCAGCCAAATATCACTATTTTCCGGTTCAAGCAAAGAGGCCTGATCAAGGGCGTCCTCTGCTTCGGCCCAACTCCCATAATCACCATAAACCTTAGCCAGGGTAAGCCAGTATTCAGAATTTGAATTATCTATTTTGATAGCCTTTCTTATAAAGATAATACTCTCTTCCCATTTTTTTTCAACCCACATGATCAACCCGACTCCAAACCATGCAGTATCATTATCCTTATTGGTCTTTATAGCTTTCTGGTAATAATACTCCGAATGAATATAATCTTCAAGGTTGAGGTAACACTCACCAAGATAACACATTGCATCATCATTATCAGGATCTGACTCCAGATACTCAACATATTTTTGAATTGCCTCATCATACCTGCCGGTATTGGCATATGCATTTCCGATGTTGAATAACGCCTGGATAAAATCCTCATTCAGGACAAGGGCAAATTCGTATGCCTCAATTGCTTTTTCATATTCTCCCGACTTATTAAAGCTTATACCCAGATTAAACCATACTGAAAAATTATAAGGATCATGATCCAGATAACGGTTATAATATTCAATACTTTTTTTGTAATCACCTTCCTGATCACTAAAAAAACCCAGGTCATACAGGGCCATTTCATTCTCCGGGTTTATCTGCAAAGCTTTTTCGAAATATCTTATCGCATTTTCTGTTTCTCCAACCTGTAACCAGGCGGCCCCGATATTATACAGAACTTCATCATTATCCTTCCCTCCTGTCTGAATAGCTTTTGCAAACGATTTTTGCGCTTTTCTCTTTTCACCCATCACAACCCATGCAGAACCTTTTATCAAATGAATATCCGGATTATCAGGTTCGATCCGCTCAGCCAGTTGGATGTACTTAAGTGCATTATCATATTTACCTTTACTAAGCAGTACCTGAGCATACTTAAGCTTTAACTGGATTGCTCCGGGGTGAATCTGTATACCCTGCTTAGCAGCAATTTCGGAGCTGTTGATATCTCCTTCATCTAATAAAAAGTCAACAATCTTTTCAAACTCAGAAATATCGAAATAATTTTTCCGTCCTGACACAAGTGAGTCCTTAAAGCGGTTGAGGGCTTCACTAATATCCTCTTCATCAAAATATTTATTGCCTTCCTGATTCATTTAACCTCCAAATCAAACCGCAAAATTAACAATTAGTTTGTAATTTATAATACTATTTTCATTACAGGTGCTTGTCTCTTAACAGATCTCTGATAGTCTTAACAGGATTGAAAGTTTCGACTGGTACCTCAACAAAGATCGTATTCCAGTCACTCATAGCCCCATTCCACAAACCGGGCAGCTCCTGCACCTTCAATTCCACGCCATCCTTCGACTTTTTGGAAATAAATCCGGTAGCAGGATCTGAATATTTAGTAAGGTCATATTTTATCCCCTGATAATTTTTCACAGAACATACAATATCAACCGGATTAAAATGAGTTGAACTTTTCAGGATTGCCTGCTGTCTTACACTATTCGGATCAACCTGAACACTTTCCACAATTTGCAGAGTTACAGTACCGTCAGAATTCTTAGCCCAAAAAGGGCCTCCACCCGGCTCACCCTGGTTCCTGACCATTCCGCAAACACGTAAAGGCCTGTTAAGTTTATCTTTCAGATAATGATATAAATTCTCCTTTTCTGTATAATATTGATTCTCAAATGGCCTGGTGTTAAGTACATTTTCCAGAAAATTAGCCGTCTCGGCAAGAAAAGCGCTCTCTACAGAGGCATGGTGTTTCTCATTTAAATATTTCTGATACCTGAATAATTTTTCCTGTATACTCAGCAAAATTCCGCCCAACGCCTTTTTATACCTGACAGTCAGATCTTTCAACCTGTCGGGAACAACATTGTCAATATTTTTTATAAAGACAATATCTGCATCAAGGTCATTCAGGTTCTCAATCAGCGCTCCATGTCCGCCGGGGCGAAACAGCAGGCTGCCGTCAGCATCACGGTATACCTCATTGTTCAGGCTGACAGCTATTACATCAGTCCCGGGCTTTTGCACACTGAATGTAACATCATATTTTACTCCGAATTTTTGTTCAAAATATGGCTTCACACTTAAGAAAAGGCTGTTGAATGTCTCTATATGTGAGGGTGACACAGTGAAATGTAACCGCACTATACCGGACTTATCCTTTACATATCCAACTCCTTCGGCAAGGTGTTCTTCGAACGGAGTTCTGCTTCCGTCGGGGTATTTATGAAACTTAATTACTCCTTTGGGAAGAGATCCGTAGTTCAGGCCCCTGTTATCTAAAAGAAGCTCAATCCATACCCTGCAGCTGCCGCCCGAACCCCTCTTCTCCACTAACTTCCTGAGGTCTTCATAAAAAGCAAATTTATGCCTGTTGGCCAGAAATTGCCTTGCAGTGGCACTCTTTGCAAGTGCAATGTCATCATCACCTTTTGCCTTACACTCTTCCAAAACTTTATACAATGATTTAAACATGCGGGTGGCAGCTCCCGAGGCAGGTACGAATTTAATACATTTAAGTCCTTTAGATATCTCCTTGTCATACCGTACACAACTCTCCTCAATCTCTTTATTATCAAGAGTAATAATGCCATTGCCCGACGTAGCAGGTTCTGTTATCTCTAAAAAAGGGAATCCTTTTTTATAATTTTCAATCTGCTTTTGTATAACCGACAGGTCACTGCCTCGTCTGCTTATTTGTAATTCATCGCTTTTAGAAAACATATATTCCTTTTAAATTACATCTTAAAAATATAAATAAGAATTTGTTTTGAAAACTAATATCACACTATATTAAAAAATTTTCTGCATTTACACACCATCTGAAAGGTAAATCAGCACAATCAACATTTTCTGAATGCTATTTTTATAATTTTGTACACTGGCTTTCCGGAAATACCGGTACAGACAGTGAAAAAAACATGGATAAAACAATATTTTTATGGGGACACTCCAGGCGGTATAATGATTTCCCCTCATATTTTAAAAAAACATTCTCCGGAAGAGTTCAAAAAATTTCGGTAGATGCAGGCTTCACATGCCCTAACAGAGATGGCGCTAAAGGGGTGGGCGGTTGTTCTTATTGTAATAATAATTCATTTAAACCATCATATTGCACTCTTAAGATCCCTGTCATTGAACAGGTTCAGCAGGGAATTGATTTTTTTTCAAAAAAATATGATTCGATGCTGTTTTTAGCATATTTCCAGGCATACACTAATACTTATGCACCTCTGAAAGAGTTACAACGGCTATACGGTGAGGCCCTCAGCCATCCAAAAGT
>CAZBWK010000078.1:0-19073 GCA_964495655.1 uncultured Prolixibacteraceae bacterium | reverse complement strand
TTAAATTTTTAATTAGTTTATTTTCAAATAATTATAAAATTTTAAACAGATGAAATACAGAAACTATTTACTGACTATTCTCAGAATTATCGTTGGGTGGCATTTCCTTTATGAAGGTATTGCCAAACTGATTTCACCAGGTTGGAGTGCTAAAACATTTCTAATGGGATCTTCATGGATCTTTTCTGATGTTTTTCACAAAATTGCTGAATCTCCGGGGATACTCCAAATAGTAGACTTACTTAATATCTGGGGACTTATACTGATTGGCATCTCTCTTATGACCGGACTGCTGGTGCGATTGTCATCCATTGCCGGTTCTGTGTTGCTGTTGTTTTATTTTGTTGCTTTTCCGCCAATCCCGGGATATACATTCGGATCAGTGAATGAAGGCAGCTATCTCTGGGTAAATAAGACACTTATCGAATTTTTCGTCCTTTTGTTTTTTGCAATATTACCTTCTAACTATTTCTTTGGGATCGACAGACTGATAAAAAGGTGGAAAGAGGAGAAGGCGACTGCCCCCATACCTGTTCCCAAAGATGAAAAGACATCCCTTGTCCGCAGGGAGTTGCTGCGTGACCTTATAAGTGTTCCCTTTCTGGGAGCTTTCGCTTATGCAGTTTACAAAAAGAAACGATGGGACAGCTTTGAAGAAAAATTCCTGACCGACAAGCCGGATGCTTTATCCGAGGCTACTCTAAAAACCTTCAACTTCGCATCACTAAATGATCTTAAAGGCCAGGTGCCAAAAGGGAAAATAGAGAATCTTGAATTCAGCCGGCTCATGATGGGAGGTAATCTTATCGGTGGTTGGGCCCATTCAAGAGACCTTATTTATGCATCAAAACTGGTAAAAGCTTATCATACCGACGAAAGAGTGATGATGACAATGCAACTGGCTGAAAAATGCGGAATAAATACAATTCTGACTACTTCATCACTTGCCCGTATAGTTAATAAATACTGGCATGAGACAGGAGGGAAAATTCAATTTATCTCTGATTGCGGTGGTGGAGGAAAGGAGGGACTTCTCGGAGGTGTAAGGCTTTCGGAAGAAGGAGGAGCAACAGCAATGTATTGTCATGGAGGAATGACCGACAAGCTGGTGCAGGAGGGGAAGTTCGACGAGATCGTAAAAGCGCTTGAGCTGATACGCAGCTACGGAAAACCTGCCGGTATAGGAGGCCATCTGCTGGAAACCATTAAAGGATGCGTAGAACAGGGTATAAAACCCGATTTCTGGGTGAAAACTCTTCATCATCATAATTACTGGTCAGCTCAGGTTGACCTTGAAAGAAAGACTACAGTTGACAAGGATTATAAAGACAATATTTTTTGCTTCAAACCTCAGGAAACAATCGACTTCATGAATGGACTTGATGAACCCTGGATAGCATTTAAAATACTTGCTGCCGGAGCCATACAACCTAAAGATGCATTTGGATATGCTTTCGAAAACGGGGCAGATTTTATCTGCGTGGGAATGTACGACTTTCAGATAGTGGAAGATGCAAACCTTGTTGTCGATGTTTTAAACTCCAATTTTCTGGCACAGCGTGAAAGACGGTGGCTGGCATGATTTATATTCAGTAGCAAATTAAAAGTTTTATATGCAACCCGATTTTTCTAAACTTAAATCCCGGCTCGACGGTGATCTGTTCACAGACAATGTGCAACGGGTATTATACTCAACTGATGCATCTCAATATAAAGAATTACCACTGGCAGTGACCAGACCAAAAAACAGGGAGGATATTAAAAATATAATTGCCTTCGCCCGTGAAAACGGCACGTCAGTAATTCCCCGCGGAGGCGGAACATCCCTGGCTGGACAGGTGGTGGGAAGCGGGATTGTCGTTGATATATCAAAGTATATGAATAAGATACTTGAGTTCAATAAACAAGAGAGATATGTCATCGTTGAACCCGGTGTTGTACCAGCCGAACTAAATCAGTATCTTGCAAACTACGGACTCCAGTTTGGACCAGAAACCTCCACTGCAAACCGTTGCGTAATAGGAGGAATGCTTGGCAATAATTCGTGCGGTTTGCACTCTCTTGTCTATGGAAGTGTAAGAGAGCATATCCTGGAGATTGATGCCATCCTTGCCGATGGCTCAGAAGCTACTTTCAAGCCACTTACCATAGAAGAATTCAAAAAGAAACTGGAGGATAACAGTAACTCTCAGGAGAGGGCTGTTTACCAAAATATTTATGACATTCTTTCAGATCCTGTTAATCAGAAAGAGATTAGAAAAAATTTTCCCGATCCTAAACTTACCCGGCGCAATATGGGTTATGCCGTAGATGAGTTGTTAAATTCAGAAGTTTTCACCGGCGGAGGAGAGAAGTTCAACTTCTGTAAATTGTTAGCAGGCTCTGAAGGCACCCTGGCTTTTTCCAGCCGTATTAAACTGAATCTAATCCCTTTACCGCCGCCTCATAAAGGATTGGTATGCGCACACTTTAATACTTTGGAAGAGTCGCTCGAAGGCAATCTCATTGCATTGAAACATAATCCCCTTGCTGTTGAACTGATGGATGACACTATTCTTAACTGCACCAAAGAGAATATTGAACAACGCAAAAACCGTTTTTTTCTTAAAGGTGATCCCGGAGCAGTTTTGATGATAGAATTTGCATTTGAAACAGCAGAAGAGCTGAAGGCAAAAGCTGAAGCCCTGGAAAAGGATTTTCGGACTGCCGGAAAAGGTTACTATTTTCCCCTTGTAACGGGAGAGGATAAAATAAAAAGAGTTTGGGCCCTGCGAACCTCAGGATTAGGTTTGCTGTCAAATATTCCGGGCGACAGAAAAGGAGTGCCGGGCATTGAAGATACAGCTGTTGCACCGGAATATCTGCCCGATTATGTTGCTGATCTTAAAAAAGTGCTGGAAAGATTAGGTTTATCCAGTGTATATTATGCTCACATAGCCACGGGAGAAATACATTTCAGGGCGCTTATTAATTTTAAAGATCCCGCCGATGTCGAACTGTTTGACCAGCTAATGAACGAAGTAGCAGTACTGGTAAGGAAGTACAAGGGGTCTATGAGCGGGGAACATGGTGACGGCCGCGTGAGAGGCAAATTCATTCCCTTCATGCTTGGGGAGCATAACTATAATCTCCTGAAAAGCGTTAAAAAAGCCTGGGATCCGAATAATATATTTAACCCGGGAAAGATAGTGGATACACCCCCTATTACCGAAAATCTGAGAGTTGTTCCCGGACAGGTCATTGGTGAACCTTCCACCCTCTTTGATTTTTCAAATAACAAAGGTTATATCAGAAGTATTGAAAAATGCAATGGATCGGGTGATTGCAGAAAAAGCGAAGTAATTGGGGGTACCATGTGTCCCACTTACATGGCAACCAGAGATGAAGATAAATCAACACGCGGAAGGGCAAATATTCTTCGCGAATTTTTTTACTCCGGTAACAGCAAGAATATTTTGGGCCGGCAGGAAATATATGACATACTTGATCTGTGCATATCCTGCAAAGCCTGCAAAAGCGAGTGCCCTTCAAATGTGGATATGGCCAAGCTAAAGGCTGAATTTATGCAACACTATTACGATAAGCATGGAATCCCCATGCGATCGAGGCTTGTTGCATATTTACCTGTCCTCTACAGACTTGCTGTACTGTTCAGGCCTCTCTCCAACTATCTAATGAATACCTCTTTATTAAAATCACTTATAGGATTTTCGGCGAAAAGGGATGTGCCGGAGCTGTCAAAAATAACCTTAAACAGATGGACAGGGAAAGGCATTCCGGTGCCTTCGGTAAACAGCAAAGGATTAGTATACCTTTTCAATGATGAATTTACAAATTACAATGAAAGTGATATTGGCATTAAAGCAATCCTCCTGCTGACACGGCTGGGATATGAAGTCAAAATACCGGTCCATGAAATGAGTGGCCGTACATTTCTCTCGAAAGGATTTGTAAGGAGATCTAAAAAGATAGCCAATAAGAATGTCAGGAATCTAAAGGATATTATATCAGAGGAAACGCCTTTAATAGGAATTGAACCTTCAGCTATTCTGGCATTTCGTGATGAATACCCTGATCTGGTCGACCAGGATATAAAGGAAGAGGCAGCGAGGTTAGGCAAAAATGCAATGCTGTTTGAGGAGTTTATATCTGCAGAGATTGAGAAAGGCAACATTACATCAGAGCAATTCACAGATCAGGATAAGCAGATACTTCTTCACGGACACTGCCAGCAGAAAGCAATTGCCAGCACAGAACCGACTAAACTAATGCTATCCCTCCCTGATAATTATTCAGTAAATGAAATACCCTCAGGATGCTGTGGCATGGCAGGCTCTTTCGGATATGAAAAGGAACATCATGACCTCTCAATGAAGATCGGTGAGATGGTATTGTTCCCTGCAGTAAGGAAAGCCTCTGAAAAAACTGTTATCGTTGCACCTGGCACCTCCTGCAGGCACCAGATCAAAGACGGAACAGGAAGAAAGGCACTTCACCCTGTTGAGGTATTGTATGATGCATTAATAAAAGCACATTAATTATTATCAACATTATCAAAATGAGAATTCTCGGAAATATTATATGGCTCGTATTTGGCGGCTTTGCCATTTTTGTTGAGTACATATTGGCCGGACTGGCATTATGCGCTACCATTATTGGCATTCCTTTCGGCCTGCAGGCAATAAAGATCGGTATTCTTGCATTATGGCCATTCGGTCAAAGGATAGAGTATATGGACTATGCCCCGGGATGCCTTTCCACAATTATGAATATCCTCTGGTTGTTCGTCGGCGGTATCTGGATTGCGCTTACCCATCTGTTGTTCGGACTGCTCCTGGGTATCACCATAATAGGTATTCCATGGGCTAAGCAACACTTTAAAATGATGTCGCTCTCTATTACTCCCTTCGGAAGAAAACTTGTATATTTTTAATCGATTTGCAGTTCACCCTGTTCTGCTGCTTCTTTAAGTTCTTCACTTGCTATAATAGCAATTTCAACTCTTCTGTTTAACTGCCTCCCCTGATCAGTACTGTTATCAGCAACAGGAGAACTTTCTCCGTGGCCGGTTTCTGTAATGCGGTCAACCCCTACCCCGAGTGACCGGAGATAGTCACCTACAGAATTGGCGCGCCTCTCTGATAATCTTTGGTTATAACTGTCAGAGCCGGTACTGTCGGTATGTCCGTCAACCTGAATTTTAGTTTCCGGATAGTTGTTCAGCACTTTAGCCATTGATGAAAGCTCTTCACGAGCTGATTGTCTAAGGGCATATGAATCAAATTCGAACAGTATGCCTGAATTCATTGTTACCTGAATACCTTCACCCACTCTTTCAACAGTTGCATTTTCCATCTCCTTTTCAAGTTCTTCAGCCTGCTTGTCCATATATTTACCTATAAGCGCACCGGCAGTTCCGCCAACTGCAGCGCCTATTATAGCTCCTTTGGCAGTATTGTCAGAACGGCTGCCAATGACGCCTCCGATAACGGCTCCGGCTCCCGTACCAATAGCTCCTCCTTTTAATGTTCTGGATGCTTTACATCCTGAAAATATCAGTGCAATACAAATTGCAAATGATACAAAGCTCAAATGTGGTTTCATCAAATTATTTATTAAAATTATAGTTTCAATGACGTAAACAAACATTATTCCAATTTAATTACGTCCTTCCGGTGATTAAGGTTATTTTTTTGTTGCAGCTATCACTCCCCTGAAATAGCCAATCGATTCAGCAATGCCCATAAAGGGGTCATTCATATTCTTTTCGTGTTCCAGGCTGCAGACTCCTTTGTAATTAACTTTCCTGAGCATTTTTACAAAAGCAGGTATATCAATGATCCCGCGTCCCACTTCAACAGAATAACCCTGCTTTGTATTACCTGTAACATCTTTAATATGTATGTCAAAAACTCTTGAATGGTATTTTTTTAGGTCTGCCACAGGATCTTTCCCGTTTCTGGTATCATGGCCTATATCGAGACACATTCCTATGCGCGGATCCAGGTCCTTTACATTGTTCCATACATCATCTGCATCAGGGAAAAGCTCAATATCCGGCCCGTGTAAATGGATTGCGTAATTAAAACCATACTCCTTAACTTTCTTGTCAACATAAGGGAGAAGCTCATAGGTTGGTACGCCCACTATTAATTTAACGCCTGCACGCTTTGCATATTCAAAAGCTCTGTCAACTTCTGCTTCGGTTTTCATATAAATTGGACCTACGGCATATCCGGTTACTCCTTTACCGGCAAGTTTGGCGTGAAAATCTGCAATCTCCTTATCAGTGCTGTTAAAAGGCAGATGAAAATCTTTAATACAAAGGTAATGGACATCTGCACTCTGCATGGTTTCAAGTGTTTTGTCAATATCAAACTTAACAAAGGTATACCCGGCCATGCCTATTTTAAAAGACTCTCCCGTTTCGGGAGGAGGTTGTTCTCCGGGGCGTTTTTGATTTTGGGCATTAATGACAAAAGGCATTAATATGATCGACAAAATTAAAATCGTTAAATGCTTCATAAGTAATAATTTTTTAAAATATTTATAAATCAATTAATTATTATCCTTCACGACAATTAAAATAATTAGCTTAAACTCTTACTTAAAATTACATAATAATATGATTGAACGTTACGGGACCGCAATATATTAGATTTTTTCAATAAAAAAGATGCAATAGTTCAGAATTACTCTCAATGCCTTCTCCGACAACCGTTACATCTGAAAAACAAAAATTAACCGGAAACTTTTTGGAAATATTTCCGTAAATAAAAATATTAAAACTGCACGATATCCCTGGATTATGATCCTTTTTTAATTATTCATCAGTTATTAGTGATATAATTGCATAGGTGTAAAGTGAAATAAAAAAATTAATTTTTTGCTATTTGTAAAGTATTTTATTATAATTGCAACGAATTTCAACAAATTCTCGTCTCCACTTCATATTCAAACAATTTATCAAAACAGTTTTAAATCAAAATTAGATTTTAACATACAATGTACGACATTTTAGAATTGAACAAGAAACTCGTTCCTGAATTGCGTGATATCGCAAAAGAACTAAAGATCAAACGTGTAGAGTCATTCAAGAAACAAGATCTTATTTACAAAATTCTTGACACACAAGCTATACAGGAAGCTGAAGCAAAAGCCAAAAAACCAAACGCGAAGGGCAATAAAGACCAGGTCAAAGAGGAGCGTTCGCTGAAAAATTTCCTTAGAAAAAAACAAAATAAAAACAGAGATACAGAGGCTCCCGGAGAAGAACCTAAAAACAAAGAAAAAAGATCCAGGCGTGATCGGGTTGATACTCCGGTCAAACATGAGCGGATTGAATTTACTCCCCAAAAGCCGGACTCACCCAAAATAACCGGGCAGTCAAGGCAGGAGCAGATTAAAGCTATTATTCAGGGTTTTAACCTGGAGAAATCCAAAACAGAGGAACAGGAAGAGGTTAAATCTCCTGTCCCGGATAAAAAACAACCTGAAAAAGATTACAAAAAAGAAGGTAAAAAAGACCATAAAGCATCTAAAAACATTAGAAAAGCTAAACTTCCGGAAATTGAGACAGAAAATGACTCTTATGTGGTACCTGATGAAACTGAACTTCAGCCAAAAGATACTGCCAGGGAATCTGAAAAACCCAAATTGCAGAAAACTATCCAACGCGAACATAATGGAAGCCAGCAAAAACACCAGCAGTCAACTAACGGTAAATATTTTGAGTTTGACGGGATAGTAACCAACACCGGTGTACTGGAGATTCTTCAGGACGGGTATGGATTTTTGCGGTCGTCTGACTTTAACTATCTGAATTCTCCCGATGACGTTTATGTATCGCAATCGCAAATAAAACTTTT
Source organism: uncultured Prolixibacteraceae bacterium (assembly GCA_964495655.1). Lineage (GTDB taxonomy): Bacteria > Bacteroidota > Bacteroidia > Bacteroidales > Prolixibacteraceae > JAAYJR01. The sequence continues at coordinate 11,205 of CAZBWK010000078.1, read as the reverse complement.
CGGATTGAAAACCGGCGACACAGTTACCGGAACAATAAGACCTCCAAAGGAGGGTGAAAAATATTTTCCTCTGATAAAGGTCCTTGAGATTAACGGAAGATCTCCTGAATATATCCGCGACAGGGTTCCTTTTGATCATCTTACCCCGCTTTTCCCCGAAGAAAAATTTGAACTTACAGGGAAAGGACATGACAATATATCCACCAGGGTGGTTGATATGTTTGCTCCTATCGGTAAAGGGCAACGCGGACTTATTGTTGCACAGCCGAAGACGGGTAAGACTGTTTTATTAAAGGAGATTGCCAATGCCATTGCGGCCAATCATCCCGAAGTATATATGATAGTTCTGCTGGTTGATGAGAGGCCTGAAGAAGTTACTGACATGGCCCGAAGTGTCGATGCTGAAGTCATTGCCTCTACATTTGATGAACCGGCAGATAAACATGTGAAGGTTGCCAATATAGTGCTCGAAAAAGCAAAAAGACTGGTTGAATGCGGACATGATGTTGTAATTCTTCTGGACTCTATAACACGTCTGGCAAGAGCTTATAACACAGTACAGCCTGCCTCCGGTAAAGTGCTGTCGGGAGGTGTTGATGCCAATGCACTGCACAAACCAAAAAGGTTCTTTGGTGCAGCCAGAAATATTGAAGAGGGCGGTTCTCTGACAATTCTCGCTACCGCACTGACCGAAACAGGCTCAAAAATGGATGATGTCATTTTTGAAGAGTTCAAAGGAACAGGCAATATGGAGTTGCAGCTCGACAGGAAACTTTCAAATAAAAGGATCTTCCCGTCTGTCGATATACCTGCATCCAGCACAAGGCGTGAAGAATTGCTTATTCCTAAAGAGATACTTGATAAGTTGTGGATCCTCAGAAACTATCTCGGCGATATGAATTCGCTTGAAGCAATGGAATTTATGAAAACCAGGCTCATGCGCTCAAATTCAATAATAGAATTCCTTACCTCTATGAACGACGGATAAATATAGTTTTTTTATTTTTACCAATTATAAATTACAAAAAAACTTCATTACTGATATCTGCACATTACAATTTTCGTAAAAAACTGCTATTTTTGCTGAAAAAATTTATATTTTGGAATTTTTCAGGCATATACATAATACATTAATAGACAGTACACATCCAACTCTTAAACGGGAGCTGGCAAAAAAGATAGACTGGAGTGAAAGGCTGATTTGCATCAAAGGATTCAGGGGAGTGGGAAAAACCACCTTCCTGCTCGATCACATAAAAGAAAAATATTCTGACGATAAATCAGCCTTATACATAAATCTTAACAACTTCTATTTTACAGAAAGAACATTGATATCTTTTGCAGATGAATTTGTTAAACGCGGTGGTAAAGTGCTTTTTCTTGATCAGATACAAAAATATGCCGAATGGTCAAAGGAACTTCGCAAATGTTATGATAGTCTGCCTGAGTTAAAAATTGTCTTTACATCATCTCCCCTTCTGCAGGTTGATGAGGATAATCCTGATTTGAACGGAATTGTAAAATCATATTACCTTGAAGGTCTTTCATTCAGGGAGTATCTGAATTATGTTGCTGACAGTGAATTCGCCATCTACTCATTTGAAGAGATATTGGGTAACCATGTCGGGATTGCAAACGAGATTGTATCGAAAGTGAGGCCGCTGGCATATTTCAATGATTACCTGAAGAGTGGTTTCTTCCCCTATTTTATCGATAATCCCAACTATTACGATAATACTCTTTTGAAAAATATCAACCTTGCACTGGAGATTGATTTACCTTATATAAATCAAATTGAACTAAAATATCTGGTAAAACTAAGAAAGCTGTTGCATATCATAGCGGCGGATACTCCATTTTCACCTAATATAAGTAAATTAGCAGCCTCAGTTGAAACATCGAGAGCTACGGTAATGAATTACCTCAGATACCTTAAAAATGCTAAATTAATTCAACTGCTCTATACCAACGGAGATGAAGATGAATTTAAAAAGCCGGGAAAGATATATATGCATGATACAAATCTATTATACGCCATCGCTCCGGATAACGCTGATAAAACTAATCTTCAAAAAACATTTTTTTATAACCAGGTAAGTTACGGACTTTTTGTGAAGAGTTCAGTTAAAGGTGACTTCCTGGTTAACGACCAATATAACTTTGCTGTTAAAGAACAAAAAACTGATATTGAAGAAGAACTATATTTGGCAGTTGACATGATTGAAGTTGGAAACAATAACGAAATTCCTTTATGGCTTTTCGGATTTTTATATTAAAAAATTATAAACAGAAATATTATTTTTTGGAATAAACTGAAAATACAATGACAAAACAAAAAAAATTTATCACATGTGATGGCAATTACGCCGCATCTTATATGAGTTACATGTTTAGCGAAGTAGCATGTATCTATCCGATTACCCCTTCGTCAACAATGGCTGAATATGTTGATGAATGGGCCGCATTTGGAAAGAAGAACATGTTTGGGCGACCAATCAGGCTTGCCGAAATGCAGAGTGAGGGTGGCGCTGCCGGAGCTGTTCACGGCGCACTTCAGTCAGGCGCCCTTGCAACTACATATACTGCATCGCAGGGATTATTACTTATGATCCCGAATATGTATAAAATCGTCGGTGAGCTATTGCCTGCTGTTTTCCACGTCAGCGCCCGTGCACTTGCAGGGCATGCCTTATCTATCTTTGGAGATCACAGCGATATCTATGCAGCCCGCCAGACTGGATTTGCAATGATTGCTTCAGGCTCTGTGCAGGAAGAGATGGACCTGGCAGGAATTGCACACCTGGCAGCAATTAAGTCCAGAATTCCGTTTATAGCTTTCTTTGACGGTTTCCGTACCTCTCATGAAGTACAGAAAATTGAAGCTATCCAGATGGAAGATATGATCCCGCTGGTTGACCAGGGAGCTCTGAAAGAATTCCGTGAACGAGCCCTGAATCCGGAAAATCCGGTAACCCGCGGAACTGCCCAGAACCCTGATATATTCTTTCAGGCTAAAGAATCTGCCAATAAATTCTTTGATGCTGTTCCTGATATTGTAGCTGATTACATGAAAGAGATCAGCAAAATCACCGGCCGTGAATACCATCCATTCAACTATTATGGAGCACCTGATGCTGAGAATATTATAATTGCTATGGGATCGGTTACTGAAACAATATGCGAAACAATCGATTACCTTGCTGCACAGGGTAAAAAAGTCGGACTGATAACAGTGCATCTTTTCAGGCCTTTTTCTGTTGAATACTTTTTACAGGCCCTTCCAAAAAATGTTAAGCGCATTGCGGTGCTCGACAGGGCTAAAGAACCGGGTGCAAACGGTGAACCTCTCTACCTTGATATAAAAAATGTTTTCTATGGCAGGGAAAATGCCCCTGAAATAGTTGGCGGCCGTTACGGACTGGGATCTAAGGATACCACACCTGCACAGATCATGTCTGTTTATGAAAACATGGAAATGAATGAAATGAAAAATGATTTCACTATTGGAATCGTTGATGATATCACTTTCAAATCATTGCCGGCTAAGCAGGAGATTGACATGACCCCCAAAGGAACTTACCAGGCTAAATTTTACGGACTGGGATCAGACGGAACTGTCGGGGCAAATAAAAACTCAATAAAAATTATTGGTGATGCAACTGATAAATATTGCCAGGGCTATTTCCAGTATGACTCAAAAAAATCAGGAGGTTTTACCTGTTCACATCTCAGATTCGGAGATAAACCTATCAGGTCCACGTACCTAGTGACAACACCTGACTTTGTTGCCTGTCATGTTCCTGCCTATCTGCATATGTACAATGTACTTAAAGGCCTTAAAAAGGGAGGTTCATTCCTGCTAAACTCAATATGGGATGAAGAGGAAACAAAACAGAGGCTTCCTGATCACATGAAAAAATACCTTGCCGAAAATGATATTAAATTCTATATCATCAATGGCACAAAGCTGGGAGAAGAGATCGGACTGGGTACTCGCACAAATACCATAATGCAGTCGGCTTTCTTTAAAATTACTGAAGTTATTCCTTACGAGATGGCCGTTGAAGAGATGAAAAAAGCCATCGTGAAAACTTACGGCAAGAAAGGAGAACAGGTAGTAAATATGAACTTTGCAGCTGTTGAGGCCGGTGGTAAGTATGTTCACAAAGTTGATATCCCTTCAGAATGGAAGAAGCTTCCTGATAATGCCGCTGCAGAAGCTGACACAGACCGTCCTGAATTTATAACCAAAGTGGTTGATGTAATAAATGCACAGAAAGGAGATGATCTTCCGACATCTACTTTTGCCGGCATCGAAGACGGAACATTCCCGGCAGGCACAGCAGCTTACGAAAAAAGAGGCATTGCCGTTCATGTGCCTGAGTGGATACCCGACAACTGTATACAGTGCAACCAGTGTGCTTATGTATGTCCCCATGCAGCTATCAGACCATTCCTGTTGACCGATGAAGAGGTGAAAGCGGCTCCTGAAGGTACAGAAACCAGGATTGCAACTCCCTCGAAAATGTTTGGAGGCCTTCACTACAGGATCCAGGTAACCGTTCTCGACTGTACAGGATGCGATAACTGTATCGATATCTGTCCGTCGAAAACAAAAGCGCTGGAGATGAAGCCTCTCGACACTCAGAATGACGAAATAGAGAGGTGGAATTATATGGTTAACAAAGTCTCTCTTAAAGAGAATGTTGTTGATAAGACAAAATCTGTTAAAAATTCTCAGTTCGCACAGCCGCTATTTGAATTCTCCGGAGCCTGCGCAGGGTGTGGTGAAACACCATACATAAAACTGATCACTCAACTGTTCGGTGAGAGAATGATGGTCGCTAATGCCACCGGCTGTTCATCTATATTTGGCGGTTCAGCTCCTTCCACTCCATACTGTAAAAATATAAATTCCGGACACGGACCTGCATGGGCTAACTCACTCTTTGAAGACAATGCAGAGTACGGATTCGGTTTCAGCGAGGGTGTAAATGCTCAAAGAACGCGTATTGCCAACATAATGAGCAATGCTTTAAATAATGGCATCAGCGATGCTGAAAAAGAAGCATTTGAAGAATGGCTTGCAAACAAGGATAATGGTGAAGGTTCTGTTGAAGCATCGAAAAAAGTAGTTGCTGCTATTGAGAATAGCAATAGCAGTTATGCAGAAGAGATCAGCAGCCTTAAACAATACCTTGTTAAAAAATCCGTTTGGGTGTTCGGAGGAGACGGTTGGGCTTATGATATAGGATTCGGAGGCCTCGATCATGTTATGGCAAGCGGAGAGGATGTTAATGTTCTGGTACTCGATACGGAAGTATATTCAAATACCGGCGGACAATCATCTAAATCCACACCTGTTGGCGCTGTTGCTAAATTTGCTGCATCAGGAAAGAAAATACGCAAAAAAGACCTTGGTGCAATGTTTATGACTTACGGGTATGTTTATGTAGCACAGGTAGCTATGGGCGCTAACCAGTCGCAATTCCTGAAAGCGCTTAAGGAGGCGGAAGAATACCCCGGCCCTTCAATAATAATAGCTTATGCTCCATGTATTAACCATGGACTGAGAGCAAGCATGGGAAGGACTCAGGCAGAAGAGAAAAAAGCTGTTGAATCAGGATACTGGGCAATGTTCCGTTTTAATCCCCTCCTTGAAAAAGAGGGTAAAAATCCATTCCAGCTTGACTCAAAAGAACCTGACTGGAGTAAATTCCAGGATTTCCTTAATGGTGAAGTAAGATATACCTCGCTTAAAAAATCATTCCCTGCAGAAGCCGATCAGTTATTTGCTGCTGCAGAAGAGAATGCAAAATGGAGGTTTAATTCTTATAAACGTCTTGCAGCAATGGACTTCTCACCAACAGAAGAATAAATACACAGTTCAGGAAAAACCCTGAAGTTCACATTAATCTTCAGGGTTTTTTCTTTTCAAGACTTTTTGCTTCATCCCATATTTTATCCATCTCGGCAAGTGATAATTCTTTAATGGTTTTACCCTGTTTGAGTGTTTTACTTTCAAGATAATTGAAACGGCTGATAAACTTCATATTTGTCCGTTCCAAGGCTGATTCAGGGTCAACGCCATACAGCCTGGCAGCATTTACAATGGCAAATAACAGATCGCCGAACTCATTTTCTATAAGGTCCTTATCCTCATTATCAATTTCAATGCTCAGCTCCCGGATCTCCTCTTTAACCTTTTCCCATACCTGCTCCTTAACCTCCCAGTCAAATCCGACGCCCCTTGCCTTCTCCTGTATACGGTTTGCTTTAACCAGTGCAGGCATAACTGCAGGAACCCCTTCGAGAACTCTTTTATTTCCTCCCTTTTCCCGGAGCTTCAGATGTTCCCAGTTTTCCTCAACCCTGCGCGATGAGTTATTGACATCTACATCACCAAATACGTGTGGATGACGGTACACAAGCTTTTTGTTAATTCCTTCAAGTACGTCGCCCATATCAAAGGCTCCTTTCTCTGAACCTATCTTAGCATAAAAAACTATGTGCAGCATCAAATCCCCCAGCTCTTTCTTAATCTCCTCAAGGTCATTTCTCAGGATTGCATCCCCCAGCTCATAAGTCTCTTCAATTGTCAGTTTCCTGAGTGATTCGAGAGTCTGTTTCCGGTCCCACGGACATTTTTCCCGAAGTTCATCCATTATTTCAAGTAACTCCCTGAAAGCATCTATTTTCTTTTGCATGTAACTGATTTTTATCGATGAGCAAAATTAACTATTTTGAAAAACTTAATTGTTCTTTTGCAGTTATACTTAATCAAATACTTTTAACCAAATATTTTGTAATTTTGAACTTAAATAATATTTAAACAATTTAATTGGAGAAACAGATTTATTTAGAGGGAATAGATCCTCTGGAATTTTTCGGGGTCAATAATGTAAAAATCGACCTGATAAAAAAATTATTTCCTGATATCAAAATCACTGCCCGTGGCAACGCACTGTTTATTCAGGGAGAAGAAAATAAAATCAAAGACTTTGAACAGAAGTTAGCGCTGCTTCTTGACCATTATTTCAGGTTTAATCTGTTATCAGATGATACTATCCGGCAGATTTTCGCGGGAGAAGCATTATTTTTTGAAGAAAACGGCAGAGATGAAAATGATATCATTGTATTCGGAAATAATGGCAAACCCATAAGGGCAAGAACTAAAAATCAAAGGTTACTGGTTGAAGAGACTATAAAAAATGATATGATATTTACTATAGGGCCTGCAGGTACCGGAAAGACTTATACTGCCATTGCCCTTGCCGTAAAAGCTTTAAAAAACAGGGAGATCAAACGAATAATTCTTAGCCGTCCTGCCGTCGAAGCCGGTGAGAACCTGGGATTTCTTCCCGGTGACCTGAAAGAAAAAATTGATCCTTATCTCCAACCTCTTTATGATGCTTTGCAGGATATGATACCGCCACGAAAGCTGGAAGATCTTTTGAGAGACGGGATAATCCAGATAGCTCCTTTGGCCTTCATGCGGGGACGAACCCTCAGTAATGCATTTGTAATTCTCGATGAGGCGCAGAACACAACAATTAACCAGTTAAAAATGTTTCTTACAAGAATGGGACTGAATGCTAAATTCATTATTACCGGCGATATAACACAGATTGATCTGCCTAAACCGGCTAACTCAGGTCTCTTATTTGCACTAAAACTGCTGAATGAAATTGAGTCTGTGTCGGTAATAAGATTTAATAAAAACGATATTGTAAGACACAGACTGGTAAGGGATATCGTTGAAGCATATGAAAAGTACTATACTGAAAAGTTAAATGCAGATGTCAATAAAAATATAAATGAATAATAAGATGAGCAAAGCATTAGTAAAAACTGATTTTTATTTTCCGGGTCAAAAAGGTGTCTATCACGGAAAAGTACGCGATGTATATAATATTAATAATGACCTTCTCGTGATGATAGTCACTGACAGGATCTCTGCCTTTGATGTTGTCCTTCCCAGAGGTATTCCTTATAAAGGACAGGTTTTAAACCAGATAGCTGACAAATTTCTGGATGCCACTTCCGATATAGTCCCTAACTGGAAGATAGCCTCACCAGATCCTAATGTTACTGCAGGGTTAATGTGTGAGCCTCTGAAAGTAGAAATGGTGATAAGGGGCTATCTGTCAGGTCATGCCTGGCGTCAGTATAAAGATGGAAAAAGGTTTTTATGCGGCGTAAAACTTCCTGAAGGAATGGTGGAAAACCAAAAGTTCCCCGAACCCATAATCACACCTACAACTAAAGCAGATAAAGGACATGATGAGGATATTTCGAAAGAAGAAATAATTGCCGGGAACCTGGTGGATAAAGATGATTATGAATTACTGGAGAAGTATACCCTGCAATTGTTCGGCAGAGGAACTGAAATGGCAAAAGATAAGGGACTGATAATGGTCGATACAAAATATGAATTCGGGAAAAAGGACGGGAAAATCTATCTCATAGATGAAATCCATACGCCTGACTCTACCAGGTACTTTTATGCAGACGGATATGAAGAGCGCCTGACAGCCGGAATGGCCCAAAAACAGCTGTCAAAAGAGTTTGTCAGGCAGTGGCTTATAGCTAACGGATTTCAGGGTAAAGAGGGCCAGTCCGTACCTGAGATGCATGATGAATTTGTCAACTCTGTATCTGAACGCTATATAGAACTTTATGAAAATATTACCGGAGATAAATTTGAAAGATCAGATACCTCAAAAATAGATAACCGCATTGAAATAGCAGTCACTGAATTTTTAATGCAATAAGGAAATTTATCCGTTCACTGAAGTGAACGGCAAAGGATAAGGAATTGATGATAGGCTGGTACTGTATGTGTATCTTTATTAATTACCGGCAGCCTAACATAAAAATAAAAGAATAAAACTATTTTTTATTAATGAATTTTTTCGGAAATTGTATTAGAAATAAATAATTATAACGAATGAAAAAAATCATTTTCAAAATCCTGATGATCAGCATTTTTTCAGGATTATTCTTTTCCTGCAATGAGTTGGTCATGGAAGAACAAATTCCGGATGATCTTGAATTAAAATCATCAATTACCGGCAAACAGAGCTATGTCGTTTTGCTCAGCGATGCAAACCTTGATATTGAGCTGTCTGGCATAAAGGGATATGAGATGAGACAGCAGGCTATGCGGGCAGCCTCTCACAGAATCCTGCTAAGGGCAGGCATTGCCGATAGTGAAGTGGAACACTTATATAGTAATGCAGTTAAGGGATTTTCAGTTAAGATACCGCCCGGACAGTTGAAAAAACTTCAGGACGACCCTTCTGTCTTTATGGTTGAGCCTGACCAGATAATAACACTTGTTGATCCTGTGGCAAAACCGGGTGAGGGAGATGTGAATATAAATGAAGCAACACAGGTAATGCCCTGGGGCATTGGGAGAGTTAACGGAGGTGCTGACGGTACCGGGAAAAGAGCCTGGGTTATAGATACCGGTATTGACCTGGACCATCCCGATCTCAATGTGGATATCGATAACAGCAGAACATTTCTGTCGAGGACAACTCCCGATGATCAGAATGGCCACGGAACACATGTTGCAGGGATAATTGCAGCGAAGAACAATGATATTGGTGTAATAGGAGTGGCTGCCGGCGCTGCTGTTGTTTCTGTCAGAGTTCTGGACCGGCGTGGCAGTGGCAGTTACAGCACAATAATTGCCGGAGTGGATTATGTTGCCTCAGCCGCCTCTGCCGGTGATGTGGCGAATATGAGCCTTGGCGGATCGGCATATGAACCGCTTGACCTGGCAATTAAGAATGCTGCAGAAGAAAAGGGCATCTTTTTTACACTTGCAGCAGGAAACAGCAGTGCCGATGCTAATAATTACTCACCTGCACGGGTAAACGGTACTAATATCTATACGATTTCAGCAATGGAAAAGAATGATAAATGGGCTTATTATTCCAATTACGGAAATCCGCCTATTGATTATTGTGCACCGGGATCTGGTATATACTCCTGCTATAAAGATGGTAATTATACTACCCTCAGCGGAACCTCAATGGCTGCTCCTCATGTTGCAGGAATACTTTTGCTTGGAGAGATATTATCTGACAAATGCGTTATAGGTGATCCTGACGGCAACCCTGATACGATAGCAGTGGCAACAAATAACAGCACACCTAACAATGCTCCCACAGCAAAGGCAAACGGACCCTATACGGGAACAGAGGACATCGCAGTGGATTTTTCAGCCGCAGGTTCTTCAGATCCTGATAACGATCAGCTTACTTATACATGGAACTTCGGTGATAACAGCGATACCGAGACAACAACTTCAGAGTCAGTCTCACATGCCTATGCATGGGGAGGTATTTTCGATGTATCGCTTACAGTAAGTGATGGCAAGGGTGGTAAGGATACTGTTTATACAACTGCAACTATCACTGAAGTAAATGATATTCCTGTGGCAGTACTTGAAGGACCGGTTAATGGTACTATAGGAGCATCTGTCACTTTCAACGGATCCGGCTCTCATGATTTTGACAACGAAGACGGTACTATTGAAAATGACCAGTTGCTTACCTATTCCTGGGATATGGGAGATGGGACTACTTTTCAGGATGGAGAAGCAATATACTCACATACCTTTAATGAAGCAGGCAAATATTTGGTTACCCTGACTGTTTCAGACGGGGCCGGAGGCACTGATCAGGATTCATTGACAATTAACATTACCGAGACAAGCGTAACCAACATAGATTTAATAAGCGCCACTCTTTCCAAAGTAAGAGGCATAAGATATGTGACACTTATATGGGAGGGTGCAACGGGCGATAATGTTAATATTTACGCAAATGGAACCTTTCGTGAAACTGTTTCCAATGACACCGGCACTGCAACCATAAACATGGAGAGATCAAGTGGCACCTTCGAATTTCAGGTCTGTGAAACTGATGGCTCGGGATGTTCCAACACAAAAGAATTAGAGCTCTGAAATCAAAAGGCATCAATATTTATCAAAAATAATTGCTAATATCAGAATCGGCAAAGGATAAAGCTCCGAACCTGCAGACTGCATCATCTGTGCCCTATCCATTGCCGTCGGTTTCAACCGACGGATCAAAAGACAGATCACTCTCCATATAACCTGCCAGTTTCAGGTATCTATTATAGAGAGTCTCATATTTTTTAACATTGCCGGGTATTGGAAGATATTCAGTC
>CAZBWK010000077.1:0-19104 GCA_964495655.1 uncultured Prolixibacteraceae bacterium | reverse complement strand
AATCACTGACAGCTCAGGCTTCCCTCTTCCCGGGGTTACAGTGGTCGTTAAAGGAACCACACAGGGTACAATTACTGATGCAAATGGTGAGTATAACCTTACCAACCTTCCTGCAAATGCCACCCTCGTATTCTCATTCGTGGGAATGAAAACACAGGAGGTCGTGGTTGGCAACCAAACCACAATAAACTTGGTACTGGAGGAAGAAACCATTGGCCTTGAAGAGGTTGTGGCAATCGGCTATGGTACCCAAAAGAAGGTGAACCTTACAGGTTCTGTTTCAAATGTAACAGCAGAAGTTCTTGAAAACAGGCCTATTGTAAACGTCGGACAAGGCCTTCAGGGTACCGTTTCAAACCTTAACATAACACCTAACAGCGGTGCTCCCGGACAGAGTGCCTCATTCAACGTAAGGGGTACTACTTCACTCAGTGGCGGGAGTCCGTTGGTACTTGTTAACGGCGTGTCAATGGATATCAACCAGATCAACCCGCAGGATATCGATAACGTTACCGTACTTAAAGACGGTGCATCTGCTGCTATATACGGTGCCCGTGCTGCCTACGGTGTAATACTTATCACTACAAAAAGCGGTAAGGCAAGCACTAAACCATTGATCTCTCTTAATACAAGTATTTCAACCAACTCACCTGTAACGACAGTTGAATGGTTTGATTCGAAAGAGATCGTGGAGTGGATGGATGAAGCATACCTGAGAACAACAGGTAATCCTTATTATGATGATATTACAAGAAATGCAATTTTAGCACATTATAATGACCCTTCACAACCCTCATCAATAATTCACCCTAATAATCCCAATGAATGGACAGGAGTTGCTAATACTGACTGGAACGATATTCTGATGGAGGACTCTTATCCTATGCAGCAGCACTCTTTAAGTATCTCCGGAGGAACTGAAAAACTGACATACTATTCATCTTTCTCATACCTGCACCAGAAAGGTATAATCAGCAGGGATCTTTTTGATGAATACTATAACCGTTACAATTTTATGTCCGATCTGAACTACCATGTCACTGACTGGATGATGGTAGGGACAAGAATGTCTGCAAACCTCAGCGACAAAAGATTTCCCGTTAATGACTCATGGTTCAGAAGTTCATTCCCGGAAAACTACCTGCCATATCAGCAGCATACTTATTCCACACAGCCTTTATTAGACCCAAATGGCAACTGGTCACACCAAGGTTCCATACATAACAAAGCCCAAATGTTATCAGAAGGCGGTTACCAGACAAGAAACATCACTGACCTTTATATAACTGGTATTTTGAGATTAACACCGGTTGAAGGTATGTCAGTCAACCTTGACTATTCATATAACCCAAGAGAACAGAGGCACCTTCATTATGTAGCCCTCCAGCCGTTTTATGATGTTCAGGGCAATGTAAATGCCTATTACGGAGGCAGTAATCCAAACAGGGTCATCAGGACTGCTTCAAGCGACCAGTATCATGCATTCAATATTTATGGTGACTATGCCAAAACTTTCAGCGACAGCCACAACTTTAAGATAATGCTCGGTTTCAACCAGGAGTTTAAAAACTTTCTGGATGTTGCAGCAGAACGCCGTAACCTGATCGTAAATGAAATTCCCTATATGGACCTTGCGTACGGTGAAAAATATGCTAATGATGGTGAATACCAATATGCTATCAGGGGTATTTTCGGCCGTTTCAATTACGACTATAAAGATAAATACCTGCTCGAGATCAACAGCCGTTATGACGGAACTTCAAAATTCCCGCAGGCTGACCGCTTTGCACTGTTCCCGTCAGGATCACTCGGCTGGCGTATCGACCAGGAAGAGTTCTTCAGGGGCATAACAAATGCATTCGACCTGTTGAAAGTAAGGGTATCATACGGCTCGCTGGGTAACCAGAATGTACAAGGATACTATCCGTATATTGCAACTATGTCCGCTTCGGAAGCCAACTACCTTATCAGCGGGGAGAAACCAATGCAGGTTACAGCTCCCGGACTGGTTAGTCCGACACTGACATGGGAAACTGTAGTTCAGCAAAACCTCGGCATCGACATTGCTGTCTTAAACAGTAAACTGTCAGGCAGCTTCGATATCTACAGAAGGGATACTAAAAATATGCTTACCAAAGGTGTAACTTTACCTGCACTGCTGGCTGTATCAGAACCCCAGGCAAATGCCGCCGACCTGAAAACAACAGGCTGGGATATGGACCTTGCATGGAAAGACAATGTCGGACAGGTTAAATATGGTGTTTCTGTTATTTTATCAGACTACCAGGCTGAAATTACCAAATATGACAACCCGAAAGGATTGATAAGTGATCACTATGTAGGTAAAAAAATGGGCGAAATATGGGGCCTTGTAACCGGAGGAATCTTCCAGACCGACGAAGAGGCTGCTGCCTATAAAGGAAATAAAATTACCTCAAGGGTGCGTCAGGCCGGTGATCTATGGCATGTTGATCTGAACGATGACGGAGAGATTTCTTACGGAAGCAGCACGCTGGATGACCCGGGTGACCGTAAAATTATCGGTAACAGTACTCCGCGTTACAGCTATGGAGTAAGGACTAATGCCGAATGGAAAGGGTTCGACCTTGAAGTGTTCTTCCAGGGAGTAGGAAAACAAGACAGATGGATGAATACCAGGTATTATCTGACTACATACACCGGCGAATGGATCCCGAGGCCTAAAGAGATGCTCGACTACTGGATGCCGGATAACAGGGATGCTTTCTACCCAAGGCCTATCCGTACAGGTACACAAGACATAACTGCCGTACAGACCCGATTCCTGCAGAACGCTGCTTATCTTAGGCTAAAGCAATTGACATTTGGATATACTTTGCCAAAAGAGATCACTCAAAGGATTAATGTGGGAAGAGTTAAACTTTATTTCTCAGGAAGTAACCTATTGACAATTACAAAAACTGTCAAATTTGCTGACCCGGAGCTTGCCGGTCCAATTTCTTATCCTTTATATAAGTCATATTCTATCGGCGCTAATATTGATTTCTAATATTTTAAAATGAATTTTATGAAAAATATATTTATTATTATAATCATTTCGTTGTTAACTGCGGTAGCATGTGATATTAATGACGATTTTATGGAAAGGTATCCGCTGGATAAGATCAGCGATGCCAACTACTGGAAAACTGCCTCCGATATAGAGATGTTTGCCAACCAGTTCTATACAAAACTATACGATTTCCGGCTTGCATGGTATAATATAGATAACTTTGGTGACAACCAGGTGCCACGTACGCAGAACTCCTATACATGGGATAACTACACTGTTCCTTCATCAGGAGGAGGCTGGGCAAAAAGTGACTGGGCTGATATCAGAAGCTGCAACTTTGCTCTGGTGCGTATTGCCAATATGACAAAAACTCCTGCTGTACTGGCAATGGAGGGTGAGATCAGATTCTTTAAAGCTTTCTTCTATTTCCAGAAAGTAAAACGGTACGGAGATGTTCCGTGGCTGGAATCAGACCTGTCAACCGACTCTGAAGAGCTATACAAAGCAAGAGATCCAAGGACAACGGTTATTGACAAAGTTGTAAGCGACCTTGACTTTGCCATAGACAACCTTCCTGAAACCTCCGGAGCTGACCGTCTTACCAAATATGCAGCGCTTGCGTTAAAATCTGATGTATGCCTCTATGAAGGCACATTCAGAAAATATCACAATGTGGCAGGAGGCCATGAAGCGATGCTGAGAAAGTCGGCAGAAGCTTCTGAAGCTATAATAAATTCAGGCATGTTCGATATCTGGTCAACCGGAGATCCCACATGGGACTACTTCGATCTATTTGTTCAGTATGAGCTGAAAGGAAACCCCGAAGGTATAATGGTGCAGCGTTATATTGCAAACAAACGTATGCATAACAATACCCGTCAGTCGGGTGAAGCTTATACAGGTTATTCAAAGGATTATATTAATTCTTACCTCTGTACAGACGGACTTCCGATCGCACTGAGCCCGCTTTACCAGGGTGATGCCGAATGGGGAGATGAGATAATCAACAGGGACCCGAGGCTTAAACAGTCTATCTACACATCTGACCGTCCATACAGGATTTATGAAGACGGATCAACGGCTTATAAAGAATTACCCGAATTTATCAACTACTGCCCCACCAGCTACTGGATCACAAAGGCATACTCTCCTTATGAGAGGGACAGGCTGCCGAGTGTATCTATTATTGATGATTTTATTTTCCGTTATGCAGTGGTGCTGCTCAACTATGCCGAGGC
This sequence comes from uncultured Prolixibacteraceae bacterium, assembly GCA_964495655.1. Classification (GTDB taxonomy): domain Bacteria; phylum Bacteroidota; class Bacteroidia; order Bacteroidales; family Prolixibacteraceae; genus JAAYJR01. The sequence goes on along the minus strand of CAZBWK010000077.1, from coordinate 14,835 downwards.
AAAAGCCGAACTGGGTGAATGCACTCAGGATGTTCTTGATATGACTATCAACAAAATAAGAGACAGGGTAGCTATGGCTCACCTGACAGTTGATGTCGGTTTTACAGATCCAAACTGGCCCAACTGGGAAGTGGCTGTTTCCCCGCTGATCAACGAAATACGCCGCGAACGCCGTATCGAAACATGTGCCGAAGGAAGCAGATGGGACGATATAGTCCGCTGGAAAGCAGGTAAACTGCTCGAAAATCCGCTTACGGTACTGGGGGCACGTGATCCCTCCACCGGTGAATATAAAGTTATATATCCCGGCTATGGCAACAGGGTATGGAATGATAAAATGTATCTCTATCCTCTGCCACGCGAAGAGCTGACCATGAATCCAAACCTGGAACAAAATCCGGGATGGGATTAATAAAAAAAAAGAGCCTGAGGGAAATTCAGGCTCTTTTTTTTTAAATTGCATGTTGAATTTTCACAGAATTCAGCTGTGGAAACAATAAGACCGGAACTACAATTCGAAAAGCCCCCCCCTTCAGTGGCAAGCCATGGGAATATGGTAATGTAAAACCGGAAATAATTAAATTAAAAATTTTAAAACAGATGAAAACAAATCGCAGAAATTTTATTAAAGCTTCCGGTGCGGCAGGGGCCGGATTAATGACGGGATCTATTGCATCCTGCACTTCAGGGACCAATGCCGGCAACGGCCCGTTAGTACCTCACGAACTGGTAAAAAGTGACTACAGCCAAAAATTCAACATGAGCGGCTATGCAGCTCCGGCAATGGACGTGGTGCGCGTTGGTTATATAGGTATAGGCGGAAGAGGCCTGGGTTCTGTAAGAAGAATGCGCCTGATCGAAGGCGTCGAAATAAGGGCTCTTTGTGATATTCTGGAGGAGAAGGTTAATAACGGACAAAAAGCACTGGCAGAAATGGGACTGCCGGCAGCAAAGGCATATACCGGAAATGCGGAAATCTGGAAAGAGATGTGTCAGGACCCTGACCTTGATCTTATTTATGTGGCAACACCACGACATCTTCACCCTGAAATGTGTATCTTTGCTATGGAGAGTGGCAAACATGTTGCAACAGAAATTCCTGCAGCGCCTTCTGTTGAGTTGGCCTGGAAGCTGGTAGAGACTTCAGAAACAACTAAAAAGCACTGCTGTATACTGGAAAACTGCACTTATGACTTCTGGGAATTGCTTGCACTGAATATGGCCCGTCAGGGATTTTTTGGGGAGGTAGTCCATGTCGATGCCGGATATATCCACGACCAGAGAGAGATAAATGTTGGAAAAGCAAAAGCCTGGCGTATAGAAGAATTCATTAACAGAAACGGAAATATCTATCCGACTCACGGCTTGGGACCTGCCTGTCAGGTGCTGAATGTTAACAGAGGCGACATGCTTGACTATATGGTCTCAACGTCATCGCACGATTTTACAATGGGGCCGAAAATAGCAGAACTTGCAAAAACTGATGACCATTATAAAAAATATGTGGATAAATGGAAATTGGGCAATATCAATACCTCTACGATAATGACCAAAAACGGCAAAACAATTATGCTCCAGTATAATGTGAGCAATCCGCGGCCCTATGACCGCCTGCAGCAGGTGGTGGGCACAGAGGCTATTACCAGGAAATATCCGGAACCGTCAAGAATTGCCAGAGGCCATGAGTGGTTAAGCCAGGAGGAGACTGACGCACTGGTGGAAAAATTTACTCCACCCCTGGTAAGCCTGGTTGGCGAAATGGCTAAAAAAGTAGGGGGACACGGCGGCCAGGACTTCCTGATGGAATGGAGGCTAATTGATTGCATGAGAAACGGACTGCCAATTGATCAGGATGTTTATGATGCTGCAGCATGGAGCTCGGTAGTGCCGCTGAGTGAATGGTCGGTTGCAAACCACTCGGCAGCCGTGAAGTTCCCTGATTATACCTGCGGATCCTGGAAGACCAATGCACCTGTTGATATAGAGATGAAAAGAGGAGGAGGCAATACAGTGATAAGAGGCCTTCCAAAAAGCTAAAAAGATACAATAACCGGCACAGTCGGGAAAATATTCAAATCAAAAAAATATTTAACATGGAAAAAAATTCAATTACCAGACGAAAATTTATGACAACAGCTGCCCTCACGGCAGGGGCTTTAATAGTTAAACCCCGCTTTATCAGCGGATCGGAAGCTAACTCTGCAATCAGAATAGGCTTGCTGGGCTGCGGAGGAAGAGGGACAGCAGTCGCACAGGGATTTATCAAAAATAAACAGCACAACTGTCGCATTACGGCCATAGCTGACCTGTTTGATGATCAACTGCAGAAAGCTAAAAAACTTTGGGATGACGTAGCAAAAAAGAATGGACACCCCGGTATTGATCCAAAATTTATGTTTAAAGGGCCTGATGCCTATCAGGAAATTGCCAACTGCAAAGATCTGGATGTGATAATAATAAGCTCTCCTGATTATTTCCACCCGCAACATCTTGAAGCAGTTATCAATGCAGGCAAACACTGTTATTGCGAAAAACCTGCTGCAGTCGATGTGGCAGGATGCCGTAAATTCATCGAATTAGGGAAGCGTGCAGAGGGCAAACTGAGCCTTGATGTCGGATTCCAGGTAAGAAGCGCTCCCTGTTTTTCGGAAGTGGTTAAAAGGATCCATAACGGAGCTATAGGAAAAGTATCGTTCGGTGCATTGCATTACCATGCTTCAGGTATCAGTTACCCTGATTATCCGGATGCATCACCCCTGGAAAGGAAGATCAGGCAGTTTTACTGGGACAATATTCTGAGTGGCGACACAATTGTTGACCAGCACATTCATATGATCGACATTGCGAACTGGGTAATGGGTGCACATCCGGTAAGTGCCATGGGATATGGCAGCAGGAAAGTGCGGACTGATCCGGGTAATGTTTTCGATAACTGGGCTGTCTCTTTGAAATATCCGGGAGATGTACATATGACCCTTAGTGCGGTTCAGTATGCTAACTTCTGGGATGTCGGTGCAAGATTTATCGGTGACAGGGGAACAGGGGAATCCAATTATACCGGCTATGCCAATATAACCGGCGACCAGGCCTGGTCATCGAAATCGGCAGAAGGACAGAGTGATTTCTCTACAGCAGGGACATTCGACGGACTGGGAGATGCAAATAGCATAAAAGCAGGCCTGTTTGTCGAAAGTATTATCAACGGCAACTATCATAACCAGGCCCGCGAAGGCGCTGAATCTGCACTCTCTGCAATTCTTGCACGTATGGCTGCTTATAGCGGAGAAGAGGTCAGATGGAGCGAAATGATGGGGTCAAATCAGTCCTATGAAGGGTACATAGACCTTGCTGATCTATAAAAAGCTCAACTTATGAAATCTTTATCACGCAGAAATTTTGTACGCCTTTCAGCTGCTGCAGCTGCTTTTACATCTCTCGCTCCTTCAAAAATGGCAAGGGCTGCCAGTCCATATCCGGGAGGAGATGTCGGCATATATGTAAGCCTGAATACTCAGGACGTTGAAGAGACTTTCAAAAAAATAACACAACTGGGATTCACCAGTTGTGAGCTCTATACCGGGAAATACAGCATGGACCTCGCAAAACCTCTGAAGGAAGCAATAGAGAAATATAATATGAAAGTTCTTGCCCTCTTTACTTTGGGCCCCGGGAAAAATACTTGGGATTTTTATGAAGGACAAAATAATATAGGACTCGTAAGCAGAGAGTACAGGGAAGCAAGGGTTGATGCAATGTTTCAGCTGTCAGACCTTGCCAGTGCCTGCGGTGTGGATATGATAGAAACTCATGTCGGATATATTCCTGAAAATCCCAATGATCCTGTTTACAGAGAAACTGTCGAAGCTCTGAAGAGAGTGGTGGGGTATTGCAAAAAAAATAATCAGATCTTCCTTTATCATGCCGGACAGGAATCCCCGACTACCATGCTCCGTACGATCCTTGATGTGGGATTCGACAACCAGGGCATCGGTATGGATACAGCCAATCTGATAATGTACGACAGAGGCCATCCTACATATTCACTTGAAGTATACGGGAAGTATATTAAGCTGGTCAATGCCAAGGACGGAATTTACCCTGTTGATCCCAAAAATCTGGGCAGGGAGGTTCCGCTGGGACAGGGAAAAGTCGACTTTCCTGTCTTTATTAAAAAATTAAAAGAGTCGGGTTACAATGGACCTGTTATAATTGAAAGGGAGGCATCACACGGAGAACAATGGGAAAAAGATGTAACCCAATCAAGAGAATTTTTAAGTGTTCTTCTAAATTCATAAACTATGCATAATTCTGTTAAAGAAACACGAAGAAGTTTCATAAAGAGATCAACCGGGGCAGCTTCTGTTTTAATGGTTCCCGGCCTTTCCACTTTTAATCTGTCAGATAAAAGTGCCGGACCGAAAACAAGTCACTTACCCTCTGATAACGAAAAATACATGCTTTCAGGCTTTGCCGAAGCAGATATCACACCCGAAATAGGGATGGAACAACCGGGAGGTTACGGTAAATCTTACCATAGATCATTTCATGATCCATGCAAAGTAAGAGTTGCTGTTTTTGATGATGGCAAAAACCGGACTGCCATTGTCGGGGTGGACTTGATACAGGTGCCGCGATCACTGGTGCTTAATGTGCGTAAAAAAGTTGAGAACAGATGCGGTATTCCTGCTGATGCAATTCTTCTGGCTGCTTCTCATTCTCACTCATCAGGCCCGGTAGGAGTTCAACCGGGAGATTATGACCATGGTGATGCTCTTGTAAGGTCACTGGCGTATGATAAATCTATAACTACTGACCTTAAATATATTGCCCATGTTGAAAAAAGCCTTGTCGAAGCAATATGTAAAGCTTATGACTCCCGCGAAGTAAGCAGTGTGGGCGTTGGTTCAGGCATTGAAGATAAAGTAGCTTTTAACCGCCGTTTTAAAATGAAAAACGGATGGTGCTATACACACCCCGGACAGGGAAATCCGGATATTGTTGAACCTGCAGGACCGGTGGATCCTGAGGTAGGTGTTGTAGGCGCATGGGATAAAAACGGAAAATGCACCGGATGTATTGTAAATTTTGCATGTCATGCTACAACAAATCCCGGAGGTATCTCTGCCAACTGGATCTATTATATGGAACAAACGATCAGGGGGGCAATGGGGCCCGACTGTGTTGTTGTTTTTGTTCCCGGGGCCAATGGGGATGTCACCCAGGTCAATAACCTGAATCCATACAGAAATCCGGCCGGTGAGGACTGGACCAGGTTTGTGGGCGCACAGGTAGGGGCTGAAGCAGTTAAGGTGCTTTTGAATATGCCCAAAGGCGTGATGACACCAATCAGCGCTAAAAACAAAATACTGGTATTGGACCGCCGTATCCCTGATCCTGAAAGGGTGAAAAAGTGTTATGAGATAGTCAAAAAGACTCCCGAAGAGGCCGGTCATACTGAATGGGCATTCGCCAAAGAGATAGTACTTCTTGATGCGAAGCTGAAAAAAGAGCCTAAAGCAGAAGTTGAAGTACAGGCTGTCCAGTTAGGTCCTGTCGTATTTGTGACCAATCCGGCTGAGTTTTTCTGCCAGCTGGGACTTGATATCAAGAAAGGCAGTCCCTTCAAATACACTTTCCCTGTTGAGCTAGCTAACGGCTGCTGTGGATATGTGCCAACAGCAGAGGCGTTAGGCCCGGGAGGAGGAGGTTATGAAACCAGGCTTACTTCGTACAGTAACCTGGAGGTACAGGCAGGGAATAAAATGGTTGATGCCGGAGTTGAGCTGGCAAGCCAAATGACTCCCGGGACTGAACCTGAATTCCCTAAAGCCCCGCCGTTCAGCGGACAACCATGGTCTTACGGAAATGTAAAACCTGAATTGAAGTAAATAATCACTAAAAATTATTTGTAATGCTTAAACATTTTAAAACTGTTTTATATTATGCAGCGCCTGCCTGTCTGCTTTTTTTACTGTTGAGTGTTCAGATAACAGTAGCTAAAGGAGTTTGCACGGAAACAGAACAAGAAAAAATATTCAAAGCAGGAGCATCAACCAGTAATATAACTCCGGCGCTTGGCGGTGGACTTGTCGGTAACTTCGGCACTCCTCCCCCTGCAACTCATGTTCATGATGAATTGCATGCCAGATGCCTTGTTTTGGATGACGGCAACACAAAACTTGTGTTTGTTATTGTAGACAACATAGGTATGAACAGAGACCTTATGGATGAAGCTAAAAGAATTATTACCGAAGAGACAGGTATACCGGTAAGCAATATACTTATATCTGCAATTCATACCCACTCATCTGTAAGCGCCCAGGGTGTAGGCGAGAAAAGAAGAAACTGGAGTTCGGGAGGGGAATTTGACGATTATCAGAAATTTATGATCCGGCGTATTGGAGATGCAGCAAGAATTGCGATCAATAACCTTGAACCTGCACGTATCGGTTGGGGCGCCGGAAGTGTTCCTGAACATGTATTTGTCCGCCGTTGGCTCATGAAACCCGGCACACCTGCCGTGAATCCGTTTGGAGAACAGGATAAAGCAGTCATGAACCCGGGTGTCGGTAATACCAATCTCCTGAAGCCGGCAAGTAATCCGGATACTGATGTGTCATTCATTTCGGTGCAGTCAACCGGCGGAAGGCCTGTTGCACTGCTCGCCAATTACGGATTGCATTATGTGGGAGGAGTGCCGCGGGGACATATATCGGCAGACTATTTTGCAATATTTGCTGATCGCATACAGGAACTGCTCAAGGCTGACAGGCAGGATCCCCCTTTTGTCGGAATTATGTCTAACGGCACATCAGGAGATGTTAATAATATAAATTTCGGGGGCCCAGCGGAAAGAAATGCCCCATATGCCAAAATGAAAAAAGTTGCAGAAGATGTCGCCAGAGAGGTATACCGTGTACATAATAAAATTGAATACCACGACTGGGTTCCTCTGAATGCAACGGCTGAGGATCTTACCCTCATTGTGAGAAAACCGGATAAACAATTGATCAAACGTTCTGAAGAGGTATTAAAACGGCCGGATACTGTTAAACCTGTTCACGGGCTTGAAAAAGCTTATGCTGAAAAAGTACTGGCAATGATCAACTGGCCTGACCAGGTTGATATTGTTGTACAGACATTCAGGATAGGAGATCTCGGTGTGGCAGCAATTCCATTCGAAACATTTGCTGAAACAGGTATGGAGATAAAGGCTTCAAGTCCATACAAATCCACTTTTGTAATTGAGCTTGCAAATGGCTGCTATGGTTATCTGCCGACTCCTGAACAACATGAACTTGGTGGATATGAAACATGGCTCAGTACCAGTAAAGTAGAGAAGGAAGCATCCCGTAAGATCGTTGCAACTATCCTGAGTCAGTTTACCAGTATGAAGTAAATTAATAGTGAAGTCAAAAAAAGGCGCATTAAATAACTGCGCCTTTTTTTTGAAATAGAAAATGCATCCCCTAAATATTACTCAACACCTGCTCTTTTTAAATCCTGAAACTCTGACGGGGTGAGGCCTTTTATCTTCTTAAACTGACGGTTAAAATTTGAAAGATTCTCGAATCCGGATTCATAAGCTATTTCAGAAATGCTTTTTGTGGCATCTATCAAAAGTCTGCAGGCATAACCTATGCGAACATTCAACAAATAACTCTTGAAAGTCATTCTGTATGTATACAGAAAGGCATTATAAAAGGTAGTATTCGACATATTTGTGATCTGAAGCAGTTCTTTGATCTGTATCTGTTTCTGAAAATTTTGAAGAATGAACTGCAAAGCTTTCTGCATTGGCCCGTTATCCTTCAACCAAAATGTTTCCAGAAAAGAGGGACTCGATAACGGACTCAGTTCACTGGCTGACAATAATATCCTGAATATTGAAAGAAGGGAATACAACTGGTCTGTATCGTCCATTTTCAACATCCTGTTCATTACTGTGATAATTTGTTTTTTGCAGCTTCCATATACTTCGAAACCCCGGGATGACTTCAATAAAAAACTTTTAAGAGGTTTGTTCTCACGCACTTCAAAAAAATTATCGCCAAGGAAATTATAGGTGAACTGAATAACAATTCCTTCACCTGAAAAGTCTCCCCTGCCGTTATAGTATTCCGGATCGCAACGCCACTCATGAGGCGTGTCCGATCCGATAAAAACAAGGTCGTTCTCCTCGAAACGGTCAATATGGTCGCCAACCATCCTCTTTCCCCTGCCCTTTTTTATAAGCACAAACTCATACTCGGGATGTCTGTGCCAGGGAGAAAACGGCTTTTTTTCGTGGTATACAATAAATGATTTATCAGGTTCTTTAAATAATCTTATTTCGGATACCTTCATTATTTAAACTTATTTAAATGGTATGAAACGAGCATGATTGTAAAATCACCCCTGTATGCCGTAGCACATCAGTGCGAAGGTATATAAGAGTATGATTAAAACATGTGCGAGTTCCATACTATACCTTTAAAAATAAACAATTTTAATGGTATGAATATACATAATTATATCGTATTACCTGCGTTTTATTATATATTATCTGAAGAAAAATATTATTAATTCAAAGATTAGTATTATCTTTAATTTTGTTATATTATAGCGTATGTGTATTAAAATTATAATTTTACCATTTTGATATCCTCTTTGATCCAGACAAAAAGGATTAATAGATAAACAGATTGTTACATTGGTTAAGTTTTTAATTATTAAATAATTCAAATGATGAAAAATATTAATACCACCATCCGGTCACTCGGATTATTCTTTGTTTTAATTGTCTTATCTGCCACAAAATTTCTTTCTGCCAATCCTGCTCCGGAAGCGAGATCAGTAAATGAAGAGGGAAAGGTTTTCAGGGCAGGTGCAGCCACCAGCAATATCACACCCTTTTTGGGAGGTGGTATAATCGGCGGATGGGGTACACCCGAAGCTACCCATATACACGATGAATTACATGCCAGATGTCTGGTTCTGGATGATGGCTCAACAAAACTGGTTTTTATTGTGGCCGACCTCCTTGGTGTGGACCAGGATGTAACAGAGGAGGCTAAGAGGATAATTGAAAGCGAAACGGGTATCCCGGCTTCGAATGTAATTATTTCGGCAATACACACCCATTCTGCCACAAGTGCAATGGGTGAAGGTATTAACCGCAGGAAGTGGCATCATGGGGAGCCCTTTGATGAATATCAGAATTTTGTGATCAGAAGATTTGCAGATGTCGTACGCATCGCTTCAAATAACCTGGAACCTGCAAAGATTGGGTGGGGTGCAGGAAAGGTGCCTGAACATGTATTTGTGCGCCGGTGGCATATGAAACCCGGAGCAAATGTCCCGGACCCGTTTGGGGGACAGGATAAAGTGAAAATGAACCCGGGCAGAGGAAATCCAGACATGGTTAAACCGGCAGGTGTACCCGATACTGATGTTTCCTTCATTTCTGTTCAGTCAAAAGAGGGCAAACCTATTGCACTTCTTGCAAATTATTCTCTCCACTACGTAGGAGGGGTCAGGGGAGGAAATATCTCTGCAGATTATTTTGCAATGTTCGCTGACCGTATTCAGGAGTTACTGAAAGCTGACCGTCAGGATCCCCCCTTTGTAGGAATAATGTCTAACGGCACTTCGGGAAATATCAATAATGTAAATTATGGCGGTCAACCTGAAAGACATGCTCCGTACGAAAAAATGCGTATCGTTGCTGATGATGTGGCAAGAGAGGTATTCAGAGTTCATAATAAGATAGAATTTCACGACTGGGTGCCGTTAGCTGCAGCTTCTGAAAAGCTGACCCTTAAAGTTCGCAAACCGGATCCCGGAATGATCGAAAGGGCAAAGAATTCGCTGAAGAAACCGGAATCGGAAAAACTTGTACATCCTCATGAAAAAATATATGCAGAAAGGCTACTCTATTTTGTTGACTGGCCTGATCAGATGGATGTAGTCTTACAGGCTTTCCGTATAGGTGATCTGGGAGTTGCGACCTCTCCGTTTGAAACATTTACCGATACCGGAATGAAAATTAAAAAAGAGAGTCCGTTCGAAATGAATTTTACAATCGAGCTGGCAAACGGGTACCACGGATACCTGCCCACACCTGAACAGCATGAACTCGGGGGCTACGAAACATGGATCACTACAAGCCGTGTTGAAAAGAATGCCTCAACCAAAATGGAGAAGAAATTATTGGAGATGCTTTCTTCCCTGAAATGACTCAATCAATGTATAAACTGATAAAATTATAAAAATGTCTGACCGGAGAAATTTCCTGAAACAAATTGCGGCTGCTGGTATTGCCGGCAGCATCTCTTCTGCCGCAATAGCAAACGGCCTGGATCCGTATACAGAAATGAACGATCCCGCTGGCAACCTATATGTCGGATGGGCAGTTGCCGACATTACTCCTAAGAAACCTGTAGCGCTGACAGGCAACACCGGTAAAACGATCTCGGAAGCAGTTATGGATCCTCTCAATGCTGTTGTGCTCGCTCTTGAATCAAAAAACAGTAACGGCACAAAAGAACAGGCAATTATGGTATCATGTGACCTGTTGTTCATAAGAAGGCAGACACAGCAAAAATTGCAGAGCATTATTAAAGATAAACTGGCTGATTTTGATTCTTCTAAATTATTCCTTAACGCTACTCATACACACGCAGGGCCTGGTGTAATTGACGGGGAATTCTTAGGAATGTATGATGTAAGTAAGGATGAGGGTGTAATGAAACCTTCAGAATATGAGGAGTTCATGATCAAACAGATTTCTGAAGCAGTCATTAAAGCATGGAAAAACAGAAAAGAAGGGGGGTTCTCATGGGGACTTGGAAATGCAGTGCTGGGGCATAACAGAAGGACTGTGCAATTTGACGGTTCCTCCAGGATGTATGGAGTTAATGACCCCGGTTTCTATCACTATGAAGGCACTCAGGACGACCGGGCCCAGTTCCTGTTTTTCTGGGATAAAAACAAAAATCTTACCGGTATACTTATCAATACTGTAGCAACAGCACAGGCAGGCAGAAGCGGAAAAAACATTTCAGCCGATTTTTATCATGATGTAAGAGAGAATATCCGTAAAAAATATGGCAAAGATATATTTGTCTTTATACAGGTGGGGGCAGGTGGTGATATTACCCCTGTTGCACATGAATATACATACAGGAGAGCAGAAAATGAGATGCTGAAAAGAAAAGGGCTGACATTCAGACAGGAGCTGGCTAACAGGCTGGCAAATGCTGTCGACGAAGTTATGCCCTGGGTGAAGGATGATATTGAATATAATACCGTATTTAAACATGCAGTGGTAAATGTGGAAATCCCTGTAAAAGACCCCCCTGCCAACCCGTTTTATTTTGTCGATCATGTTAATCCTGCCGAGATCCATGTATTAAGGCTCGGGGACATTGCCATTGCTACGAATCCATTTGAGATATTTATAGATTTTGGCATTCTGATAAAGGCACAAAGTAAAGCAATACTCACATTCCTTGTTCAGTTGTCATGCCATCACAGCGGATACCTTCCCACTGAAAGAGCTGAAAAAGGCGGAGGTTATAGCGCTGATAAGTATCTTGTTGGCGCGGAAGGAGGCCTGGTGCTTGTCAAAGAGACAGTTAAAGAAATTAATAAATTGTGGGAATAGTTTCTTGTATTTATGATCCTGACAGAATTACTATTATTTCTTATATATGATTTTAAAAATTACAAAATATTCGTTCCGGCACTTTTTCAGGTTCACAGTCCGGCAGTGGATTTCAACCCTGATTATAATTTTCGGAATGATGCTGGCTGTTGGCCTTACATCATGCAATGAAAGCAGCAGTAAGGGTTCCTCTTCAAAAAATGCCGGTGAGCCTTTTGAAGCAGGAGTAGCTATTGTCGATATAACTCCTCCCGTTGGATTTACAAAATACGGGTATGCCAGTTACCAATCGGGCAAAGAAGGCATAACAAGCACAGGGATCAAATCTCCCTTTTATGCTAAAGCAATAGTTTTTAAACAAGGCGATACAAAGGGAGCCATTCTGGTCTGCGACCTGATTAGAATGATGAGAGACCTTAGCAGGGTAGTCAGGGAGCAAGCTTCAGAAAAAACCGGAATACCATTTCAGAATATCAGCATTACTGCGACACACACTCATACCGGACCGACATACAGGTTTAAGCTGCATGATTATCTGAGCCGTGAAGCAGAAGGCAAATTAACTGATGAGGACAGGTCGGACTATATTGCAAAGCTCATAAATAACATGGTTGAAGCTCTGGTTACGGCAGATAATCAGCTACAGGAGGTTGAGCTCTTCTCGGGGATCGGGACAGCAGAGGGAGTTTCTTTTAACCGCAGGTATCTTATGACTGACGGCAGGGTCCGTTTCGGTCCGGGGTCTCTCAACCCCGCGATTGTCCGGCCGGCAGGCCCCAATGACCCGAATGTACACTTTATGCTCCTGAAGCCTGCAGGCAGTGAAAACTTTACAGCCTCACTTACAGTATTTGCCAACCACCTGGACACATACGGAGGAACTGATTTTCATGCAGATTATCCGTACTTCCTTGACCAAAACCTGAAAAAAATATTTGGAGACCAGTTTATATCAGTTTTTGGAACTGGTACATGCGGAAATATAAACCATTTTGATGTGACCCGCCCGGCTGAATTCAGCCAAAGAAAGATGATCACGGAAAAAATAGGGAAAACACTGGCGGAAGCTATAGAAGAGACCCTTCCTTCAGTACAAAAAGGGAAAACCGGCCTGAAAGTACTCTCCAAAACGGTATATCTCCCGTTACAGGATTTTACCAAAGAAGAACTGGAATGGGCGAATGATGAAGAACTAAAGCCGCTTTATACAGAAAGGGCCTTCCTGGAAGGAAGCAGGAGACTGAAAATAGTATCCCTTGATACAATACGCCAGAGAGAAGCGATACCACCTTCTGTTTCCGGCCGGCCATGGTTATTTCCGGCCGAGCTCCATGTATTCCGCCTTGATGAACGAACTGCAATCGTTACGATGCCGGGTGAGATCTTCGTTGAACTGGGACTGGAAATTAAAAGGCATTCACCCTTTGAGAACACGCTGATCATAGAACTGGCAAATTCAAATATGTACTATGTGCCTACAATTCAGGCATTTAGCGAAGGTGATTATGAACCCGTACAAAGCAGGCTTGCCCCGGGATCAGGAGAAAAAATCGTTGAAGAGACATTAAATATGCTGAACCAAATAAACCAGAAATAAAAAATTTTAATCACAATGATCTTAAAAAAAGTAAATCACATACATATAAACCAAACATCCAATATTTTGAAACATATCAGATTATTTGCAGGCATTGCACTTATGACTGTAATGTTTTCAATTCTAACCAGTTGTGACAACAGTGGACAATCAGGCGAGAAAATGAGCCCGGGCACTTCAGATCCATTTAAAATTGGCATCGGACTGGGCGAGATAACACCGGAGATTGGATCTCCACATTACAGGGGAGTGAGTACCGGTGTTGATTCGCCACTCTATGCAAAAGCAATGGTTTTCAGTCAGGGTGACACAAAGGCTGCCCTTGTATTATGCGACCTCATACGAATAACGCGAGAATTAAGCATTATGGTGAGAGAGCGTGCATCAAAAGAGACGGGTATCCCCTATCAGAATATCAGCATCGCCGCTACCCATATTCATACCGGACCCCGTTATATGTATGAACTGCAGGAATATTCTGACAGGCTGGGCGCGGGGAAAATGACTGAAGAGGATAAATCAAGCTATCTGACCGGCATAATTGAAGGCATTACCAATGCCATAATTACTGCTAACAGCCAGTTAAGGGAGGTGGAATATGTATCAGGAAAAGGAGAGGCATACGGACTTTCATTTAACAGAAGATTCCTGATGACTAACGGCCGGGTACTCTTTAATCCGGGAATACTTAATCCCAAAATTGTGAAACCGGCCGGACCTGTAGATCCCGATGTGCATTTCATATTATTCAAACCTGCCGGAGAAAATGAATACAGCTCGTCCCTGACAGTGTTTGCCAATCATACTGACACTTATGGAGGTACAAATTACTGCGCTGATTATCCATTCTTTCTTCAGCAAAGTCTGAAAGAGATATTCGGAGAACATTTTATCTCTCTCTTTGGAAACGGAACTTGTGGTAACCTTAACCATATTGATGTCACAAAACGCAGTCAGGCCACAGAAAAAGGGATGATCACAAAAAAGATAGGCACTGAACTGGCAAAAGCCATTGAGAACAATATGGATAAAGCAAAAAAGGGCAATCCTGACTTCCAAATTATTTCAAAAACATTGTACCTTCCTCTTCAGGGATATACAGAGGAGGAGTATAAGTGGGCATCAGATGAAAATGCTCCTCCCCTTTTCCCTGACAGGGAATGGATCGTGGGAAGGAGAAGATCCAAAATACTTTCACTGGAACAATACAGGCAAAGGGAAGCAATTGCACCTGCTGTATCGGGTGAACCGTGGAGGCTGCCTGTCGAACTGCATGTTTTCGGACTTGATCCCCGAAATGCAATCGTCACCCTGCCGGGAGAGGTATTTGTGGAACTGGGCCTCGATATTAAAAAGCATTCTCCTTTTGAAAACACAATGGTAATTGAGATGGCAAATATCAACATTCACTATGTTCCTGACCTCAAGGGATTTGCGGAAGATGATTATGAAGCTATGAACAGTCGTCTTGCCCCGGGATCGGGCGAAAAAATGGTAGAAGAGGCCTTAATTATGCTAAATCAGTCGTACGAGAATATCAGTAAATAAACAGAACCAAAAATTACTACCATGAGAAGAATCTTTTTCAAAT
>CAZBWK010000076.1:0-19178 GCA_964495655.1 uncultured Prolixibacteraceae bacterium | reverse complement strand
GCAAAAACAACTGATAAGACAGCAATCAAAAAATGTTTCATTTTATTGTGATTTTTATAATTTTGGTTCCCATCCCTGTTCATAATCACGACCCCACAGCTTCATTGCTTCCCTGTCGTACATTACACCGCTATCGCAATCAATTTCAAAATCCCTGCCTGTTCGCCAGGCTATATTGGAATAATGAACCATTGCCATACTGATTGCAGCATCATCGATAGGTGCTTTCAGCTTAGCCTTGCCTCTTATTGCATCAAAAAAATTATTCACATGAGCTGTCGTCATGTCACCTCCGCCTCCAAGGGCTGTCCCGGCTTCATTAGACACTGATTTGCTGTCCTTCACCTTCTTGCCGTTACGGTCATAGAGTATATATTTTCCCCTGTCTACAAATACAGCCCCTTCGCTTCCGTAGATAATTGTTCCCCGGCCGCCTCCGTAAGTATCATATCCGTTGCGGCTCTTACAATCCCATTTAATGATCTTATTGTCAGGAAACCGGAAAGTAACATCCATGGTATCATACATCTCCCAGCCATCATTGATAAAATGGCGTTTTGCAGCTTCTACGTTCACATGCGACGGAAATTGCACATTAAGAGCCCATCTGGCAACATCCAGTTCATGAGTTCCGTTATTGCCGGCCTCTGCTGTGCCATAATCCCAGCCATACCAGTGCCAGTTATAGTCCCACGTCTCAGAAGTATACTCCCTCCTTGGGGCAGGTCCCTGGAAAAGGTTCCAGTCAAGTCCGGAAGGCACCGGGGCCTTTTTCTGCAGAGGCACCTCACCCCGCTGATTTGTATAAAAAGCCACAGCCTTATAGGGAGTGCCGATTATTCCACCATGTATCTCATTTATGATCTCTATAGTATGGTCACTCGACCGCTGCTGGTTACCCATCTGAACCACCTTGTTATACCTTTTCATAGCCTCCACCAGCAGTTCGTTCTCATTCATATTATGACTGCATGGCTTCTCCACATAGACATGTTTGCCACCCTGCATGGCCATTATGGAACCGGGGGCATGCCAATGATCCGGAGTGGCATTGAAGATAGCATCAACCTTCGGATCGTCAATGACCTTTCTTATATCAACTTCAGTTAACGGCTTATAATCAATGTGTTTTGAAAAATTATTCAAAGCCTTTTCATACTGGCTTTTCATCACATCACAGAGGTATATCAACTCAACATTATTGTTTTTCAGGGCAATTGGCTGATAAAAAGCACCCAGTCGCCTGCCCAGGCCTATTATAGCAACACCTAACCTGTCATTCGCTCCGATTATTCGTCCGTAAGTGCGGGCTGACATGCCTCTTGCAGAACCCCCTACCGCCAAGCCGGCTGCTCCGGCAGTAAACTTCTTAATAAAATTTCTTCTGTTTGAACTCATTCTTAATAATTATATAATTGACATTATCCCTTTTACGTAACCAAATGATTCCATCATCCCCGGCAGCGGATCATCAGCCTCAGCTTCATACTCAAGAGCCAGTGTTCCCTTGTACCCCGACCTGACAACAGTATTCATAAATGACGGAAAATCAATAACACCACGGCCTATAATGCATGTCTTACCTTTTGCGGAAGATCCTGTAACATCCTTTATGTGGATGTCGTGTACCCGGTCTGCAAAATCTTTGAGATCCTGTTCCGGATCCCTGTTGATCCTCTTGGTGTGTCCGATATCAATACATAATCCCATACGTTTATCCATGTCCTTAATAAGGACATAAGCACTTTCGGCGCTGGGGTAAAGCTTATCGCCCGGTCCGTGGTTATGTATTGCCAGCTTTATATTGTACTCTTTTACCTTACCTTCGGTATATTGCAAAAGTTCATGTTCGGGAACCCCTATTATTGTTTCCATACCGGCAGCTTTTGCATATTCAAATGCCTGATCCACCTCTTCCCTGCTTTTCATATATATAACCCCGCCACCATAAAGGGTTATGCCTTTCTCCCTGCATAGAGCAACAGCTTTTTCTATCTCTGATTTATCTGCATCCAGCGGCAGATGCATACTTTTAAAAGCTATCCTGTCGATTCCGCAGCGAAGGGTCATATCCAGGGCTTCCTCACGCGAAAATTTCCGTACTGAATAGGATGCAACACCTAATTTAAAATCAAACTGCCGGTTTCTTCCCGGACCCTTTGAGTTTAAACTGATGCTTCCGGCCGGACATGTAGCTGCTACAAGGCCGATCCCGGCTGTTTTTAAAAAGTCTCTTCTGTTTTTCATAGTCAGAGTTCTCTGATTTTTATACTTCTGAAATGTACTGTATCATTGTGGTCCTGGAAAAGTACCGGACCTTTTGCTGCTAAGCCGAACCCTTCAAAATCTACATATTTGCTGCGTGCTACTAATGCACGGTAAATATTATTGCCTCTGGTATATTCGATCAGTTTGCGTCCGTTCAACCAGTGCTGCACTGTCCCGTCTGCTTCAACCACGATCCTGCCCCTGTTCCATAAACCGGGACCGTTAACATATCTGGGTTCCGTCTCGGCTGGTATAAGGTCATATAAAGATGCCAGTTTCCGGTTACCAACTACACCGTTGTTTGCATCAGGGTGTTTATTATCATCCAATATCTGGTACTCAAGTCCGATCGACGGACCGTTATTTCCTAAGCCGTATTTAATACCGCTGTTGGCACCTTCTGTAAAATTAAAATCAAACTTCAATTCAAATGCTCCATACTCTTTCCTGGTAATTATATCTCCCCCTTTTTTTGCAGGATCTCCGCCACTGGCCAGAACCGTGAGCACCCCCTCTTTTACTTCCCAGCCCTGCGAAGGAAATTCATCACCTCTGGCACTTTTGAAATTATCAACTGACTTACCGTCAAAAAGGAGTTCAAACCCCTGGGCTTTTTCTGCATGGCTCAGATCATTCGGTATCAGGTTGACAACATATATACCTTCTGAAGGTGAAGGTGTAAGATCTTCTGTTTTTATCCTGATATTCTTCCATTTAATCTGTTGTCCTTCCCTCTCTCTATTATTGCCTATGCCATGAACCTGCAGTGCAATGAATCCTTCCGGTGTCATATCATCAATAATATGTGCCACAGGAACTCCGTTAAGCCATGTTTTAATAGAATTGCCTATACATTCAATACGATAATGGTTCCACTCGCCCAATTTAAAAGCGCTCCTCGCATCAGGATTCAGATCAAGGGGATAAAGCCAGCCTCTGCGGGCTTCATCATATATACCCGCACTCCAGGCTCGTTCAGAGGGATCAACTTCACACTGGTACCCGTGAACCCTTCCGTTCATGTAATCACTCCTGCTCTCACTTCTGACCTGGATGCCGGAGTTCATGTTATTTTCTACAAGCAGGTCCAACTCTAAAATAAAATCTGAGTAACTCTTTTCAGTGCATAAAAAAGAGTTCGGAGTATTAACAACAGTTGTGCCTACTATCATCCCGTCTGATACTTCATATTTTGCTTCTCCGTTAAGCTGCTTCCAACCTGTCAGGTCCCTGCCGTTAAACAGATCGGTCCACCCACCCGCTTCACCTGACGAGCAACTGCCGATAACGAAACTGATAAAAAACAGATAAAGAATTCGTTTCATTTAATATAACTTAATTAAGACATTAATAATCAATTGTTTATATATATAAAAAGTTTTCGCCGGAATGACTGATTAAACTTATTTCATCAATGTGTTACAAAACTAACTATTTTCCCCGGCAATTTTATTTAATAAGTTGTTAAAATTTACCTGAATCCTTTGTTCACCTTTATAAACAGAAAATTATTTAGAATAGTTGGTTAGAATTATCATTATCTGAACGCTCTCTGTAATATTACTTCATAAATTCCGATATTTACCCGGTGAAAATGTACATTGCATCTTATGAGTGATCCTGTTTTTTTTGTTGCTGTATATTTTATGGTAATTCTTTTTTTCGGGTTTTTCTCAGCCCTGAAGATAAAGAGTTCGGCCGACTATTATATTGCCGGCAAGAAAGCTTCCCTTTTCCCGGTTACATCAAGCCTGCTCGCTACCATACTCGGAGGCTCTGCAATACTGGGTACCATTGAGCTGAGCCAGAACACCGGATGGCCGGCACTGTGGTTTCTGCTATGTGCATCCTTTGGGTTGTTCATGCTAACTCCGCTGGCAAGATATGTCAGCAGGTATGGTAAATATACACTTCCCGGACTTATTGGCCGTTTCTATGGCAGCAAAGCCCGGTTTATGTCATCACTTATCATTCCGCTTGCCTGGCTGGGCATTATCGCTGCTCAGATCATAGCAGCTGCCAAGATACTTACCAGCCTGGGAGTTATTAATTATCAATGGTCTGCTCTGTTTGCCGGACTTGTTTTTACATTTTATACAGTGGCAGGCGGACAGCTGAGTATTCTTAAAACTGATATGATCCAGGCTTTTCTCATTGTATCCGGACTCGTGGCGCTAACGGTATTTGCTCTGCTGTCGCCTGACGCCGGTGAGCAGGTTCCGCTAAATTCAAAAGCTCTTTTTAATGAGTATTTTTCACCGGCAGACTTGCTGATACTTGTCCTTACCTATTCAGTAACTTTTGTTGTCGGCCCCGATATTTATTCCCGCATATTTTGTGCGAAAGATGAAAAAACAGCAACCCGCAGTGTGCTGATCGCAGCTTTCCTGCTTATTCCTGTTTCATTCATGCTTACTTTTCTTGGCATTTTCTCAGGTTACTCCGGCAGCAGTGAAATACTCCTCTTTGCAGGTAAACTGCTCCCCTCCTGGTTCTATGGACTTTTTTTGGCTGCTCTGCTCTCGGCAGTGATGTCATCGGCAGACACCACACTGATGAATTCGTCCCTCATCCTGAGTGAGCTGGTTTACAGTAACTCTGATGACAAAAGGTCTGTTGCCGTTACCCGCCTTTTTATTACTGTCATGGGTGTCCTGAGCATTACTGTTGCCCTTTTTATTACCTCAATAATGCAGTCACTGCTGATCTCTCTTTCCTTTTTTTCGGGAGCTTTCGTGATACCTGTACTGGCAGGACTTATGAATGTCAGGACCTGCAAAAACCAGGTTATGGCTGCTATGATCTGCGGAGGCATTATCGCCCTGACAGGTAAGCTTATAAATCTGTTTGCTGATGCGCTGGCAGGTAACATTATCATAATCCTGGCTTTCGTGGTTAACAGCTTCTTGTTGTTTATCCCTTTAAAAAATATGATTTATAAACATTAGTAAATTCTCAGATCTGCTGATGCTTTACTATGTGTCATTTTAACCGCAGTTGATCATACCCCTGATATAAAACCATGGTGCCCTGTGCCGGTGAATAAAATAACACGGAAAATTCTTCAAATAATAAAATACCAATTATATTTATCTCCAAAAAACTGACTTATGATTACTTTAATAATTGCCATCATTGTATTAACCGGCGGATACTTTATCTATTCAAAATATATAGAAAAAATTTTTGGAGCTGACCCTTCCCGTCCCACCCCGGCTGTGACTATGGCCGACGGAGTAGACTATATTGCAATGCCCTGGTGGAGGGTATTCTTAATTCAATTTTTAAATATTGCCGGACTGGGCCCCATATTCGGAGCTGTCGCAGGTGCAATGTGGGGACCGGTGGCTTATCTGTGGATAATCCTGGGCGCTGTGTTTGCAGGCGCTGTTCATGATTACTTTTCCGGTATGCTGTCAATTAAACACCGTGGATTGTCAATTACAGAGATCGTAGGAATATATATGGGAAATGCTACCAAACAGTTTATGCGTGGTTTTACTGTTTTTCTTATGGTGCTCGTGGGTGCCGTGTTTATTATGGGACCGGCAAAGATACTTGCAGGATTAACCCCCGACTATGCCACTATGACTTTCTGGGTGTGGATTGTATTTTTTTATTATGTCTTGTCAACCCTCCTGCCAATAAACAAGCTGATCGGACGTATATACCCGGTATTCGGATTTGCATTGCTGTTTATGGCTTTAGGATTGATCATTGCCCTGTTTGTCAAAGGATACAATATCCCTGAACTCACTCCCGCAAACCTCAAAAATTTTCATAGCGATCCTGAAAACTTCCCGGTCTTCCCTATGCTGTTCATCACTATTGCCTGTGGGGCTATTTCCGGTTTCCATGCTACACAATCACCCCTAATGGCGAGGTGTATGACCAATGAAAAACTTGGGTGCAGAGTATTCTACGGGGCTATGATCACAGAGGCTGTAGTTGCCATGATATGGGCTACAATAAGTATGAGCTTTTTTGGAGGGATCCGCGAATTAAATGATATCATGAACGAACACCAGGGAAACGCCGCATGGATAGTCAATGAAACAGCTAATTCATTGCTTGGAAGATTCGGAGCCCTGCTGGCAATTTTAGGTGTCGTTGCAGCTCCTATTACCTCAGGCGACACTGCTTTCCGGAGTGCAAGATTAATTGTGGCCGATTTTCTTAACCTGAAGCAGGGGCCGGTAAAAAACCGCCTGCTGATAAGTGTGCCTCTGTTTGCCATCGGCTTTTTTCTTACACAAATAAACTTCGATATAATCTGGAGATACTTCGCCTGGGCTAACCAGACTCTGGCTGCAATAGTGTTATGGACAATAACAGTCTATCTGGTAAACAACAAAAAAAATTATTTTATCACATTATTACCGGCGCTTTTCATGACCGATGTAACTACAACATACCTCTTCCTGGCACCTGAAGGTTTTCACCTGTCAAAATTGATCTCCTATCCGGCAGGAGGAGCTATTACCCTGGCCTCACTGGTCATGTTCACTCTCTTTTTGAAAAAACAAAATACCTATTTATAAATATCTAAACTAATTCAAATGTCTAAATGCATATTTAATCTTCTGAAAAGTTTCTCATTGGTAATGATCTTAGGAATGTATCTGCCTGCATACGCCCAATACGATATTGTGATATACGGAGGTACTTCAGCCGGTGTGGCTGCTGCTATACAAAGCTCCCGCATGGGTAAATCAGTGGTTCTGATAGAGCCTTCGCAACGTATTGGAGGATTGACAACCGGGGGACTCGGCGCTACAGATATCGGCAATAAACAGGCTATCGGGGGTATCTCTTATGAGTTTTACCGGAATATCAAAATATATTACGACGATCCTGAAAACTGGAAATGGCAAACCAAAGAGGAGTATCAGCAAAGCCGTAATGCCCCGCATGAGGAGGCCATGTGGACCTTCGCGCCTTCTGCAGCCCTTGCCGTTTATAAAAAAATGATGAATAAAGAGAGTATAAAACTGGTCTGTGGTGAAAAACTTGACCGTCAGTCAGGCGTAAAAAAAAGTAATAATAAGATAACGGAAATTGTGATGCTGAGCGGACGAAGCTTCAGGGGACAAATGTTTATCGATGCCACCTACGAAGGTGACCTGATGGCTGCCGCAGATGTCAGCTATGTTACCGGCCGTGAATCAAACAGAGAATACGGGGAATCCCTTAACGGCGTACAGGCTAACAAGGTGAGCCTTACCCTCAGGGGAAGGGTGTCGAGAAACAGTATCCACCACAACTTTATCGACGGTGTGGATCCCTATATTGTTAAAGGTGACCCTTCGGGCGGACTATTACCTTTCATTACTGAAGGGGGGCCGGGGATTGACGGACGGGGAGATAAAAAAATACAGGCTTACTGCTTCAGAATGACCCTTACAGACCACCCTGACAACCGTATACCTTTTGCTAAACCTGATGGTTATAATGAGCTGGAATATGAACTGCTGTTCAGAAATTATGAAGCTGCCGAAGGCCCGCTTGAAGAGATGTATTCCTATGGTGACCCTCTCGTGCCATGGATTAACACACCAATGCCTGACAGAAAAACAGATACTAATAACCAAAAAGGGTTCTCAACTGATTTTATTGGCCAGAACTACGACTACCCGGAAGCTGATTATGAACAGCGCGAAAAGATTGTGCAGGAACACCGCAAATATCAGCAGGGCCTTATGTGGTCCCTGGCTTACCACCCCCGCATACCTGAAAAGGTCAGGAATGTAGTATCAAAATGGGGAACATGTAAGGATGAGTATGAAAGTGATGACGGCTGGCAGGAGCAGCTATATGTCAGAGAAGCCCGGCGAATGGTGAGCAGTTATGTAATGACACAGCGAAACTGCGAAGGATTTGAAAATGCTGAAGATCCTGTCGGACTGGCTGCTTACGGAATGGACTCCCACCAGGTCCAAAGATATGTCGATGCCAACGGTTATGTGCAGAACGAAGGTAATGTGGAAGCGCCTGTGGAAGCACCATATCCTATAAGTTACCGTTCAATAATCCCAAAACAGGAGGAGTGTGCAAACCTGGTGGTGCCGGTTTGTGTAAGCGCTACTCATATTGCCTACGGATCAATAAGGATGGAACCGGTTTTTATGGTACTGGGACAATCAGCCGCAACTGCAGCTGCTCTGGCAATCGATAGCAATAAAGGACTTCAGGAACTGGATTATAATATATTACGTTCAAAATTACTGAATGACAAACAGATACTGGCCCATAAGTCAGCGAACTGAAAAACTCCGGAATTGATTACTGATGATTAACTATAAATAACTTTACTATGAAGATACTTTTTGATAATTTACAAAATGCTTCTATAAAACTGCTGCTCGCGGCCCTGGTTTTCACTTTTTGGAATTGCTCCGAAAAGGCTGCTGACACATTTGAGGCTGACATAATAGTTTATGGTGGCAGTTCTGCCGCTGTAATTGCTGCAGTGGAGACAGCTCAATCAGGTAAATCTGTAATTATGGTTTCGCCGGATATACACCTTGGGGGACTTACCTCCGGGGGACTGGGATGGACCGACACGGGAAGAAAAGAGACTATCGGTGGACTGGCACGGACTTTCTATCAGCGTGTCTATAACCATTATCAAAACGAAGAGGCATGGCGCTGGATGAAAAAGGAGGAGTACGGAAACACCGGTCAGGGTACAAGGGCTATTGACGGCGATAAGCGTACAATGTGGATCTTTGAACCACATGTCGCTGAAAAGGTATTTGAAGAGCTTATTAAAGAGAATAATATTACAGTGTACCGTGATGAATGGCTCGACAGGGAAAACGGCGTTACAAAATTGAATGGTAAAATTTCCTCATTCACCACTCTCTCCGGAAAAACATTCAGGGGAAAAATGTTCATCGATGCAACTTACGAAGGAGACCTGATGGCTGCTGCCGGAGTGAGCTACAGTGTCGGACGCGAAGGTACCGGTGTATACGGTGAACAATGGAATGGCATCCAGACAGGAGTATACCACCACAGACACCATTTTCAAGTCCTGGATAAGCCAGTCGATCCCTATAAGGTACCAGGCGATCCTGCCAGCGGAGTTCTTCCGCGCATAAGTGCCGATCCTCCCGGTAATAAAGGAGAGGGAGACCACAGGGTTCAGGCATATTGCTTCCGCGTTTGCATGACTGACCACCCTGAAAACCGTATGCCATTTCCCAAACCCGAAGGTTATGACCCTGCACAATATGAATTGTTAGTCAGAATCTTTGACGCAGGCTGGAGAGAGTGGTTCCATAAATTTGACCTGATCCCGAACAGAAAGACCGATACCAATAACCATGGTCCGTTTAGCAGCGATAATATCGGGATGAACTATGATTATCCGGAGGCTGACTACCAAAGGCGTAAAGAGATAATTAAAGAACATGAAACATATCAGAAAGGATTGTTGTGGTTTGTGGCAAATGACCCGGGGGTACCTGAAGAGACAAGGCTGGAAATGCAAAAATGGGGACTTCCGAAAGATGAATTCACAGATAACGGAAACTGGCCTCACCAGCTCTATATCAGGGAAGCAAGACGCATGAAAGGCAAATTTATAATGACAGAGAATGAACTCCTGAAACGAAGGCCCACTCCCGAATCGGTCGGAATGGGTTCATATACTATAGATTCACATAATGTACAGAGATATATAGATGAGGAAGGGCATGTGCAGAATGAAGGGGATATAGGAGTGCCATTGCCGGGGCCTTATGAAATTGCCTACGGTTCGCTTGTCCCGGTTAAGGAGGAGTGCCAAAATCTGCTGGTGCCGGTCTGCGCTTCTGCAAGCCACATTGCTTTCGGCTCAATCAGGATGGAACCGGTATTTATGATACTCGGACAATCAGCCGCCGCAGCTGCATGCCTGTCAATTGACGAAAATATTGCAGTTCAGGATATACAATATGATAAACTAAAAAATATACTTCTTGCAAAAGGACAGAGGCTGACTATAGAGACTGAAACAAAACAATAAGGCTCCGGGACAGCTTTTTTTTTATTCATCGAAACCGTCTGCTGATTGATTTATTTTTTTATATTGCCGTCCGCTTAATAAAAAATGGATGTGTTAATTTATATATAACAAACTAATCATGAAACGACGCGACTTTGTAAAAACAACAGCTGCAGGCTCTGCCCTTTTGCTTGCACCGGTACCCTGGATGTACAATAATGAAAGCAATCAATTCTGTTATCAGTCACAAAGAAAAATACCTGTTGCATACAGTGTGGATGTTGTTGTAATCGGAGGCTCACTTGCCGGTGTGGCTGCAGCTGTTGAAGCATCCCGCGAAGGCTGCACTGTTTTTCTGGCAGCACAGGAGCCCTATCTTGGCGAAGATGTTTGCGGAACATTTCGTATGTGGACAAACGATAAATCTGTTCTGAAAACTGATTTGGGAAATAAGATATTCGGAAACGGTCTCCCCACCCCGATGCATGTGAAAAAAACTTTGGATCATGAACTGATAGATAACAATGTTGACTTCCTGTATTCAAGCTATGTTACTGATATCATAAAAGATGAAACCGGATCTCCTGCGGGGGTGGTGATCGCTAACAGGTCGGGAAGGCAGGCAATAAAAGCAAAAACTATTGTCGACACTACCCCAAGGGCGCTGGCAGCGCGCCTGGCAGGTGCCAGGTTTACAGCCTTCCCTTCCGGGAAACATTCTTTTAAATTTACAGTTGTTGGAAACGACCTGAAAAGAGGTCCCGGGTTGGCAGCTAAAATACATGAAGAGCCGGTACAGGTTAAATTTGCATCTTCGGGCCAGGCACACGGTGATGCTTTCTCTGAAACCGACATACGATATAAAGCTATAGAATATACTCTGCAGCTCCCTATGCCTGACTGCAGCTTTGAATCTTTTGCCAGGGCTGAACAGATGGCACGTGACCTGACATGGGATGCTAACCAGGTGGAATCGTCAGATCTGCTGTTTCAAAACCCTCCGGATAAACTGGAAGGCGGGAAAAAACAGAGTAAGCCGGAGGTTGATCCCGACAAGGTCAGTATTGATGTATTCAGGCCGCGGGATATAAATAATCTTTTTGTTGTCAGCGGCAGCGCCTCTCTCAGTGAAGAGGCGGCAGAAAACCTGCTTGAACCGGGCAAGCTCATCCGTATTGGAGAACGTGCAGGATCAATGGCTGCTTCTCTGTCAAAAGGACCGGCCATTGCAAGTGACCTGAAGGTCACCGGCACGACAAAACAAAACACACTAAAAGGAGATGTTGGTGAAATACTCGAAGGCCTGAGGCCTACACTGAACCTGGGAGAGATAACATCTGAAGAAACAGCTTTGCCTGTTCTTGCCACCTTTGATGTGGTGGTGATGGGGGGAGGAACGGCTGGAGCCCCTGCCGCTGTTGCTGCTGCTAAAAACGGGGCAAAAACGGTTGTGCTGGATTACCTGCACGGACTAGGAGGAACCGGTACACTTGGAATGATTGGAAAATATTTTCACGGATACAGAAAGGGTTATACCAGTATAGTGGATGAAGATGTCAATAATCTGGCACCTGATAATCCCCGTAAAAAGAGGCGTCTCTCTGAATGGGTATTTGACTGGAAGACTGAATATTTCAGAAGGGAAATAAGAGATGCAGGTGGTGACATCTGGTTTGGAGTGCTTGGCGTCGGTGCCTACACAGAAAACGGACATGTAAGGGGTGTGGTTGTTGCAACACCTGAAGGGAAAGGGGTCGTTCTGGCACATACTGTGATCGACTCGACAGGAAGCGCCGACATAGCAATAGCTGCCGGGGCCGCCTACAGCTATACAGACGGATTGTCGGTGGCAATCCAGGGAGCCGGACTGCCTTTTAAAAATCCGGATGACTTCTATAATAATACTGACTGGACATTTATAAATGATTCAGATATGCTCGACGTATGGAGGGCTTTTATTGTTGCAAAAGAAAAATTCAATAACCAGTATGACCTGGGAAAAATGCCCCAAACCCGCGAAAGAAGAAGGATGATTGGCGACTTTACAATAAGTGTGCTGGATGTTTATAACGGACGTACATACCCGGATACTGTCTCTGCCCACTTAAGCTCATTTGACACTCATGGATTTACAGAAGACCCTTTCTTTTCACTGAAACCTCCGGAACACAGCGGTATTGACGTGCTGGCTTTTGTTCCCTTCAGGTCTTTGCTTCCCCGGGGACTGGAAGGTATTGTTGTCACCGGACTGGGTGCCAGTGCTCACCGCGATGCTATGCCGGTTATTCGCATGCAGCCCTGTCTGCAAAACCAGGGCTATGCTGTGGGTATGGCTGCTGCAGTGGCTGTCAGTGAAAAACAAAAGATAAGATATGTAGATATAAAAGAGCTCCAGAAAAGACTGGTTGAAATGGAAAACCTGCCTGCTCATGTCCTTACCGACCAGGATAACTTCCCCCCGCCATATCAAAAAATCCAGGAAGCAGCAGAATTGGTGGTAAATGACCTCAAAGGACTGGAAACTATTCTTTGGGATGAAGAAAAAGGTATTGCCGCCTTAACAGATAAATTTTATTTTACTCAGAATGAAGTCCATAAACTGGTGTATGCAAGAATATTGGGAATGCTTGGAAGGCCTGACGGATGGAGAGAGCTGATCAAAGCAATCGACAGTTTTGAAGAGTGGGATGAGGGTTGGCACTTCACAGGCATGGGACAGTTTGGTAAGAGTATCAGCTACCTCGACAGCCTGATCATTGCTGCCGGAAGGACTAAAAAAGCTGAAATGCTGCCGTCAATAATCAGGATGGCTGAAAAGCTGACCCCTGAAAGTCATTTCTCACACTTCCGGGCTGTTGCCATTGCCCTTGAAACAACAGGTGATCCCAAAGGGGCGGAACCGCTGTTCAGAATCCTTGAAATGCCGGGTGTAAGAGGCCATTCAATGCAGGATATCAGGACAGCTAAAAAACTTACTCCTGCTGATAAAAATGATGTCTCAACCAGAAATAATTCCCTAAGGGAACTGATCCTGGGAAGGGCATTATTTAAATGCGGTGATTATAATGGTGTGGGTAATCATATCCTTAATGATTATTCAAAAGACCTTAGAGGCCATTATTTCAGACATGCTCACGGGGTTTTGCAGATGTTCTCTGATCAGAAAGAGCCTCAGATAGAATTATAAAAATTTATATTAGGCAATGCTGTTATCAAAATCCGTTCGCTCAAGCGAACGGCAAGGGATAAGGCTCTGGAACCGGCAGACTCCAACATCTGTGCCCTATCCTTTGCCGTCGGCTTCAGCCGACGGATCCATGGTTAATTCTCTCCACATACAATTGTGCAGTCCCTGTCTTCACAACAACAACCTCCTCTCCCCTGTCGATATAACCATTTTCGGCAACTGCATCATAAATTTCATCATCAATGATCACCTTTCCTCCGGGGCGGAGAACAGTGGCAGCCTCTCCTCTTTTCCCTTTCATCTCCAAAAATGAAGGATCAACATTCAGATAACCTTCTTTCACAGCCTGTACAGTGTTCAAAGCAAAATTCTTAAATGGCCCGGAACTGGCAGTGAACAATTTTCTTCCAAGATAGAGTGAAAGGATAAATCCGCCGAAAACACCAATCACAACAGTCATGACAGCAACTCCCAGCCTTTCTGCATTCACATGCTCGAAATCGAACTTTATATTATCGATAAGGCTCAACACCAATCCGGTAAAAACCAGAATGATCCCCGCTATGCCTGCCACTCCGAACCCCGGTATGGCAAATATCTCAACAGCCAGCAATGCAATGCCGGCAACAAATATCAGTATCTCCCAATGCTCTGCAAGTCCTTCGAGATATAACGGGGCAAAATAGAGCAATGCAGCAATAACCGCGATACCGAAAGGAAAACCTATACCGGGCGTTTGCATTTCAAAATAAATACCCCCGATGATCGCCATAATTAACAACCCTGAAAAGACAGGATGCACCAGAAACCCTATAATCCGTTCAATCCAGGTAGGTTTGTATTCAACTATTCTATACTCCTCTATTCCCGCCTGTTTTAATACTTCAGGAATATTCTCTGCAATTCCATCGCAAAATCCATACTCTAAAGCCTCGGCAGGGGTAAATGATAATACCTTGCCGGTATCAATAAGATTGGGTATTGCCACTGCGGGATCAACCATTGCCTCAGCAATCCGTGGATCGCGCCTCCACCTGATGATAGTATCATTCCCTGCAATGACAGTGTCTTTACCGTGAAATTCGGCAGTAGAGCGCATTGTAGAACGCATATAGCTCTGGTACTTATCAGGCATTGCCTGTCCGGTCTGGTTAACAACAGTTGCAGCACCTATACTTCCTCCGGGTTTCATATATATACTGTCGCAGGCAATTGAGATCAACGCCCCTGCGGATGCCGCATTGTTGTCTATGAAGACATAAACAGGAATTGTGCTTTGCAATATCCTGGTTCTTACAGAATCTGCATCCACAACGGTTCCGCCGTAAGTATTCATATGGATCAGAAAAATTCCTGCCCCGAGAGAATCGGCTTCATTAAACGCCTGAACCGTCTGCCGCCAGGTACCCCTGGTAATTTCCTGCTTAATATTAAATTTATATACAAGCACTTCATCACTGTTCGCACCTGCAAAGGCAGACGCAGCAATGAACAAAAGAATAAACGTTATGTAAGATAAACACTTTCTCATTTGTCAGAATTTAATAGTTCAGCCAATTCCACAAACCTTTTCATTCCCTCCTTTTTGGGTTCATCCAGGGGGAAACTTAAATTAGTAAAATAGTAGTCACCTATATCTACTTCCGGATAATTATCCTTTTCGACAGCTACAATTTCGGAAATATTTTTTATTCCAAATTCAAGCGCCTCATTAAAATTGCTCCTGAACTGTTCAGAAACATCTCTGTTTGATGCCCAAACTGCAAAAACAAATGGCAGTCCGGTAAAATTAACCCACTCTTCGCTTAAGTCAAGACTGTATTTATACTTTTTCTCAACCTTAAAGACCCTGTCTCCGATTACCACAGCAGCTGTGGTGCCAGTAACCGAGTCAGCTTCAAATCCGGGGTAAGCAGGCCTGAAGACTAACTGCCTCTTCCAGTAAAAACGTGCAAGTATCCGTGCAAGCAGTACTGATGTTCGCGACTCATGATCAAGTAACACTGTTTCCACCTCATTAAGGGGCACATCTGATATGAGTACAACAGTTCTTACATTTCCGTAGGCTCCGATACAATAATCACCAATGATCCTGAAATCCTGCATATCATCCAACGCCCCCACAGGTATCAGTCCCACGTCAGCCTCACCACGGCTAAGCTTCGAAGCCACTCTCGATGGTATATCGGTGGTTAATTCAATCTGGTTTGCCACAAAGGAATTTCTTAATCCAAATAAAAATGGTTTACTGTTAAGATATGAAACAATTGACACACGTATTTTCCCCATCTTTAAATATTTTTCACTTCATTCGTTTCTGTAAAAAAATAGTGATCAACAAAGTTAATATTATTAATAGTAACAATAACATGATAAATCAAAACAAAGAATAATTAGCATTATGATCAAATAAACATTTCAGGATAAAAAAAAGGTAATCCGTCTAAATTACTAACTTTGCATGGTTTAAAATTTAACAAATGGATTTAAATACTTTAACTGCAATATCTCCCGCTGATGGGCGTTACAGGGACAAGGTAGAAGGACTCTCGTTCTGTTTCAGCGAATATGCACTTATAAAATACAGGTTAATCACTGAAGTGGAGTATTTCCTGGCTTTGTGTGAGCTTCCCCTGCCTCAGCTTGCCGCAGTTTCGCAAGTGCAAAAAACAGAATTACAAAAACTTTATCAGAACTTTTCTCCTGAAGATGCAAAAAGGATAAAAGAGATAGAGCGCATCACCAATCATGACGTGAAAGCAGTTGAATATTACTTAAAAGAGGAGTTCGACCGAACAGGCCTCAGCCGCTACAGGGAGTTCATTCATTTCGGACTTACCTCGCAGGATGCAAACAATACCGCTCTGCCCAAAGCTATACATGACGCACTGAATAATGAATACTTTCCTTTGTTGTCGCAGCTGACCGGCAAGCTCGAAGAGTCAGCTTCCGACTGGGAGGATGTGCCTATGCTGGCCAGGACTCACGGACAGCCTGCCACACCTACAAAGCTCGGCAAGGAGATAAGGGTGTTCATTGAACGGCTGAACATACAGGCTGAACAGCTGAGGTCTTTGTCATGCTATGCAAAATTCGGAGGGGCTACCGGAAATTTTAATGCACATTGTGTTGCATACCCTGATATCGACTGGCAAAAATTTGCAGATGATTTCTGCAGGGAAAAACTCGGACTGCTACGATCGCACTACACCACACAGATTGCCCACTATGATAACTATTCTGCAATTTTTGATTCATTGAAACGTATTAACAATATAATTCTGGACCTCGACCGCGACATGTGGAGCTACATATCAATGAATTATTTTAAACAGAAAATAAAAAAAGACGAAGTAGGCAGTTCCACAATGCCACATAAAGTAAACCCTATCGATTTTGAAAATTCTGAAGGAAATATTGGCATTGCCAATGCAGGCTTTAGTCAGCTGTCAGACAAACTGCCTGTCTCCCGCCTGCAGCGCGACCTTACTGACTCCACTGTAACCCGGTTCATCGGAGTGCCGTTCGCCCATACCATCATTGC
Organism: uncultured Prolixibacteraceae bacterium; assembly: GCA_964495655.1. GTDB lineage: Bacteria > Bacteroidota > Bacteroidia > Bacteroidales > Prolixibacteraceae > JAAYJR01. The sequence goes on along the minus strand of CAZBWK010000076.1, from coordinate 2,189 downwards.
ATTAAAATCAACAATCAAAGGTTTGAATAAACTGGTACTCAACAGGGAAGTCATCGACGCAGACCTGGAAAATAACTGGGCAGTTGTTGCAGAAGCCATCCAGACTGTTTTACGGAGAGAATTTTTTCCAAATCCATACGAGGCGTTAAAAGATCTCACCCGAAAAAATGAAGTGATCAACAGAGAGCAAATACACAAATTTATCGATTCACTGAATATTGGCGAGGAGGTAAAACAAGAGCTTAAAAAGATCACACCACAAAATTATACCGGAGTTTTTTAGTAATGAAAGAGTTTCTCAAACTATTACGGAGGTTCATACCTCCTTATAAATGGAATCTTATTTGGAATATTATTTTCAATTTGTTAAGTGCAGTATTCGGCGCCTTTTCATTCCTGTTATTGATACCATCCCTGAAAATATTATTTAAAACACAGGAGCTGGTGACCACCCGTCCTGAACTTCATTATAACATATCATCGCTGACTGAATACTCCAACTATCTGATAAGCAAAATAATAATAGCGAGCAGTCATGAGAAAGCCCTGGTGTTTATTGGTATTTTTATAGTAATCACAGTATTGTTGAAAGTTGCATTCTACTATTTGGCAAACTACATGCTGGTGCTTATCCGCAACGGTGTGGTCCGCGATATACGGTCAAAAATATACAGGAAAGTACTGAAACTGCAGCTTGGCTTTTTTTCAGATGAACGTAAGGGTGATATCATTGCGCGAATGACAGGTGATGTGAACGAAGTTGAAAACTCTGTAATGAACTCTCTCGACATGATGATCAAAAACCCTATCATAATAATGGTTTCAATAGTTGTAATGGTCTACATGAGCTGGAGCCTCTCACTCTTCGTTTTTGTAATGTTTCCGATTGCTGCCTACATAATAGGGGTTATAGGAAAAAGCCTGAAAAAGGAGAGCCGGAAGGGGCAGAACAAAATGGGTGAAATATTGTCAATTATTGAAGAAGATCTGTCAGGACTGCGTATAATAAAAGCATTTAATGCAGAAAAGAGGGCAACGATGAGATTTGAAAGAGAGAATGAAAATTACTTTCACATAATGAACCAGCTTATGTGGAGACGCTTTCTTGCACATCCCGTGAGCGAGTTTCTGGGAACAGCAGTCATAATTATTGTCATGTGGTACGGCGGCCGGCTGATACTGAACCAACAAAGTTCACTTGACGCTGCATCATTTATTGGTTATCTTGTCTTTTTCTATAATATCATTAACCCGGCAAAAGCATTTTCCACAGCTCTTTACAGTGTGGAGAAAGGACTTGCTTCAATGGACAGGATTGATATGATACTGAATACCAGGACTGAAATTATTGAGAAGCCAGATGCCCAAAAGATCAGTGAATTCCATGACAGGATCGTATATGACAATGTATCATTCTCATATAATTCAGTGCCTGTATTAGAAAATGTATCACTGACAATTAATAAAGGAAGATCCGTTGCATTTGTCGGACAATCAGGAAGCGGAAAGACTACACTGGTCGACCTGTTACCGCGGTTCTGGGATGTTACAGGCGGGAGGATCACCATTAACGGGACAGATTTGCGCTGTCTGAAAATAAAAGATCTGAGAGACCTGATAGGGTATGTAAACCAGGAACCTATTCTGTTCAATGATACAATTTTTAATAACATTGCCTTTGGAATAGATAATGCCACAGAAGAGGAGGTGATGAATGCAGCAACTATTGCAAATGCACACAATTTTATAATGGAAACGGAGAAAGGGTACCAGACAACCATAGGCGACAGGGGTGATAAGCTTTCAGGTGGACAGAAACAGCGCCTTTCAATTGCACGGGCAGTGATGAAAAATCCACCGATCCTCATTCTCGACGAAGCTACCTCCTCGCTCGACACCGAATCGGAAAGGCTGGTGCAGGATGCTCTCGAAAAACTGATGCACAACAGGACTTCATTGGTTATAGCACATCGCCTGTCGACTATAAAAAATGCAGATATCATATGTGTTTTGCATAAAGGAAGAATTATTGAACAGGGAACCCATGAAGAACTGATCGCATCGGGAGGACGTTACAGTAAACTTCATAATATGCAGATGTTCTGATAAAAAAAGAACTACATCACTGCAGTTCTTTGCACGGGAGGAGAGACTCGAACTCCCGACACCTGGTTTTGGAGACCAGTGCT
>CAZBWK010000075.1:0-19961 GCA_964495655.1 uncultured Prolixibacteraceae bacterium | reverse complement strand
AGCCGACGGATTACTTCAGCCAACGGATCAGAATCAATATCCCTCCCCCTCACCTTATTTTTTACTGCCTCAATCCTTGAAATGCCATCATGGAGGGATCATCAGATTCTAAACACTCAATTTTTTTATGCCAGATCAAACCGGTCGAGGTTCATTACCTTGTTCCAGGCGGCAATAAAATCTTTAACAAACTTCTCCCTGGCATCTGAGCTGGCATAAACTTCTGCCAGTGCCCTGAGTTCTGAGTTTGAGCCAAATACAAGGTCAGCACGTGTTGCGGTCCATTTAACCTTGCCCGTTTTACGGTCACGGCCGTCAAAACACTCTTTTGAATCTGAGTTGGGTGTCCATGCAACGCCCATATCCAGCAGATTTACAAAAAAGTCATTCGTCAGTACTTCAGGACGGTCTGTGAAAACACCATTTTTAGAACCGTCATAGTTTGTGTTTAGCACACGCATTCCACCCAGGAGCACGGTCATTTCCGGAGCTGTTAATGTCAGCAACTGCGCTTTATCAACCAACATATCTTCTGTTGAAAGGGCATATTGCTTTTTCAGATAATTGCGGAATCCGTCAGCCAGCGGTTCCAGGAAAGCAAATCCTTCAACATCTGTTTGTTCCTGAGATGCATCCATCCGGCCCGGAGTGAATGGAACAGTAAGGTTAAATCCGGCATCTTTTGCAGCTTTTTCGACACCTGCACAACCTGCCAGCACAATCAGATCGGCAAGAGACACTTTCTTGTTGCCAGATTGCGAGCTGTTGAACTCCTCTTGTATTGCTTCAAGCGCTTTTAGCACTTTCTTTAATTGTTTCGGATTATTTACCTCCCACTCTTTTTGCGGATCAAGGCGGAGCCTTGCCCCGTTTGCACCCCCTCGCTTGTCAGAACTGCGGAATGTAGATGCTGAGGCCCATGCTGTGGAAACTAACTGGGAAACTGTCAATCCCGATTTTAGGACCTTAGCTTTTAGTTCAGCAACATCCTTCTCATCTATTAACTTATGGTTCACTGCAGGGATAGGGTCTTGCCAAATCAAATCTTCCGATGGAATTTCAGGCCCCAGGTAGCGCGATTTCGGTCCCATGTCACGGTGGGTCAGTTTGAACCATGCACGGGCAAAGGCATCAGCAAATTCAAGCGGATTTTCATAGAACCGTCTTGATATTTTTTCATATTCAGGGTCAAAACGGAGAGACAAGTCTGTTGTAAGCATTGTTGGATAATGTCTTTTTGAAGGGTCATGGGCATCGGGCATCACTTCGCCGGCATCTTTAGCCACCCACTGCCAGGCACCTGCAGGACTTTTAGTCAGTTCCCATTCAAACCTGAACAGGTTATCAAAGAAATAGTAGCTCCACTTGACAGGAGTTTGCGTCCAGATAACCTCCAGTCCACTGCTTATTGTATCTCCTCCTTTTCCAGTTCCGAATGAACTCTTCCAGCCAAGTCCCTGTTCCTCGATAGGCGCTGCTTCGGGTTCAGGGCCGACATGTGCAGCATCACCTGCCCCGTGGCACTTTCCGAAAGTATGTCCTCCGGCGATGAGTGCAACGGTTTCTTCGTCGTTCATAGCCATCCGGGCAAAAGAATTTCGTATATCTGTTGCGGCTGCAACAGGATCAGGCTTACCCCCCGGGCCTTCAGGATTAACATAGATCAGTCCCATTTGAATAGCAGCCAGCGGACTCTCCATTTTACCCGGATCCAGGTCTCTTTCGTCATTTGCCAGCCATTCAGTTTCTGAACCCCAGTCAACATCCTCTTCCGGTTCCCAGACATCCTCCCGTCCTCCTGCAAAGCCAAATGTTCTGAATCCCATTGACTCCAGAGCAACATTTCCTGCAAGGATCATCAGGTCAGCCCAGGATATCTTTTTCCCGTATTTCTGTTTAACAGGCCAAAGCAGTCTGCGTGCTTTGTCAAGATTTACATTGTCAGGCCAGCTGTTCAGTGGTGCAAAACGTTGTTGGCCGGCCCCTCCGCCACCACGGCCATCAGTCACCCGGTATGTTCCTGCACTGTGCCATGCCATACGGATAAACAGCGGTCCATAATGCCCGAAGTCAGCAGGCCACCAATCCTGGGAATCGGTCATCAATGCAATAAGATCCTTTTTTAAGGCCTTGTAATCTAAACTATTAAACTCTTCGGCATAGTTAAAATCTTTATCCATAGGATTCGATAAAGATGAATTTTGACGAAGAATATTCAACTTTAACTGGTTAGGCCACCAGTCACGGCTTTTTGTTCCGCCTCCGCCCATACTATGTTTTCCAATAGCTCCGGTAACAGGGCATTTACTGCTTTTTTCCGATTGATTTTCCATGTTCTATTGAATTTAATAATTGTGATATATGAAATTAATTTTACATACTTTGACTTTGTTTTAAATAAGAATAGTTCTCATTAAAGATTTAGTAAATATAAAAAAATGTGATTAAAAAATATCTCAATTATCATTTTTTATTTCTATTTGGAATAAATTTACATTCAATGAGTCAAATAATTAATGGTAAATTTGCGAGCAACAACATTTACAAAGGAATTGTTGAAGGTCATGCTATATTTATGAAGGAAATTAATTATGTTTTCCGCTTTATTCTTACTTTATTGAAGATTCTCAGCAGAAAATTCAAGATATAATAAAGAAAATTTCAAATCTTAATGCTGAATTATCTAAACAGGTTGCCCAAAAATTCGGATTAACATTCGTTCTCAAAAAAGAACCACCTGGTAATTTATGTTTCATAAACAATCCTGAAGTAAGGCCGGCATTTAAAATAACCTTCACACCGGTTGACGTCCTTGATTACATATATGCTGTTTTACATTCAACTTCCTTTCTTAAAAAGTACAAGGAGTTTTTAAAAATCGATTTTTCACAAATTTCCAGTCCAAAAGATGCTGAAAACTTTTGGCGATTGGCGGAATTAGGGGTAGAATGAACAACAGCAAGTAATACACTAAACCATAAATATGAAATTTAAATAGTCTGAAACCAACAGATGCAGAGGCAGCCATTGCCGGATTGTCATACGGTTCACTGTTTGCTCTCTTTCCGGCAGCGACAGCCGACTATTTCGGATTGAAAAATTTGGAAGTCAATTACGGACTGGTTTTTACCGGATGGGGAATTGCCGGAGTGATCGGCCCGGTTCTGGCCGGCATGGTAGCTGATAAAACCGGTACTTATACAATATCATACCTTGTTTCAGCCATCTTGTCACTATCTGAGTATGCATGCTGCAAAGGCATCTCGCCAGATTTCATAATAACAGGTTCAGTAATTACCAGGGCAGATACCAGTCAGCCGATCAGCGATAGTTCTGAGGCCATCTGCTCATTAAATCAATGTCTAATAGTCATTAATGGTTCCATAAATTTGAACAGTTCCACTGTAGCTGGATCGTCAGGGTGGCCCAGGTCTTCATTTACTTTAGCATGAGTAGTTCCTCTTGCACTGAATACGGTAGCGGGGATTTCGGCTTCACGAAGCACTGCAGCCAGACGCATTGCCTGCATAGTAGTGTTTGGGTTCTCTGTGATATGAATTATGAAAAAGGGAGGGATCCCTTTATTTTTAGCCACATGTGTTACAGCAGAGAAATCAATATGTTTAGAAGGATCGTTGCCAAATTTTACGCGATGGCCAGATGCAGGAAGGGGGAGTCCGTGCAAGGTACGGCTCAGCTCCACTGACATAATAATTGCAGGTAAGTCGTATGTGTCACCGTCTACAGGAACACATCCCCTTAGCACATTAAAAGGAACTCCTTCGGCTTTGAGGTAACGGTCGTCAATACAAATCAATGCTGCAAGCTGTGCACCTGCAGAATGGCCCATCACGAAAATTCGCGAAGGATCACCTCCGTAGCGGGTAATATTTTTGTGCACCCAGCCTAATGATTTAGCTACATCCCGAATGATATCCTCCATTTCAACATGGGAGAGAAGACGGTAATTTGTCGAGACAAATATACAGCCCTGTTCAACAGCTACACGTGGTTTGATCTGAACATCGCTTTTATCTCCGGTTTGCCATCCGCCGCCATGTATCCAAAACACTACAGGTAGATTTTGTGCACCATCGGGCGAATAGATATCGAGAACCTGTCGCTCATGAGCGCTTTCTGTATAAGGGACATTGGAGATAAGATTCTGAGATGTAACCTCCTGCAGAGCCGCAACAGGCAATAATAACAATAAAAATAATACGGTTTTCATGATTATTCTTTTTGATATAAATATAACTATAATTGGTTAGTTATTTATCTGCATATTGAAATCAATAACCTGAAATCTTTGCGATAGTTACGTAAAAAAAGATCTCTGCCCCCGTGCTATAATTCAGAAGTTGATATTCATCTCCTTTGAAATTTTGCCGATATTTTCCGGATCGATTACCCCGCTTATACTTATCAGAGTATTGTTATCACCTCCCACGACCAATATAAGATCTGAAAACTTTCCTTTGCCGTTATTTTTAGCTAAGAAACGTACAACTTCATTTTTCTCCGTAACTTCCATAAGCACTTCATATTCGTTACTGTTGAAGAAACCCTCTTTATTCAATTCATCAAAGAAATCAAGCTTGCCGGCAATCTCCTTATCTTCAACCGTAAGGATTCGAATACCTGTCAGCTTTGAAAGCATGTCATTAGTAGCTTTATTTGCTGTATCAGCCTGACTGGCAAGGCCGAGCAATTTACCTGAGATATTAACGGTAGTAAATCCCTCTTTGTTGGCATACCTTTCAAACAGTTTGTCAACCGCGCTCTTCTGTCCCATAACTGCCAGGGGCAGAATGATTGTTATTATTAAGATTATTTTTTTCATGACTTTTTTGCTTTATTGTTTATACTGTGTTAATTTCATCTTTTATCGCTTGCCGGCTACTTTTCATCATAATATCGGTTTACAGTTTCCATCCCCATATTCAGAGGATCAACTGCATTTTGTAATTTTTCAAAATGAGATAATTCTGCAATCCCTGAATTGTATTTTTCAGACACATAAGCTAAAGTTTTTCTTGCATAGACATATGCAACTTCAGGGTTGTCAAATGTATCTTTATATGGCTGTTGCTGCTGTCTTAACAAAATACCTCCGATGATTATCACCAGAGAGGCAGCAATTCCTGCTACTGTGAAATATAACCGGCGGTAACCGGACTTTTCTTTAGTTTCATGTTCAAGGATATGATCCATTATTTCATCTTCAATATTATCGTGACGGATTGCTGACAGATCACATATACCATTAAAGAATTCGATATACTCTTCAAATTCTTTGGCAACCATTTTTGATTTAAAATACGATCTGAGGATATGATCCTCTTTTTCTGTGGTTGTGCCGTCAAAATAACGCTGTAGCAATTGTTTTACCTCTTTCTTTTCCATCAGAATTAAATTTTAAAAATTCATCACGTACCTTCTTCCTTGCCCGTGAAAGATTTACCCTTATCGTATTGATATTCAAGTTAGTAATTTTAATTATCTCTTCGTATGACATTTGATCGATATCCCTTAGCTCCATAACAGTTCTTTGTCCTTCTGGCAGCCTTTTTATAAGTTTTCTGACAATCTCTGCCGATTCACTTAATTCAATTTTTAAAGAAACATCCGGATCAGCCTGCTTAAAATTAATTTTATTTTCATTTTCCATCGATACCCGTCTGTTGCTTTTAATAACATCAAGGCATCTGTTATGAGTCATACGCATAGCATAAGCCTCAATATTATCAATATTGTCAAGTTCTGCCCTTTTTTGCCATAATTTTAAAAATACATCCTGCACGATATCATGCCCTTCATCATCACTGTGAAGCATAGAACAGGCATATCGGAGCATCTTTTTGCTCACAGGCAAAACCTTTGTCTTAAAATCATTGGCTACCATTAAATTATCTGTTTCATATGTATCTGTTTCGTACGATTATAATCAATAATTCTCAAAGGTATCATATGGAACCCGCATATGTTTTAATCATACTCTTGGGTGATTTCACAATCATGCTCGTTTCATTTTGTTATCTAAGCTTATTTTACAATTAAGACGACGTTATCAGCAATTCATTACATATATTTTAATTTTTTTTTGAAATCCAACTGTTTTTGTGGTTTATTTATTCTCCCCTGAAATCGAACCACAGTTTTTCCGGCTAACCATTGGCTTATTCATGTCCTCATTGTGTCGGGCATAAAATTGACAATGCCCTGTCATACAATTTGATAAGCGGGTTTACGAAAGGTAAGAGCCACTTTCGGCAAACGCATTGCCTGCATAGTCGTGTTTAGGATCTCTGTGATATAAATTTTGAAAAAAGGCAGTATTTCATTATTCTTTGCTACTAAGGGTACATTAAATCCGGTCAGTATGAAGCCTGCTGAATTAGATTGAGGCTTTTCAAATTTGTCAGAATTTTTAGCAGATTTAGAAAATAATAGTGTATGTAATAAAAAACATTAAGTAAAATTTTTATCTTGAGTCTAATTTTCAGGATATTATATTGATTTAAGAATTTTTTTTATATTTTTAAAACTCTTATCACAAAAACCATGGACGATCAACCTAAATTACATAAGTTACTTGAGATGCTTCTTTTTCTGTCGACAGGACTTAAGTACAGAATTGAAGAGATTTCTGAACGTTTCGATATCACTGTCAGAACAGCATATCGATATATTAACACCTTTAAGGAAGCAGGATTTATTTTACCCGATACCAGAAGCGGATATTACTCTATAGACAAAAATTCTCCTTATTTCAGGGAGGTTAGCGAATTACTTCATTTCTCACGCGAAGAGGCAGTCATTCTTCAAAAGGCAATTCATTCTGTCGACAATGAAAATCTTTTAAAGCAGAACCTGATCAATAAACTATATTCCCTTTATGACTTCGACCGTGTAGCTGATACAATTGTAAAGAAAGAGCATTCAGCAAATATTCACCAGTTAATGCTTGCAATAAGATTTAAGAATCAGGTCATTCTGAAGGAATATTTATCTGCTAACAGTAATGAAGCACGCGACCGGTTGGTGGAACCCTTTGATTTTACCACCAATTATGTGGCAACCTGGGCTTACGACATCCATTCCAAATGCTGCAAAACTTTCAAAAATACACGAATCAGATCAGTCCGGGTTCTTCCTCAGCGATGGGAATATGAAGAAAGGCATAAAAAGATGCCGATTGATGTGTTCAGGATAAGCTCGAACCGGCAAATAAAAGTATCACTCAAGCTTTCAATTCGTGCTTATGAGTTATTGAAAGAAGAGTATCCACTAGCTGAAGAATACATACAGCCAATAAATTACAGGAAGTACCTTTTTACAGCACCTGTCTGCAGTTTTGAAGGGATAGGCCGTTTTGTTCTGGGACTGTGCAATGAAATAGAAGTCATTGAACCTAATGAATTCAAGGTTTTTTTAAAAAACCGTGCAAAAAAAATTCTGACTGACGGGTGTTGACAGTTGGTTGTATTTACTTGTAATCCAAAAAAATGAAATAAAAGGACCATTGATTTTTTACTGATTAAATACTTAACAACGTGTACTTATGAGATTTAAGATTACTCTAAACCGTACCACCAGGCAAAAAATGTTGCCAATGGATTACCAATATTACATAAGTGCCTGGATTTATAAGGTACTTAGACAAGCTGACAGGGAATTTGAGCAATTCCTTCATGAACATGGTTATGGTCTTGGTGATTCCAAATTATATAAACTTTTTTGTTTTTCACTGTTAGATTTTGGGAAACCAAAACTCTGGAAAGAAAAAAAACTGTTTGAAATTTTTGTAAACGAAATTGGGTTGCAGATTTCGTTCGATGTAACCGAGACTGCTACCAACTTTATAAAAGGCTTGTTTATGAGCCAGGAATTTTACCTGGGTGATAAATTTAACGGTATTGATTTCAGGGTATTGCAAGTTGAAGCCCTTGCGGAACCTCAATTTTCAGAGACCATAAGCTACCGTTTGCAGACTCCCTGGGTTGTAAGCTACAAAACCGGAGAGGATAAGCACCCCCAATATCTTTCTGCAGAAGATGACAAGTTTGAATTCCTCGCAATCAAGCACCTGGTTGAAAAGTACAACAACACCAGACATCCGGAAAATATTGATCAGGAACAAATCCGGTTCAGAAGGACAAGCTCATACAAACGTGCCGGTTTTGTTATGAAACCCGGCACAAAAGAAGAATCGAGGGTAGTCGGCAATTTGTTTGACTTTGAGTTAACCGCCCCTGTTGAAGTTCACCGGATGATTTGGGGTGCAGGTGCAAGTGAGAAGAGTAGCAGTGGTTTTGGGTGGGTGGAGGTTTTCCGAAGAATTCCTTCGGAGAAAAATATAAAGGGGAGATTGAATGAGATTGATATTGAAAAGTATGGATAAAATTAAATAGAGTTAAAAACAATGGATTTTAAAAACTTATACGAAAACGCGCCTGAAAAATTAAAACTGGATTTTCTGGATGGCATTATCAGCGAAAATCCGAATTTGCAAAAAGCATTTGTGAATTTTGCAAATAGTGTAAAAAACCCAAAGGTGGAAATTACCGTTCAAAGGTTTGATGAAATTGTTGTTGAAACGCTGGAATACTATAAAGCACGTTTTGAAGAAGTGGATTTGGAAAACCCGGACTGGGATAATTACCAAGCTTCCGATACAGGATACATGGAGGAATGGGAACAATACCAGGAAGCCAGCGAACAGGAATTTGATCAAATTTTTAGTGAATTTAAAACCAGTGCAGTCGATGCGATCATTCAACAAAAACCGGAGCAACTGGCAGCCATGCTTATCGGCCTTTACAAAGCAACTTTGGTTGCCGATGTGCCCGACCCGGTTTGTTCTTTTAATGATGTGAACGAATATCTGCAAGAAGAACACAACCGGATTATGAACGAAATAACAAAAAAGGTTTTGCTTTCTGCAGTTTCTGAATCCACCATAATCACAACGTGCAAACTATTTTTCAAATATGCCCAAAATGGATACCCTGAAAATGGACCTTTTGCAACATATTTTGAGAATTTTTTGTTATCCATTTGCGACAAATCCAACCAGCCCGGTAAAATTTTATCTGTCATCGACCAATCGAAAACAGACAGAAAATCAATACCCCGGCTGGTACTTCTGCTTCATCAAAAGTCTGGAAACACACAGGAATGGCTTCAGTCGGCAAAACAGTACTACCTGCTGGATAACAATGTGGCCGCTCAGCTACTTGCTTATTATTTAAATCATGATAAATCAGAGTTCATTAAGCTGGCAAACGAGTTGTTTGCAAAAGAGCCCGGTTATTGGGCGAAACAACTCAGGGGATATATTACAGCAGAGCTGGACACTGCATTGTTTGTCAACGTATTTTACAAGTTGGTGGTTGATGAAAAATCCATGAAAGATTTTTATAAACTCAGGCCTCATCTGCCGGTGGAAAAGCTCGGACAACTTTTAAAGGAAATAAATTACGATAAACCTTTTATGGTGCAGGTATTAGCTGCCGAACAACGGTATGAGGAAATAAAAAAGATTGTTGAACTTCACCCGGGCGACTGGCATTATCCGGAATTGATTGGTCCCATTTTGGAGGTGTACCCTGAATTTTGCTTTAACCATATTAGCAGTAAAGCCAGGCGGACCATTGAAACCGAAAGGGGTAGAAGTGTTTACCAGCGAGTCCTGAAATGGTTGCAACTTGCAGATTCAATACCCGGCTTCAAACCGCAAAACCGCCTGGTGGCCAGAGAACTTTACAATCACAAACCCAACCTGCCCGCGTTGAGGGATGAATTGAGGAGAGGGGGGTTGGTGTGAATGTACCAAACAAAAATTAAATTTTTAATTTTTTTTAAAAACCGATAAGATGAAACAAAATTATATAACGATAGATTATGATTGGCTGACGAGGCCAACGGGAGACCCATTTGCAGATGCAGGCGGTTTTACCATAGAATATCTTTCGGAGAAATTCCCCGAAAAGGATATTCTGGAACTGATTAGAAATGTAACAGTTGATAATTATATTTCAACATGGAAAGGAAAGTTACATAGCTACTATCATGGCTCAAAAATTACAAATCCATCAATCAAAACAGATGAAGCTAAAATTGAAGGTACCATGAAAATGTTTGAAGCCATTATTATGGAAAAAGAAGAAGCGGAGATCGGATTTTGCCGGATAAGTGGAAGAGAAACAAAACTCTATAGCTTAGGTAGGGAAAGTATGATGCTTTCTGGTTCTGGAGGATTCATCAATTTTCATCATTATTTCGATGATGGACTAAAAATGTCGAAAGAAATAGTGATTCGAATGTTTTTTATGCCTTTAGGAACAATTATGTTACAAGGAAAAATTGCATTATTATACAGCAACAACATAGATGTCGTTAAATTTTGGGTAAAAGATAATTGTTCAAAGAATTTATCAAGAATAGGCAAAAATATCCAAGAGGAAGAAGACAAAGGAGCACTAAAATCAGAATTCACAAAAATTCCGAATGCATTATTTTCATTTATCGACAAGCTACTCTCCATGACACCAAACATTAAAAATGATACTTCACTAATTCTATATCATTGCTCTAATTTTATTACAAAGTCTGAACTTCAGATTTATCTGCTACCTGCAAAAGTTTTTATTTTTTATCGAACGTGTTTGCAGCCTATGTTTTGTGAAGACTGGCAAAAATTTGTTAGGTCACACTATGTTGACAGCAAGCACAAAGGAGCTAAGTACAACCTTAAAACAGAAAAATTTGAGATGATGAAGTCAAAAGAAACCGAAATCATCGATCAAAACGATTACAAACAATGGTTTAACTTGATTCTGAACAAGCTATTAAATGACGAGAACATTAGGCCAGAGTTCCTACGCTGGTCGCGCAAACATCCATTCAATTTTGAAATAGTATCCATTTATCAACAAAACATTATAGGTATGAAAAAAGAAACCATAAACAAAATCAAAGAATTGGCAACTTTTCTGGTTAGAGAAGAAGACGCTGACAAAATCAAAAAACGAATTAAGGCACTAGACGGGGCCAAAAATGCCTCTGCTCTGCGACGATTTATTTTAAAGGATATTGTTGCGGCAAACTATATGGCTGGAAATGAAAAACCAATCGTATCTATCGATGACTATGTAAATTACCTGTTTCCTGATGGCTATTATTGGGCTGAAATCAGGGACATTCTGCTTATTGCCATTTATCAGGAATTGCATGAACGAGATTTGATTTCCGAAGAATTAAAAATTGAATTGGAATCAGAAGTTGAAGATGAAGTAATTAACAATTAAACTAAATAATTTATTATGAAGAACATTAAAACTCAAGGATTTGTCTTAATAGACGTGGATGTTGTGGCATTAAATAATGCGGGTAAAAACACTCAAAGCAATAACGACAATGCAATTGCAACAAAATCAATCCGTAAAAACGGACGAAGTTATGTTTATGTATCAGGTCAGGCATGGCGTTATTGGTGGCGTGAAACTTTGCAAAAAAATGCAGGTTGGAATTTGTCACCAATTACCCGTGATGGGAAAATTGCCTTTACCAATGCCGATCCGCTGAAATTCCCGGATGACGATGTTTTTGGCTACATGCGTGCAGCTAAGGATGCAGAGTTGGATGAAAACGGAGAACCAGTAAAAGATAAAAAAGGAAATGTCAAAATGACCAATGTAACAGTTACGCGTGTTTCACCTTTAAAAAACTCTGCAATTATTTCGGCAGCTAGTGTTCGCCCAGAAGAAAACTGGTCGAGCATGTCGCGGCAACAAGGTGATGCTGTTCCATACGAAAAACAAGAATATTGCGCAACGATGAAGGGAATGTTTAGTCTCGACCTCTCAATGGTTGGTGCATTTTCAAATTATGATCGCACTGGTTATAAAAACCTGTCAGTCGTATTGCAAAAAGAAGCCATAAAGGAAGGTGCTGAAGAAATTGATGATCCATTTGTGTTCGATGCGAAAGGAAACCCTAAGAAATTGATTCGATTAACAAAAGATATTCGCAAGAAAAGGGCAGTCGATACCATTCAAGCACTCAAAATTATTTCAGGCGGTGCTATGCAAACTAATAACATGGGTGATGTAACTCCAAAATTTGTTATTCTGGCAACTACAATAACAGGGAATCATCCGTTTAGTCATATTATTGGAAGTAAGGGACAACGTGACGAAGAAGTTGTTTTCAATTTTGACGGATTGGTTGAAGTATTAAAAGATTACAAAGACACTTTTTATGGCACTATTTTTATTGGTCGTCGCAGTGGTTTTATGGATGAAATAGCAAACGATCTGAAAACACTTGAAACCATGTCAAATATTCCTGTTGTGAAAGTTTTATCGGTCAATGATGCCATTGACAAGTATTGCGAACAAGTGAAATCACAGATTGAATAATGAAAGCATTCCGAATCAAAATAAACTCGTGGACATCAAGTTTCAGGTATCCCAATTTGATGAGTGCCTTTCAACCAACACTTGAAGTTCCACCTGTGAGTACTATAATGGGATTGATTAACTCGGCAACAGGATTCTATGTTAATCAAAAAGAAATTATAATTGGCTACTATTTTAAATACTATTGCAAAGCAGTCGATCTGGAAACAATTTACCAAATTTCGATTCATAAAACAAAGAAGGAAAAGTATCCAGAAAACGTCACAATTTCGAATGTAATCCAACGCGAATTTCTTTACGATTGCCAACTATTCCTGTTCCTTGTAGATGAGGAATTGGTTTCGTGTTTTCGGCAACCTGCCTACCAGCTTTTGCTTGGACGGAGTGGCGATTTGGCCGGAATTGAAAGCATTAAAGAACTGGAATTGCTTGAGGTAAAAAATGCCCGGATTGGTGGGCAGGTTGTTCCTTTTATTGGTAACTACTTGCCGGGACAAATTCAGGCGTTGCCCAAATACTTCAGTAATACCATTCCCCGTAAAAATATGGGGACTGAACCGTACTCTGTAATCTCATACAACAATCCGGTTAACTCCCAATTAACCGGATACAGACCTGAAATGGAAGAATTCAACAGCGACATTTACTTTCACAAGTTTGAAGTATGACAATAATTATTGAGGAGGTTCTGGCCAAATCAGAACCTCCTGTTTCATTGAAACAACATATTGATGAATGCCTTCAGGTGTACGAATCGCTTCAAAAATCATTTGGGCGTTTACCTGTTGGCAATCCTGATCGTTTTTGGAGATTAATTCGTTTTGGGATTATCTTTCACGATTTGGGGAAATCGCATTCAGAGTTTCAAAAGATGCTTTCTGGGAAATGTGCTAATTGGTATCACCAGCGGCACGAACTGTTTTCAGTTCCGTTTATCGATCAAATGGATTTACCGGTAGAGGATAAGTTGCTTCTTAAATTTATTGTAGCTGGGCATCACAAGGACTTCAATTTCCTGTTCGATCATATCCAGCACGGATATAAAACCGGTGAAGATTTATTTTCTTTTGGTGAAGTTGGGAAACTGGATTGGGATGAAGAAATAAAAAAACTGAATGACGAATATATTCTATCGTTACTGAAGGAGTACAAAATCTCCTTAAAAACAAATTTGCTGGCATTGCCCATACAATTAATAAAGGATTACACACGCAGCCCGATCAATTTATCGAACATCAATTTCAGTGAATTGCTTTTGGCGGCTGGAGCGTTGAAACATTGCGACCATTCAGCCTCTGCGGGTATCTTTAACGTAAATGTTTTAGAAAAGAAGCATTTCAACTTTTTATACAAAACAAAATGGGCTCCTTATTTTCATCAAAAAAGGGCTTCGGAAATAAATGGGAACATTGTACTTACCGCACCTACCGGTTCTGGTAAAACAGAAGCTTCGTTGATGTGGCTGCACAAACAAATAAAAGAAAATGGACAAGGGAGGACTTTTTATATTCTGCCGTTTACTGCCTCTATCAATGCCATGTTTGAACGTTTGGACAAAAAGATGCAAGGAAACAATGAAATAGTCGGTGTGGTTCATGGGAAGCTTGCCGAATTCATTGAAAGTCATTTCGGTGAAGATACGTATAGTTGGCAAAATGAAAAACTAAAACGTGAACTAAAAAACAGCTTTCGTGCATTGGTTCCGCCGTTGAAAGTTGCGACTCCCTTTCAGTTGTTGAAATATATTTACGGATTGAAAGGATTTGAAAAAGGCATTTTTGAAATGAGCGGCGGCTATTTCATTTTCGACGAAATTCATGCTTACGATCCTGAAGTAACAGCACAAATAAAGGTATTAATTGAATTTGCTACCAATTTTCTGAATGTGAAAGTTTGTTTAATGACCGCTACATTGCCAACATTTCTAAAAAAGGAGTTTACCGATGCCATTGGAAAATACGAAGAAATCAGTGCCGATGTCGAACTTTATCAATCATTTATTCGTCACCGAATCAAGGTTGCTGGCGGATTACTTTCAGAACACATAGAGGAAATCCAACAAAGGTTAGATTCTGGAGACAAGGTTTTGGTGGTGAGCAATACGGTTAAACAGGCACAAACCATTTATAAGAATTTGAATGCTTCAAAAAAAGTGTTGTTACATAGCGCTTTTAATGGAATTGATCGTAATAAAAAAGAAGCTAAGCTCAAGTCTGATGAAGTGAAACTTCTGGTTGGAACGCAAGCTATTGAAGTCAGTTTGGATATTGATTACGATGTTATTTTTACAGAACCAGCTCCTCTAGATGCATTGCTACAGCGTTTTGGACGTGTAAATCGTCACCGTGTAAACGGCAAATATCGTCCGCCATGCGATTGTATTGTTTTTTCTAAACGGAATGAAGTTGACAAATACATCTACAAAAACGAAGAAGTTATTGATCGTACATTGAAAGTTCTTCGTGAGATGGAATCTAAGAACTCTGGTGTTGTTGCTGAAATTGCATTGAAAAAATACTTAGATGACATTTATGATGACTGGTCAATCAAAGACAAAGAACAATTCGACCGGATTTATAATTATTTAAAAGCTGACGTCTGGAAAAATCTTGCTCCTTTCATCTATGATCTGCATCGTGAAGAGGAATTTGAAAAACAATTTGATGGAGTGAGAGTCTTACCGTCAGTTCTGAAGAATTATTATCAGGAATTATTGGAAGCGAACCAATTTATTAAAGCAGAATCGTTGAAAGTTTCAGTCTCAAAACAACGCTTTGTATCCTTGATCTCCAAAGAAGGCATTCATCGTGATGTTTCAGCATTTCAACTTCTTCGCAAAGAAACAATCAAAGAGCAAAGCTATTATATCATTGATCGTAAATACGACGATGAATTGGGATTACAACTTGATATTGAAGAAAACACAGAAAATGGCACAATCTTTTAACTAATCCTGCCAGAATTCTGACTCCTGCCGGAGTAAATAGTAGGTTCAACCTTAAGAAGGTAACTTTCAAATATATTAACCTAATATGTTTTTATATTTAGCTTTTTGCTATATTATATGCCACAATAAGTTGTTGAAATATGAATCCGCAGGCTACTATATTGAATGTTATTAATGAAAACCAATGGGATGTGTTTTCATTAGCTATGCTACGCAACGAAACTGGCTTAAGAAAAAGTTCTATTCATAGCGCTTTGTGGTATTTGACAAACAGCCAGGTAATTGTTCAGATAGAAAAAGGCAAATACCGGCGCCGGCATTTTAACGATGAAAATGTGATTGCCTGCTTTATGGCCCCTGACGGGGGTATTTCTTATTGGTCGGCATTAAACGCACATGGGTTAACCGAGCAGTTCCCTAATAAAATTTTTGTGCAAAACAGCAGGCGCAAGGGAGTTCGTTCGGTATCCGGTATCGGTTCTCTTTTTCATTTTGTAACGATAAAACCCGCTAAGCTTATAGGATATAAAACTATAGGGTATGGCAATCATACCTGGTACATGACCGACGTTGAAAAGACCATCGTCGATTGTTTCGACCTGCCGCAACACGCCGGCGGCTACAACGAAATTATTAAAGCTTTCAACAAAGCCAGATTAAGTGCCCGCAAAATGACAACTTATTGCAAAGCGGTAAACAATATTGCGGTTATAAAACGGCTTGCCTATCTCGCGGAGTTGCTGCATAAACCCAAAGTGGACTATTTTCTGAAATATGCAGCAAATGTATGTAATGAAAAATATAACCCGTTTGATGCAAGCCTGCCAGCAAAGGGTAAATATCTCAACAAATGGAGGCTGATATTAAATATGGAGGAAGAGGAGATTCTTGAAATAGCTAATTCTTTATACTGAAATGATTAAGCAAAAAGAAATCGTAGAAATAGCATCCAGAAAACAAGGTTCCAAAATGACTATTGACAAAGACTGGGTCCTGGGGTATTTCCTGAATTAAGAATAGTACTGTATGGGATGATTTTACAAAAATACTGTCTAAAAAAATAAGAGCTCTGAAATAAACAAAGAAATAGTCTATGAAAAAATTAATCAAATTCGATATTAATGCTAATTTCAAAATATTTAAAAGACCGGCAAATGACAAGCCTGTTGATCACAATTATACTCTGCTCTATTGGTAGGGCTAGTGAAAAGGTCGGTGAATATTTAGTGGTAAAAAAGAAGATATTTATCTTTTTGGCAAAAATGCTATAACATTAATTCCGGATTTGATTTAGAAAAAGCAAAACAAGATATTATTTTATGATTTTTTATCCTGACTGAACAATAAACAAAAAGGTGTATGAATTGAATAATAAAAAATTGCAGGATTATTCGGCCCATATAAAACATCAACCAAAAACAAATTTGCTATGAAACCTGAAGGGTTTTTGAATGAAATAAGAAAAAGCGAAGAGCGGTTAAAACAAATAAAACCGAATGCTATGGAAAAATACATCCAGCAACTCATTGAAGACCTCGAAACAGTTGCAAAAAACCCTCCGGAACCGTTTTACATCGAACCGCCGCCTCAAATTGCCGACGACCAGGTTGTTTCTGAACTGGCATTGGTCCCGTTTAAAACCATTGAAGAACTGACTGGGATAAAGAAGGAAGTTTTCCCGGATATCATCCATTTGCAGGGCGACCAGTGGCAAAGGGTAAACGATGCCATTTTAAAGGTATTCGAATCGCTGCATATTGAATTGGTCGATGCTCCACCCGGGATTCCGCCGGAAGGATTGTACGAGGTGCTCACCACCAACTGGCAATACCCGGTGCAGTACCTGCCGTCGTCGGGAATGGATCTGGAATTGTGCACCGGCAATCCGATGACCTGTCCGTATGGCGATTATTGCGATTGCGGCGAAGATTTCGACGAATTCGAACTTCCGCAAAAATTTACCGCAATCATCACCCAGATAGCTCAGTCCATTGACGCCGGGTTTATTTGCTACCTCAATCCGGAAACCCTGGAAATGGAAGATGTTCCCAAATTACTGATGGACGACCCGCACGAATACGAAATGATAACCGGCTTTGCATTGGAGGAGGAAGAATTAAAATATGAAACCTGGGATGATTACTATGTTTTTGAACCGCTTGATTCTGATGAATCATTCCGAATAATGGAAGCATTTGCCGAAAATGTAAAGAATGAGATTTTGCAGGAACAACTTTTTTATGTACTGAACCATAAAAAGCCGTTTGCAAATTTTAAAGAAGTGATTTATTCTTCGGGGCAAAGCGACAATTGGTTTCAATTTAAAATTAATTGGCTGGAAGACCATGTAAAACAGATTATTTATTCTGAAATTCACAAAATGCCTGAAAATTCTGACGACAATGAATTGCCTCTTTAATATGGAGAGATTTATGGGATCGAAGGGATTGATCAATCTTTACCAATTTTTCATCAATCTTCCATAAATCTACATCAATCATGAACATCACCGGAACCCATTTCAATTATTACCTCATATGTCACCGCAAGCTATGGTTGTTTGCCAACGGGATTACCATGGAGCACACCTCCGATGCAGTTTATGAAGGAAAGCTGATTCACGAAACAAGCTACCCGCAACGCGGCGACCGTTTTAAAGAAATTTCCTTGGAGGGAATAAAAATAGACTGGTTCGACATAAAAAACAATGTAGTGCACGAAATCAAAAAGTCAGACAAACGGGAGGAAGCCCACATCTGGCAAGTGAAATACTATTTGTATATACTGAAAAAAAACGGGTTAAATGCCACAGGTTTGCTGGAATACCCCAAACTGCGCAAAACCGAAGAAGTGATGCTTGCCCAACCCGACAGGGAATATATTGAAGAATCGTTAAAAGAAATTAAAAGGATAATCGGGGCAGAAACAGTTCCCGAAAAACTTCCTGTCAGCAAGTGCCGGAACTGTTCTTATTTTGATTTTTGTCATGCAACAGAGTAATTCTTCAGTCCTGATCGGGTTTGAAAATTCATCAGGTCTAAAAATGAAATTATGAAAAAAACCTACTATCTCTTTAATCCCGGACGTTTGCAGCGCCGCGACAATACGCTGAAATTTACGCCTTATGATGAGGAGGGAAACGAACAAAAGCCACGTTATCTTCCGGTTGAAAATGTGGATGACCTGTATTGTTTTGGGAATTTGGATGCCAATTCAGCACTGTATAATTTTCTGGGACAACAGCAAATACCCATTCACTTTTTCGATTACTATGAAAACTACACCGGAAGCTTTATGCCGCGCGAAGCACTGTTGTCGGGTAAAGTATTACTGGCCCAAACAGATTTTTACAAAAATAAGAAGAAACGGATACTGCTGGCACAGCGTATCCTTGAAGGTGCTTCATTTAATATGGTGAAAAACCTCAGGTATTACCACAACCGAGGGAAAGATTTAACGGAAATTATTGAAATGATAGAATTGTTTTCTGAAAAAATCCGGGAAACTACCGCAATAGACGAGTTGATGGGCACTGAGGGGAATATCCGCAAAACATATTACGAAGCCTTCAATTTAATTTTAAATAATTTGCCCATGGAGGGGCGCAGTTACCGCCCACCACAAAATGAAATCAATGCGCTGATTTCTTTCGGCAACATGATGTGCTATAGTCAGTGTCTGCGTGCGATTCACCAAACCCAGCTAAATCCGCTGGTTTCTTTCCTTCACCAGCCTGGCGAACGCCGTTTTTCCCTCTCGCTCGATCTGGCGGAGGTTTTCAAACCAATACTTGTCGATCGTGTCATATTTAAAGTAGTTAATAAACGCAAAATACAGCCCAATGATTTTGAAAGCAATCTTAATTCATTTATTCTGAAACCCAAAGGGAAAAAGAAATTTGTACAGGCTTTTGAAAACCGGCTGAATGAGACCATTAAACACCGCACACTAAACCGGAACGTTAGCTATTAAATTCTGTTAATAGTTTATTGTTTGAAGCTGGAGTGCTACAAGCTGGTGAAGCATGTGCTGGAAATAGAAGAATATAAACCATTTAAAATATGGTGGTAATGTATATCATAGCAGTTTATGACGTTGGACAAAAACGGGTGGCAAAAATGTTAAAACTTTGCCGTCAGTACCTAAATTGGATTCAGAATTCCGTTTTTGAGGGTGAAATCTCCGAAGCAAAGCTGGAAGAATTAAAAATAAGGGCTAAAGAAATCATGGAAGAGGAAGACGACAGTTTTATTGTTTTTAAAACCCGTCAGGAAAAATGGCTCGACAAAGAAATTGTAGGAAAAGAAAGGCAAAACCTGAATAATTTTCTTTGAACCAGGTTGTCGAACCTTTTATTATTTGGATGGAATAAACAGAAGAGACTGGAAAAACAAAAGGTTTCGTTCTTTGAAATATTGATAATAAGCTATTTATGCCATGTTGTCGAACTGCCGTCAAAAATTTATTTTAGGAGATCGACAATATTTTTAGTTTTAAATGCCATATTTGTAAAAGTTAACTTATTGATAGTTAATAATTTTTTTTTGGTCGTCGAACGACCGCCAACCGTACCATACTGGAATTGAAAT
>CAZBWK010000074.1:0-19968 GCA_964495655.1 uncultured Prolixibacteraceae bacterium | reverse complement strand
TTTTCTTATCGGATATTATCTCCGGAGATACAGACACCTTAAATACTGTGAGACAGAAGAAGAAATTTCACAGTTACAATCTAAAATTGATGTATTATCTCTGGAAAAACAGTCACTTCTTTCTGCTCCAGGTGATATTCAGGATATCTTCATTCGCAATCTTGCAGACTCCCATACCTGCATCAGCCATGCTGAGTTTGTTACAGAAACAGCATCTGCAGATTCATATAAACTGGCAATGGATAATTGTGATAAAAGCCGGGTAACCATGGTAGTTTTTTCCACCTGACGTGGTCCAAAAATGACCTGAATAAATTTTCCGGGTTCTTCAATTCTTGCTTTAAATGACCGCAATTGAGGCCTTATAACTCTTCAAAACAATTATTCAAGGCTATATTTTTCAATTGCATCCCTTGGCGAAAGCATATTTTTTACCACATCGCAGAGTGCTTCCTGAAATTTAGCAGGGTCAGGTACCTGGAGGGCATTCCTTCCAAAAACGACTCCTCTTGCCCCGTCTCTTATCTCATCAGCGGCAAGTTGCAATGCTTCAAGCTGTGTTGGCTTTTTCTCTGCACCAAGTCCAAAAATGGGAACAGGGCAACTTTCAGTTACTTTTTTAAAGTCATGAGTATAGAAGGTTTTTATCATATCACATCCCAATTCACTAAGGATCCTGCTGCAAGAATATACCTGTTCATGCATCTGCTCCTTTGAAATATCTCCTGAACGGGTAGGGAAATATTCCCCGATCACCGGTATTCCCAGCTTATCTGCTGCATTAACCAAACGGCTGTATAGTTCCACATTTTTTGTATCAACATCTTCACTGCCCGTTTGAAGGGTAAGGGAGGCTAAAACTATTTCAGCACCGTTTGTTACCGCTTCTTCAACATTTTGAGACAAAACTGTATAAGCATCATTATAATTCCAGTGAAAACAATAAACCGTACTCCAGTTAAGCCTGACAATTGGCATAGGAGCACCTTTGAAGTTAAAAAGTGAGTGAAGATGCTTTAATATTCCCGGGCTTAATAATACACCATCAACGCAAGGGTTAATTTTTTTTGCTGTCTCTTTTAAATTTACCATCCCCGGAATTGGACCATCAAATAATCCATGGTCCATTGCTATTATTACAGCATTAGCACTTTTATTAAAGAGTTTTCCTATTCGGAGTTCCTTTCCATTCATAATATATCATTTTTAAATTATTTATGACGATTTTTTATCCAGTATTCGAATAGCGTTATTGAAAAAAATATCTTCTATCTCTTCTCCTGACAGTTTTGTTTGAATTGCAGCTTGCCTGAATGCCTTAATTTCTTCGTATAAAAAAAAAGTAAGGTTTTCCGCTTCAGCCCCTTCCGTTTCCTTCATATGACTATCACCAGACACATCTCCATATAATCCCTTTGGGACAATATTCACATATTTTCCATCTTTGCAAATACGCTTCATACGCATTCGTGCAATTGGGAGGTCACTTCCAAAAAGTATCCGTTGTGGGCCAACTGCTTTTACTAACTGCTCAAATACAAATTGATTAGTATTTGCACTAATATCGAACAAAACATTTTTTGTCCCTGATAAAACCTCAAAAGCATTGCCTACATCTTCATTGCAGTAAGCCCTGCCAACATGAGCTATAATAAGCTTTATATCAGGGTATTTTTTTTCAATCTCTATGATCTGCTCCAGATTTACAGGATCTTTTAAACGGTTGTCCCTTGGGATATGCAGCATGACTATCATCCCATACCTGTTTAACACGGTAAGCTGGTGATGAGGCAGAAAATCAAAAATGCAAATATCATTTTTTGGGATATGCGCCGGAGCGAAATTCAGGTATACTTTTACCCCTTTGTAATCGCCTCTCTTTAATTCCTCTTCTAAGACTTTCATACTCCATTCAGGCTGAATCAAGATAAGCCCGAATGATTTCCCCTCTTCGATACAATCCAGTATATAATTATTTGCACTCCTTATATCCTTCAAGTTCACAGGAGTTGGGAACATGAGTGGGATAACTGCTTTCCCGGGGAACATCAACTGGTAAGATTCCAACAGGTCCGCGAACGGGTTTTCTGATGCAACGCGTCCAGGCCAGTCAGCTAAACGGTTATCCCGTTCCTTATTATGGATAAGGTGGTCCTTTAAATAAACATGAGTGTGAATATCGATTATCTTACCGGGGAGGAAGTCTTGAAGATAATTCCGATAACAGTCGATATCTGTTTGCTTAATTTCAAATAGTTGCTGCATAAATGTCAGTTTATTTCAATAATTTTCCAATTCATAATTTTTCCGAAAGTCTTTAATTCTTCAACAGGATTTCCATATACCAGAGCAGAGTGGTGCGTCCCGCCTGCCTCACTAAATTTTTTCAAAAAGGCCGGAAGTGGCATTTTAGGTTTCATCCATCCCCTGATCCCATCTCCTATTGATGTTCTGTGCATTTCTCCCATCATTTTTACAGGTGAAAGAATAAGGGAAAACGAATTATCAGGACCAGGTGCTAAATTAACAAATAATGCTTCCCCTTCCTTAAAACATGCAGAAGGACAGACAGGAGAGCTTGCATCAGTGAAAGACCACTCTTTTTCCAATAATACTGCACTATTCTCAGAAAGATTAATATTCATCTCACCCATATGACTGATAAATATAAGATTCTCCTTCCAATCAGGACAGAACATCTCAATAAAAGATACATCACCAAGAACCTGTGCCAGGGCTCCAACCAATGCCGCAGTAATCACATCCCCTTCTCCGGCATAACCAATCCCATTGCCCATGGCTTTGCATATTTCCAAAAAAGGCATTTGTGTAAAGCCTGACTCTTTTGTAATTGCCCTGAAATTAATAGTGAAAGCCATTATATTTTCTTTTTCAATCCACCGGCGTAATGCCAACCCTGTTTTAACAGCAGATTCCAGTTGCCCTGGTCTAAGGTGAGAACAGTCAAATCGTTCAATATCTTTTAATATTTCATCCAATACCATCGGGTCGTTCTCTTCGGGCATAAATTTTGATATCTCATTTGGAAGTACCTTAAAAACCTTAATACCCAAATCTTCCATAACAGTGTTGTCAACAACGAAATCGCCCATTCCTGAAAAGCTTGTCCCAACTTGTGCGATCCGGGCATTTTTGAATTTGCGGGCAATAACGGTACCTTTAATGTGACTGACTATTTTGTCCACAAATTCTGAAGAGTTAATATGGCCTGCTTCAATAATAAATCCTTTGCCCCTGCGCAATAATAAATTGCACATATCCTGTACTCCATGTATCCCGTGGTTATACATAAGTTGGGAAATTGAATCAAAGCATTCATCTCTTGTAGTATCAAGGATAATAATTGGAAGTTTAGTATTAACCAGGGTATTGACAGATTCCAGCGAAGGTGAATAAGCCAGATGAATGGTTAAGATACAATCAACATCTTCTTTCTCAAACCTGTTAACTGCATCTTCAAATTCAACCGATAGCCGGCAGATCTCTGACCTGACCACGTTGATGCCTCCGGACGTAAATTTGTCGTTTATAATGTCTAAAAATGGTTCGAAACCTTTCCTGATTTCAGGCATAATTTCATCGTACATTTCTAAATAAAAGGGTAATAATCCTACTTTCCCGTTGTTTATGTCTTCTTTATTCATTGCTCTGTTATTTTACCTTTTGTATTTCATTAAATCATGAAAAATAAATTATAATCCCTGTAATAATCAACACAAAAATTCCCCACCACAGGACAACATTTTTATACCATTTATCTCCAAGTTCCTGAAAAATATTTATTTTTTTCCAATTAATGGTCAACTGGTCATTGACCTGTTCGGCAGAAGGTTTCTCAGTGGATAAGCTAACTGCGATACACACAAGAATGCATACAACCCAGATCACGATTGCCTGCATTTGGTATGGAAGCAACCATGAAGGTACCCCAACAGAATAATTGACATAAATTTTTATTAATATAGCCAATACAAAACCAATGATAACAGCTGCTGCAGCCCCTTTCCCATTAATCCTCCTGAAAAGGATGCCCATTACAAATATAGCAGCAAAGGGGGGAGCAAAAAAGGCATATAAGGTTTGAATATAAACAAATAAACTTCCCCCTAGTTTACCAACAAAACCTGCCAGGATAATTGAAACAATAATGATAACGAATGATGACCATCTTCCTATGCTGACATAATGCCGGTCTGCAGCATTTTTATTTATCATCCTTTTATAAATGTCTATGGTAAACACTGTTGAAGTTGAGTTTAGAACAGCGCTTACCGTTGATTGTATTGCACCAAATAAAGATGCCAGTAATATACCTCTAATGCCCACAGGAACAAGTATTTGAAGTAAAGTAATATACCCTTTGTCTGCTTCCGGCCTTATTTCTGACCAGTTAAGGTTCAGTACCTCAGGGAAGCGTGCAAATAAAATTAAACCAGGCAATACGATTATCACCGGCAGTAATATTTTCAGGTACCCTGCAAATACAATTCCCATCCGCGCGTGATATGTATCTTTTGCTGCTAAAACCCTTTGGATCATAAACTGGTTCAGTGCATTGTACCATATACTTATTGTAAAAACCCCCAATATAATGTTTGGCCAGGGGGCTACAATATGAGAAACAGGCTGTATAACTGACAAACGGTCATATGAGCCGGCGTCTACCATGTAGTGAATATTTTTTAATACTACTTCCCTCCATAAACCGGTTTCGGCCCTGTTTCTTTCTATCATCACTTTAAAACCCTCAATTAGTGAATGCTCATTTCCCGAAAGCATATAGAGGCCAAGGATAGTTATAAAAAGACCTCCGGTAATCATAATTACAACATTGAATACATCCATCCATGCAATTGATTTAAGTCCTCCGTAAATAGCCCAAAGCCCAGACATAAAACCTATGATCAGGATTGCCTGCCATAATTCTATATTGAATAATTTTTCTATTACCAGGCCGCCGCCGTATAAAACAGCCGCCAGGAATGCAATGACATTACTTATTATGGTTACCAAAGCAAAAAACTGCCTTACGATCAAATTAAATCTCTTCTCTAAAAATTCCGGTGTGCTGAAAACTTTGGCGGACATTAAAAAAGGGATAAACACCCATATTAACAGTGAAAATGATGTTACATTTCCCCATTCCGACATGGCTACGCAAATTCCATAAACAAAAGCTGCCCCAACCATCCCTATAAAATGTTCTGTACTTATATTAGAAGCAATGAAAGAACTGCCTATAACATACCAGGGCAATGAACGCCCTGCCAGAAAATAATCGGATGTATCCTGCGTTTTCTTTTTCCCAAAATAATAACCGATTAAAGAAATTATAATAATATAAAAACCGAATGCTAAATAGTCACCAAAGGCAAGTTTTAACGCATATTCTTCTTTCATTAAATTTATTTAAATTAGAGTGGGTATACTTTTTCGCTCTTAATATTGATTTTTTTGAAACCCTCAGACTCACTTTTGAATAATCCAACACCTGTCCCGGCAAGAATTGCTGAACCCAGACATCCTGCAAACTCACCGCGGATAAGCTTTACAGGCATTCTAAAGATCCGTGCTATAATCCGGGGCCATATTTTACTTTCTGAGAATCCTCCGACCATGGTTACATTATTGATATCCATTCCCGCATTCCTGAGGTTTTCTATTTTTTCATACATCATTTTAGCCATAGATTCCATTATTGAAATACTGATCTCCGGAATTCCGTAGTCCTTTTGCAAAAATGATATATAATTTGCAGGTGAAAAAGCTTCCTGAAACAAATTAAACAGTGGAATCTTTGCTTCACCGTTATACGCCATAACTGCTTTGTCAAATTTTTTGTAACAGTCGTGTGACTCATTAAACAGCAGCTTAATATATCTGTTTAGATCATCACCTATGCTTTTAAACGAAAACATAGCACCCCAGGGGCCTTCAGGTGACAAAAAAGGGTCTATAAGCATTTTTTCTGTTAAAATTTTATCCCTGCACTCAACTGGTAAAAAACCAACCCATGAAGTTCCACAGGAAAGAAGCAGATCACCTGGTTTTGTCATCCCCGCCCCTCTTGCAGCAGATGGATGGTCGAACGCCCCTGCAATGACCGGTGTCCCTTCGGGTAAATTAGTTTCTTTAGAAGCATTAGGAGTGATACTTCCTATCTGTTTTCCACTCTTAACTATCTCAGGCAAGTCTTCTTTTTTTAAATCCAAAAAGTCAAGAAACGGCTGATAGTAATTTAACTTCACCTGATCTTGAAGGTAAAAATTTGTTGCAGTGGAAGTGTCAATGGCCCAGGCACCTGATAACCTGTAATGAAAGTATATAAAGTCTGTTGCGAAATATTTGGTTAAATTATATTTTTCAGGTTGATTTTTCTTGATCCATGAAAAACAAGCCAATGGGAAACTTCCGATTTTTGGCCATCCGCAAACAGAATGAATATGCTCATCTGTAAAAGGTTTAAGAAGTTCCGGATAGTCAGATTCCGCTCTTTCATCCTGCCAGGAGATTGCATTCCCTATTGGCTTCTTGTCATGATTCAACAAGAGGGTATTTCCGCTTGCACCGGAAAAACTAATCGCTAATACTTTTGCATTTTTAGGTTGGTAACGCAGAACAGACTTTATCAGCCGGCATATCTGATCATATCGCTCATCAGCATTAAATTCAACTCTCTCAGGTAAAGGGTAAATCAAGGAATTTTTTTCTTTGTCATAACCCAGAATTTTGCCTTCCTCTGAAATTAAGATGCATTTCATTGCACTTGTTCCGATATCTATACCTATTAGACAATTCATGCTGTAATAATCAATATATACTAGCTTATTTCTTTAAACTCTTCACATAAATCTTTCAATTACAGGTATCACTTATAATTTATTGAAGTTCTTTTTCCATTAAGCGAATTAATTTCTGATAGCAACAAACAATATGATCTCCCAGGAAACAAGGTGCATTTGTAAATTGGTCAATCCCAATACCTGTCATTCTTGGATCATTCGTTTCTTTCAGTTTTTCATCGTACTCACTTATTAAAAAACCAAAGGTTAAAAATAATCCTGATACTTATTGAAAAAATATTTTTTGACTCTTCAAAATTTCGATCCACAAACCAGAAAAAACATTGTAACATATTTTCGCTCAACTTTATACCACAATTCATTTTTTTTCCATAACTTTAGAAAAAACAAAAAATGAGAACTTCCATTAGTTTGTTATCATCCTTGCTTTTTATATGGATCGCAGGTTCTGCTTACATTTATGTTTGTGGCATCAGAAAAGACTGTTTTAAAGCTAAAGAATCTGTCGAAGAATCAGTAGATGTTACAGAATCCAAGGCTGACTCCATAAAAGCTGACATTCCTGCACCCGCATCACCCAAACCCGATCCTCGTACACTGTTTTTTGATTTCAATAAAAATGATGTTCCTGTTTCATCTGAAACCAGCAGTTATTTTGGCCAGGTTAAAAAATATCTTGAGGCCAATCCTGACAAGAAAGTTTTGATAACCGGTCACTCGGATAGTGTGGGGCCTGAAGAGGCTAAAGAGTACGTAAGTCTTGCGCGGGCAAACTTCATTAAAAATCAGATGATTGAAGCCGGAATAGAGCCAGGGGCTATTGAAGTTAAATCTGAAAGCGACCGAAAGCCTCTGGCAGATAACAGTACAAGGGAAGGCCGCATCAAAAACCGCAGAGTAGAAATAATAATCCAATAAATTAAATGATATGTCTGAACGATTTGCCTCCGATTTGATATTTATTCTGATTGTCCTTCTCATCGCAGCACTGATTGGTTTCCTTATCGGATATTTTCTCCGGAAGTATAAACAACGTAAATTTTCTGCATTAGAAGAAGAAATTAAGCAATTAAAAAACTGCTGTGACAAAACTCAGGAAGAGACAACTCAATTAAAAAAACAATGTAACCAGTCAGATGAAGAAATTTCACTGCTGAGATCTGAATTTGATGAATTGTCTCTCTGGAAACAATCCTTACTCTCAGTACCCGGTGTTGGTCCGGAGGTTGTTTTTGATGCTGATCTTGCTGCTGCTGCACTTGGGTATAAGTTTACAGAAAATGACCTCAAAATAGTAGAGGGTATAGGCGAAAAGATCGAATCCATTCTAAAAGGCAGTGGCATCGATACATGGGTTAAACTATCACATGCCGACCCTGCAAAAATCAAAGAGATCCTGCTCGAAGCCGGCGGGCCAAGATATCAAATGCATGAACCCGGCTCTTGGCCAAAACAGGCACTTCTGGCCTGTACGGGAAAATGGGATGAACTTAAACAGTATCAGGATCAATTGACCGGAGGGAGATAGTTAGAAACAAAGATAATATATTCATTTCGTTTAAAGTTTTACAATTACTTGTAAATCAATCATTGTATTAAAAACAATGAGAAATAGTTTTTACCTCTTATACTATTTATTCCACCGAGTATGTTAACGGAGGCCATTCAAGTCGCTGTGAAGGCACATTTACTTTCCTGCATAAACATCCTGACTGGCCTTAATAAATTCCCTTACTTTTCCACCTCCAGCGTAATAAGCTTTGCATCAACTCCTTTAACCAGGTTTAACTTCCGGGCTATCTCTTCATGTTTGGCAGCTTCGCCGGTTAATTCCAAAAAGATCAAACCGCTGTCGGAGCAGTTCTCCAACACACCATCATGAATACCAAGCCTGGTTTTAATAAAGCATCCCCAGCCTGTTAATATTTTCTGCACCATCTCTGCTGTATCCTGACGGTGCCTCACAAGGATCAGTAGTACTGTACGTTTCATTGTAATAAGTTTATATTGCCAATTTACAACATAAATCTTAAATTGCAACCGTAATTCTGTAAAATCCGTAATAAACAATTTATGTAACTATGAACAGGTCTGTTTTAGTCTGGCTGCTTCTGTTAACCTGCATCTCCGGTTATCCCCGGCAACTTTTTTTTTCGGGATATTCCATAACTGAAGGTCTTTCGCAGTCAGTTGTAAATTGTATATACCAGGATTCAAAAGGTTATATATGGCTGGGAACACAAAACGGACTGAACAGATTTGACGGTTACTCATTCGTTAAATATAAATTTAATCCCGATGATTCAACCTCAATATCAAACAACTGGATCTACTCTGTTGCAGAGGACAAAAATGGCAATCTCTGGATAGGCACCAAAGCCGGCCTGAACAGGTATGTCAGAAAAGAGAGACGATTTGAATGGATACAATATTCAATCCCCTGGGATATCGATGTAAAAAAATATGTATATGACGTAAAATCTGCCCGCAATGGCAAAATCCTGATCAATACACCTCCTGTTCTTTCTGTTTGCGACCCTGATAACCTGTCGTTCGAACATTATTTATCGCCGCTGGAGCATGACGGAAGTGTTAAAGATTATAATATCCCGCTTCTTGAAGATAAAGATGGCACTATATGGGCAGGTTCCACACGTGGATTGGCATGTTTTAACCCTTCAGCGAAAACCTTTGAAATCTTTACCGGCGATCAGGATGAAAGAGGAGGGTCTCTTTCTGACAATATAATTACTGCAATTTGTCTGGATCACATGGACAATTTGTGGGTTGGCACCTTCGGTGGCCTGAATAAATTTGACAGGCAAAAAAGAGAATTTACCTCCAAATGGGGTGGAACGGCCGAAGAGATAATCACTGAAAACCTGTATGTACGCTCTTTAACGGCCGATCAATCGGGAAATTTATGGGCCGGGACTGAGGGGAAAGGGCTCTGCTGCATAAACATCAATAAACCAGATGATCCGGTTTTACGGATTTTCAATTCTGAAAACAGCGGGATCAATCATAACATAGTGCTTTCGCTACTGATTGACCGCACCGAAAATCTTTGGGCCGGCACTCTGTCGGGTGTAAATAAAACAGACCTCAAAAAGCAGAAATTTAAATTATACCGGAAAAGTGATGCTCCAATTACAATTGACATGGCAGGAAATGTGATCGCTTCCCTGTATAAAGATGAAAAAAACAGGATATGGATCGGACACTGGGGCCGGGGACTGGATATTTACGATACAGAGACCGGAAATACAGAACACTATTCTCCTGAAATGAAAGGCCGGTATTATTTACCAAACGGTTATGTGCACTCAATTTTAAAGGACACTGATGAAAATATCTGGATAGGCACCCGCGATGGCTTATTGGGATACAACCCTGAGGATAAAAAATTTGTCAGGCCGGGACAGATGCCTGGCAATGCCGGACTGCCTGACCTTAAAGGATTACGGGTATTAAAAATGATCCAAAGCAGGAATGGGGATTACTGGATTGCAACCCAGGATGGCCTGTATAAAAAAGATCATAATTCTTTGGAGACAGAAAGATTTCACACTGAAGCGCCTCCCGGTAAAAAAATAAGTTCAAATTTGATATATGCATTACTTGAAGACAGGGAAGGCTTTATCTGGACAGGAACGCCTGAAGGCCTGAATATTTATGACCCCAATTCCTCAACTTTTAAACCCTTTAATGAGCATAGTGAAGGCATATCCCTGTCCGATAAATTCATAACTGCCCTTTGGGATGATTATAAAGGTGATATATGGATTGGCACCAGTTCCCGGGTAATTAAATTTTGCAGGAAGGATTCTTCGCTGTTCCATTATAATAAAGATGAAGGACTGCCCGGCGATCTGGTTTATAGCATTATAGAAGATAATAGCAACCGGATCTGGTTTGCAACAGGAAATGGATTATGCAGTTTTCAGCCATCAGATTCAAAATGCAAAAATTATTCTCTGGAAGACGGACTTCAAAGCCTTGAATTCAATATGGGAGCTTCATTTAAAAGTAGTGACGGAGAAATATTCCTGGGGGGGATGAATGGATTTAACTCTTTTTATCCCGATTCTATTACATTCAACAGTTATATTCCCGAACCTGAATTTACCAGTGTCTACAAAATAACAGAAGGAAAAAGAGAAGAGTTATACACAGAAGGAAGTGACAACATAGTACTTTTTCACGATGATCACTCTTTTACCGTAGAGTTTTCGGCGCTGGAATTTACTAACCCGGCAAAAAATTTCTATATGTATATGCTTGAAGGAATAGATGATGACTGGATAGATATCGGGAATCGCAATTTTATTCCATTCTCGAATCTTTCACCCGGAGAATATAAACTAAAAGTGAAATGCTGCAATAATGACGGTTTATGGAATGAGAAAGGCACTGAACTGAATATAGTCATACGGCCTCCATGGTGGAGGAGCCGTCTTGCATGGTTATCTTATTTAGTATTAATAACATTTCTGATCCTGTTTTTTTTCAAGCTGCGTGAAAGGCAATACCTAAGATACAGGAAGGTACTGGAAGAAAAAGTCAGGGAACGGACTCTTAAAATAGAAGCACAGAAAGAAGAAATTGTTAAAAAGAATGCCGAGCTGAACGAATTGAACAGCTCCAAAGACAAATT
Source organism: uncultured Prolixibacteraceae bacterium (assembly GCA_964495655.1). Taxonomy (GTDB): domain Bacteria; phylum Bacteroidota; class Bacteroidia; order Bacteroidales; family Prolixibacteraceae; genus JAAYJR01. Next base: position 8,487 of record CAZBWK010000074.1, on the reverse strand, counting down.
CTTCTCTATTATTGCACACGATCTGCGAAATCCGTTCAATGCAATTCTGGGTCTTACTGATCTGTTGCTGATGGATTTGCATAACATTGATACCAATAAACTAAAAAGATCACTGGAAAATATTAAAAGCTCATCTCAACAGGCATTTGAACTTTTAGAAAATCTTCTGCTTTGGGCTCGTTCTCAAACAGCAGCTATAGCTTTCCGGCCGGTTGAAACCAACTTAGGAGAGCTTGTTTCAGAGTCCATTCAACAGGTTAGCATACTGGCCAACCGGAAAAACATAGCGATCATTTTCGAAAAAGCTGAAAACATAATTATTCCTGTAGATCCTAATATGATCCGGACAGTCTTGCGGAACCTGCTCACTAATGCTATAAAATTCACATATCAAAACGGAGAGGTCAAAGTATTTCTCTTTAAGGAAGGGAACAACTGCATTATTGAGGTTGCTGATAACGGAACAGGCATATCACCGGAAAAGATGAAAACCCTTTTCAGAATAGACACTTCAGTTAAATCAAAAGGAACATCCCAGGAACCAGGTACAGGCTTGGGATTAATTATCTGTAAAGAACTGGTTGAAAGACATGATGGGCAAATTATAGCAGAAAGCGAAGAAGACGAGGGAAGTAAATTCAGGATAGTATTACCAATCAAATACTATTAAGAAAGCCGGCAAATTTTGCCGGCTTTCTTCTCTGCAGCTTATGGTTCAAATCAACCTTATCCTGCAGAAAACAAAAATTTACAATTAAATACCAGCTTGGTATTCAACCCCGAAGAATGGGAAAACAGTTTCTGCATTTTCTTTATTAACCCGCAGGTACAATTTCCCCTCTTTATATATATAAAACATGGCTCTCAGATTTGACTCATCATAAAAACAGCAGCCAAGGTTTTTGCTGTTGTTCTCCGGATAATATTTATAAAGCCTCAGGCCGTTACGAAATGCAACAAGCTCAAGCAGTTCAGTGCATTTAACATTTCCGTCGATGCACACAATGGGAAGCCTTTCAAATAATTTACCATCAACCATATAAGAATCTACCTTGTCTAAAGGTGCTTTAACGGTCATTCCGTCTTCTGTCCCGATCCTGACATTATTAATACCAACTTTAACAGCATTGCTGAAATAGGTCTTGTCACCTATAGTGACATAGTTCAATTTTCCTGAAGATTGAATAACAAATGCGAATGATACCAGTGCTAACAAAACAACTAATTTTTTCATTTTAAGTTCCTCCATTTATATTAAATAACTAATTTTAATTTCTGATGTAAATTTAGCCATAACAAGCAGGGCAATGCAAATCAATTCTGTGAACCCCGTGAATAAATCGACAATCGGGTTACCTGAAACAACACCGGTTTCGCAGTTAAAAAGTGATGTTTCACAGACCATTTGCAAATAGGAAACAGAAAATGTCAATCATAAACAGAGAAAGGATAAAAAATAATGCTGATTTTTGATGACAAGCCCGGGTGAGGTTGTCGATTTGTGGGGGTGGTATCATTTCAATCCGTCGGTTGAAACCGACGGCAATGGATAAGGCCAGATAAAGCATAACATTTGTTCAGTGCCTTATCCATTGCCGTTCGCTTGAGCGAACGGATTAAAAAAATGAGACTAATATCCCATCTTGTTTTTGTTGATCAGCTCAAAAAAATGTTTTTGATAAGTTTCGCTGACAGGAATCCTGTCATTGCCGATTTTGATGCTTCTCCTTTCGACAAAGTCAATTTTATCCAGAGCCACAAAATATGACTTATGAACCCTGCAAAACTGAGGCTCCTTCAGAATTTCCTCAATGCCACGGGCATTCATTAATGTCATTATGCGTTTATTTTTAGTTACGATACGCCAGTAGTCACTCATGCCCTCAACAAACAATACTTCCGAGGCATCAACTTTTTCAATCCGGGTTTCAGTCTTAACAAAAAAATAGGAAGGAGCGGATTCAGGCGGCTGACTAACCTCTGCTTTCTCCACTGCGGGCCTGGTGAGTTCTTTTTGCATTAATTCATAAACTTTGTTAACACCTTTTAAAAATCTCTCAAATGATACAGGTTTAAGGAGATAGTCAGTAACATCGAGTTCAAAACCCTGTACAGCATAGCTGTCATATGCTGTAGTCAATATAACATAAGGTTTTTCTTTCAGAGCATGTAGTAATTGAATCCCGGTAAGTCCTTCCATTTGTATATCAAGAAAGATAAGATCAACTTTATTATTCCGGAGGTATTCCAGAGTGTCAATTGCATTATCAAATGTTTTCAGCAACCTGAGAAACGGAGTCTTTTCACAATAAGCGGAAATGATCTCAAGAGCCAGGGGTTCATCATCAACGGCTATACAATTAATCTTCATGTGGATATAACTTTGTTACAAAATAATTTATTTAAATTCACAAACCCGTTCGCTCAAGCGAACGGCAATGGATAAGGCCATGAACCGCCCCTTCACTTATTAAAACATTCTCACATTCACACATTCAAACATTCAAACATTCTCACATTAACACATTCACACATTCAAACATCCACACCTTCTCTCACTCATCTTATAAAATTAATACCAAATTCACTTTATACCGGCCATTTTCTTCCCCTAAATGCAATTCGTGTTTGCCGGGATAAATAAGCTCGAGTCTTCGTTTGATATTCGACAATTCAATACCGCTGATGTGATCAACAGCATGCTTCTGGCTTTTACCTGTGTAGTTGACAACCTCAAATTTTATAACCTTTTCTTCTGTCGTCAGGTTTATGAACACAGCCGGCTCTTTATCTTTTCTTCCATGTTTAAAGGCATTTTCAATAAATGGGATAAGCAGCATAGGGGCAATGGTAATACCTTCTGTAACTCCCTTGATTTCAAACTGCACAATTCCGGGCTGCCTGTACCTTAACTTTTGCAGCTCAATATAATTTTTCAGATATTCAATCTCTTTATCCAGTAAAACCTTTTGATTTGGAGCCTCAGCAAGCACATACCTCATAATTGATGAAAACTTCATAACAGCTTCAGCGGCATCCTCTGATCTGTTATAGACCAGCGAATAGATATTATTAAGAGTATTGAACAGAAAATGAGGATTTACCTGAGACCTGAGCAGGGCAAGTTCACCAGCCTGGCGCTGGTTAATAAGTTCATCCCTGAGTTTTTGAGTTTCAAACATGTTTATCATAAACCTGATCAAAATTGCATAAATTCCGGTTATAACTACCATCCGGAGTTCATTCCAAACCCATAACCATTCAAATTGCAGTTTCTCCGGAGGCAAATTACCGAAAATTTTCCAAAAGTACCAGTTAATCGGCACCCTTACAGCAATAATGGCAATTATCATCAAAACAGCAATGCCCGCTATTAAAAAAATATTTCTCACAGCTGAAAAACGGGGAAAAGCAAAATAGACAGCATAGAAAGAGAAAACATTCAGAAACAGAGATATTGCAACATCTTTGAAATATTCGCCCCCAACCATATCTGATTCACCCGGGAATCCAACATAAGCGGGAAAAAGCAACTGGTTAATTATATAAAACCAGTAAAGAATATGGATAAGAATGATACTGCTTTTCTTCATCTCGGCAATTTTAAATACGACATGAACAACCAGGTAGTTCTGATAACAGTAATGCGGGAACAGGTCCTGTTTATCCCTTTTCTCCATTCAGGAACTATCTATAATACAAAATAACAAATTAACATGCTGAGATTACTATTTAATCTGCAACATGCCTCTTTCTTCCTGTGAAATATCGAAAAAATCCGGTGAATTAAAATTCCGGTGAAAAAACGATAACGCGATACGATTTATTCGTTTTTATATGGAAAAAGATCGATCAGTATCCTCGTAACTGCATCAACCAGTATTTCTCCTCCACCGGGAAGGAACCTGGCGCTTTCTGCTTCGTATCCCCTTTCATAAAATGCTTTCCGGTTAGGCACATAACTCAACGTTCCATTCCCTGATTGTTCATTAACAATGGTATAAGGGTATGGAGAATTCTGTTTAATAGTCAGTCCGAGTTCAACAAAAGCATCTCCGGGGAAACCCACAAGTGCGAGTTCATCACCAAGCACTATCGCATTGACTTCACTTTTCAAAACACCACCTCCCGGTTTAAGGGGCACAGTTGTTGTCAGTTTAAACCGCTCCTCATTACCTCCGCCAAAGTCATAAAGGTCAATAATTTTCCAGGCCTGAACCAGGTCACTGAAGGGGGGTGCTTTAGGTTTTCCCATCTTAGCCACCACCTCCTGAGCCCATTTAACATCACTTTCCCGGAACTCAAATGCCGGCAATTCAACCTCCCTGGTGCTCACCTGAAGCTTATTGATTTCAAGTGGACGAAGGGAGGAAAGCGCCTTCAAAACATCACCTGCCAGAATAACCGCGATCCTTGTTGATTCACTTTGTCCGCCGAGCTGATTTGGCTGATTAACATCAACATGGTTTATATTTCCGGAATTTCCATTGGTGAAAACTGTAACCATCTCCTCCCCTTTCACTGTAGCCAGTAAATCAGCAATTTTTCCGGGGAAATCGGACGAAAACTCCCTGCCGCCGACAATGGCAGGATGAAGGGCAAAATTTACTAAAGTTGCCAGGGGCTTTGAATCAAGGGTTTCAAAATATACAACGTTCATATCCGGGTCAATCGGGCCCATTGCCCTGATGCTGTTTGGATTAAGCTTGCCGGGATTCATCCTGAATGTTCCGTCTTTCATTAAAAAACGGCGGTTAAAATTAACCGAGGTCTCCTGCACTACTCCTACAGACACCTTTACCTGTTGCAATTTATCAATCGCTTCATTTACACTTGTTGCGATCAGGGATGGTAATTTCTCAAGATATTCTGTACTTTTCTGCTTAGGTAATCCGCCCACAGCATCCCAGAAAAGAGGATTCAGCTGTGGCCCGGCGTGCACATGTGTTGCACACAAAATAATATTTTCCTTCGGAATACCTGTCTCCCTGGAAATAAGCTCCCGCGATTTCACAACAAGAACATATGGTACGCTTATGATATCCAGTGCTATAAAGGCAGCTTCGACATCCCCCTGTTTAAATACCAGAGTCCTGGCATGCAGATCATCATGTATTCCCTCAGATACAGCTATGCCATATGAATTACCCATTATACTGCCAACCGGCGGGGTAATCTTTACTTTTGCCGCACCGGCCAGAAAAATATCATCACTGACTTGTGAATTAAATTGTTGTTCTGCCTTCACTGACAAAAAACTGAACAGCAACAATGGCAGTATCCAGTTCAAAATTAAAAGACCTGACCATTTCATAGTTGGAAACATCTTAATGAAATAACGGCCTGCAGCTTTTAGAAAAAAAATACTATCTCTGGCAAAAAATAAAAACAGATTATCAGTTATACGTTTCATAAAAATTCGAATATAAATTGGTGCTCAATTTACATAACAAATAATTTTCAACCAAGCCTGAACCAGCTGTTTTTAAAAAAAATATGTGAATAATTTAAGCCTCCTGTCTTTTATAATATTCCACTTTGCCGGCCATTGCAATATCCCTGACTTTCTCAACCAGTGCCATTCTCTGATCTTCAGATAGTTTTGTAAAGGAACGGGCAAGTTCGATCTTTTCCCTCATCATTTCAGCAGTTTCACTTCCTGTTATCAGCACTGATACAGGCAATGACCAGACAAAATGCATAGCTTCTTTCACAGTCATATAATTAGGAATTACCGGATCTTCGGAGGTCCACCGTGCTTGTTCCTTTTCAGCAAAAAACCTTCCGTCGGCGAGTGATTTAATAGCCATTATCCCAAGATTCCTGTCCAACGCTTTAGGGATAACATTTTCGGCAAAGCTGAAGTATACCTGGTCGAGCACATTTACCGGCATAAGCACTCCGTCAAAAATATCACTTTCGCTGGTACTGTCGAGCATATGAGCATGTGCAAACGGATTCTGATGGCCGGTAAAGCCGATATATTTAATTTTGCCCTGTTCTTTAGCTTTTATCATGGCATCAAGAACTCCGTTCTGAATCCGGTCATCCACATCCTGAGGTGTTCTTACTGAATGAACCTGAAAAAGATCTATCTGGTCAACTTTTAACCTTCTTAGTGATCCTTCCAGATGTTCCTGGACTGTTTTCGCATCCGGACCGGTTGATTTTGACATAAGGAAGATCAGATCGCGGTATTTTGGTGTGAGAAATTTACCATACCGCTCCTCACTCACTCCGTTTGAATAACTCTCGGCTGTATCAAAAAACCGGATACCCCCTTCAAGGGCAGTTTCAATTATTTCCTGTGCATCCCTTTCTGTTGTCCAGCCTACATGGAACCCACCTGTTCCAAGCATTGTAACATACTCGCCTGTCCGGCCGAACTTACGGCGCGGCAATAAATCGCCGAGTCTGTCAGTTTCAGTTTTACCACCAAATCCGGCACACCCTGCCGACAAGCCGGCAGTAACAGCTGCCAGCGATTTTAAAAATGTTCTTCTGTCTGCTTTCATATCAAAATAATTTTAGTTTCTCCGCATCATATTTATACAAACCTGGTTATCAGTATTTATCACTCCATTTTCAAAGTCAGTCAGATTTTGAATAGTTGTCCGGGCAATCTGTGAAAGTACTAAATCAGTAAAATAAGCCTGGTGAGCTGTGATCAGCACATTAGGAAATGTCATCAGGCGCGATATTTTATCATCAAGTATTACTATTTCCGAAAGATCTTTAAAAAATAGTTTCTCCTCCTGTTCATACACATCAATCCCCAGATACCCTATACGCCCCTCCTTCAGTGCATCGATTACTGCATCAGTATCAATAAGTTTACCTCTGCTGGTATTAATCAGCATAACACCGCGTTTCATAAGTTGCAAAGATTTTTTGTTAATCAGACGGTTTGTAGCAGGAGTAAGAGGGCAATGCAATGAAATAATATCTGAACTTTTAAAGACCTCTTCAAGAGAGCAGTATTTCAAAAGGTCATCCTTTAATGATTCATTCGGATAGTTATCAAAAGCGACCACGTTACACCCAAAACCTTTCATAATTTTAGCGAATGCAGCGCCTATTCTGCCGGTTCCTATCACCCCGACTGTCTTACCCCGAAGTTCGAAGCCTGAAAGTCTTTCAATTGAAAAATTCCCCTCGCGCACACGGTTATAGGCTTTATGTGTTTTTCTGTTAAGTGTAAGGATCAGGGATACAGCATGTTCTGCCACTGTGTCAGGTGAATAGCCAGCTACTCTTAAGACTTTTAAATCGCTGCTGCATGCACTTTCTATATCGACATTATTAAAACCGGTACATCTCAAAACAATCAATTTTATATTTAATCTGACCAGTCCTTCAATCACCTCTTTTGTAAGTGCATCATTTACAAATACACAAACTGCATCAAAACCTTCTGCAAGTTTTAACGTTTTTGTTTTAAGAGAAGTTTCATAATAAACAAGTTCATGTTTATTTTCATTGTTAGCCCTATTTAAATATTCAATATCGTAAGGCCTGGTACTGAAAACAGCTACTTTCATATCATACAATTAATTAATTCATGGATTTATACGGAAAGGTTTGAAATAAGTATAAAATTATCGGTTCATTTTAAGTAACAAACATATAATGTTAATTGTTATCAAATACTACAATTTTAAAAAATTAACTGACGCTCTTAAGTTAGAAAGAGCATAACACACCTTCCCCCGTCAGACATAAAGTTATTAATTTTAAGAATTATGGTACATTCCAACTTTTTATTATTTTTGCGCTCAAATTGTCCTGTGGTGTAATTGGCAACACGTCTGACTCTGGATCAGAAGAGTCCAGGTTCGAGCCCTGGCAGGACAACGGAATAGCTTGCAAATAACTGCAAGCTATTGTTTTTTAACGCAATACGATTTTGCAATTCGGTGGACTAAAGCAAAAACCACCAAAAGAAAGTAAAAATCCGGTGGTTTTTTAGGTGGTTTTTTTCATCATTTTAAAAAACCACCAACTTTCAGTCTTTTTCATTGATATTCAGCACTTTGCATTTTAAAAAATGAATTCTTCAAAGTAATTTTGTATTAATGAAAAAAGTATGAAAAATGGTACAATTAAAAACTTCATTTTACATCCGTAGAAGTAGAAAATTATCCAATGGTAAATGCCCCATATATTGCAGGCTTACCATTAAAAGAAAAAGAGCTGAATTTGCTGTAAACAAAAGTGTAGATGAAAAATTATGGATTCCTTCTGCTGGAAGGGCAAGAGGAAATTCAATAGATGCTTTCAGGCTTAATAAACACCTTGAGAAGATAAATGAGGACATCAATGAAATTGTCAGGCAGTTTGAATTACAAAAAATAATTCCGACCCCAGAATTAGTAAGGAATGAACTATTGGGTATCAACAGGCAGTATAAATTTCTTGTTGAAGCTTATGAACTTTCAGAGCCGCTTTTAAATGATACCATCTGACGGAAAAAAATGATACCGGGTT
>CAZBWK010000073.1:0-20374 GCA_964495655.1 uncultured Prolixibacteraceae bacterium | reverse complement strand
TCAAATTTTTAATTAATTTATTTACAAGTAATTATAAAATTTTAAACAGATGAAATTTTTTAATATATTCCCATTGATCAGCTTTTTGCTAATCACATTAGCGGTGATTAGCAGAATCCTTTATCTGCGGTCAAAGGGAATTGAAGTAAATTCAAATAAAGCTGAGAGCCCGGTATATAAATTTTTATTATTCCCGGTTTTCGGTGTATTAACATTGCTATGGATCTTTCAGTTAGTTGATGCAGCATTTACGCTTCCTGTGAATATACTCCCTTCGTGGTTACAGTATAAAGTAACAGAATCAAAATTTTTAACCCTTACAGGCTTTGTCATTACGACTGCATCACTCGTATTAATGATCCTTTCTTTGTACCACTTAAAAGAATCACTAAGATTCGGTCATGACAGCAATAATTTGGGACAACTTGTAACATCCGGTGTTTTTGCCATCTCGAGGAATCCGTTTTTCTTATCAGTTAATTTATATTTTACAGGCCTGGCTTTAATTAAGCCAAGCCTGTTTTTTATAATGATGGCGCTGATGTCTGTTCTCAGTATCCATCATTTTATTTTAAAGGAGGAGAAATTCCTTAAAAAACACTATAGTAATGATTATATCGATTACTCGGGAAAAGTAAGGCGGTATCTTTAAAAGTGATTCCCAACCCTGCTGTCAATGTATTTTCTTTTACAGAATCTGAAATTTCCCGTAAAGTCATCAGCTCTGTATTTAATTTATATTACTTAACTCTTTATCTGTCACCTCATTTGCCACTACAGAGAAGTCAAGAGAAAAAGTATCATATATCATATTATCTCCCAAACTGGCAAAAAACTTACCCGATCCGTATCTAATATCATATAGAGTCCGGTCAATTTCAATAGTCCCTTTAGCCGTCAGCTTATCATTACTGTTCGTGACAATAGCTTTAAAAGTAACCGGATTAGTAATACCCTTTATTGTAAGGTCTCCTTTAAACAGGTACTCTATTGCATTAGCGGGTTTAACCTCTGTGAGTACCAATGTCGATACAGGATATTTATCGACTGAAAAGAAATCATCTGATTTAAGATGATTAACCAGTTTTTTGTTTATTGCTTCATTTTTAAGATCTTCATTCACAATACTGTTCATATCCATTTCAAATATACCGGAATGAATGATTCCTTCCTTCACAATCAGGTTACCGCTTTTCAGTTCAATGGTTCCGTAATGCTGACCGGCTACCTTTCTGCCATTCCATTTAATACGGCTTTCACTTCTGTCTACCTCATAATTTGATGCTATAAGGTTAAGAGTCAGTATGACATTCAGAAATATTATCCCTAAAATTTTTACAGTTGATTTCATAATTTGTCTTTATTTTAATTTATATATATAAAGACAAATAAACCTTTTATTTGTTCAGCTGCTTTTAAATCAACATTACAATAGAGGTTAGTTATGCTCCCCGACTTCAATTTCAGTTTCGATGTCAATTGCTTTTTTATAAAGGGCACTCACACCGCAATATTTATCTTCTGAAAGCTTTACTGCTTTTTCGAGTTTATCTTTGGGTAGATCCTTACCTTTAAACTTATAAATTACTTTTATCTTATGGTAATATCTGGGATGCTCATCGGTCAATTCTCCTTCTACTATCACATTAAATGATTCAGGATATACTTTCATTTTTTTAAGAATCATTATGACATCAATCCCGGTGCAACCGGCAAGGGCGGTAAGCATCAATTTTTTAGGCCGTGGCCCGAGATCATTTCCCCCTGTCGGAATATCAGCATCAATAATAATTTTATGTCCGTCCATTTCTGTCTGAAATGCAATATTATCAGTCCAGGACATATCTACAATATGTTTCATTCAAATATAACTTAGTTAAACATTAAAATTTATTTCATTATTATCTAAAAGGTCCGATGAAGAAAAAATTGCTGAAGATAATTTTTCTTTCCGGGCCATCGATTCAAACTACAAATATATAACATACAAATATCTATATAAATAGCAATTAAATAACTACTGTAATATATATTTTAACTATTTTTGAGCATTTGTTGTTTAAACAAACACAGATAAGTCATTTACAATGAGAAAAACTAATGCAATATCCACTTCAGAGGAGTGTGATCTAGGTGGTTTTCAATTATTTAAAAAATTGACCGAGGAAGAATTAGCTCGTTTAAATTATGACAAAGAGTGTTCGGTATATAAAAAAGGAACAATTGTTTATAAAGAAGGCAACAGGTTGACTGGATTTTTTTGTGTCACCCGGGGAATTCTTAAGATCTATAAAACCGGCATTGACGGTAAAGAACAGATAATACGCTTTGCCAAGAAGGGAAATATAATTGCATACCGTTCACTTGTAAGTCAGGAACTGGCCTGTACAACTGCAAAAGTTATTGATGATGCTGTGCTTTGCCACATCCCTTACCAGACACTTCTTTACCTGATACAGAACAACTGGCAATTTTCCCTGCATATGTTACAGATCGTATGCGGGGAGTTACGCGAAGCTAACAGTTATATCACCGACATAGCTCAAAAATCTGTCAGGGAAAGGCTTGCAGAGGTGTTACTAATCCTGAAAGACAACTTTGAACTTGATAACCAAAATACTCTTAAAATATCTCTTACCCGCGAAGAATTGGCAAATATTGTAGGTACAGCAACAGAATCTGTTATTCGCCTGCTCTCGGAATTCAAACAAGACAAGCTGATTGAGTTGCAGGGAAGAAGAATAAAAATAATTGACATCCGGGGCCTGACAAAAGTAGCAAATGTCTTATAATAAAGAGAATGTCATCTCACACAGGGTTTATAACAATCACTTGCTTTTTACAATCGGCTTCTGGTATATTTTGCAGGTATCCTTAAGCTCAGGTCATCTGTTTTCTCTGTTGAAAATCCGCTTAATCTGATTTTCAGTTCAATTATGTCATCTGGTGCAACCAATTTCATTTCGATTGAACCAGGGTAATTCTGTTTATCAACATCAATGAAATTATCAAAGGCTGTTTCCAGGTGCCATCCTGCATCTTTATGCATGACAATGAATTTCTCAAGAGCATAGTTTTGCGCATTAAAATAATACTTTTGAGATATGATATTGTCACTATAATACCGAATATTGTCATTGCAAAAGATATTATTAAACCTCTTCTCCTTTTTCATTAAGTTTTCATTATAATCTGACTGCAAGACATATCTGCCCTCCTCCACATAAGCTTCATAAGAATTTTTTGCAAGGGATTTTGAATTATACTGAAAATAAAAGATATTGTTTTCAATGACTGACTGTATTATATCGAAATTCAGGCTTAGATTTAAAATTTTACAGAAGACGGAATAGTCATCAACAAAATAGTTTCGTTCAATATAATTTACATACGTGACGCTGTCGCGGGTCAATAATACCCTTCCTACCGGTATATTCATCTTAGTAATTAAGATAAGAATTCTATCGTCATGCTTTGCTTTGAGATTCATCTGAAAACTTGAATTTGACTTGCCGTTGCTTATGTTACACTGAATCCGTTTTATAGTCAGGTTTTTATACTCAAAAGCATTTTGTTCAACTCTACGCAACAGTTTCTCGGTGCTTATTGGTCTTACCGATTCCAGGGGGATCTCCTTTACTGTGCGACATGAGGCCAGTCCCAAAACAATCACAACAACAGCTAAAGACAAAAATTGTTGTGCCCTGTAATTTCCCGGTTGTCCTTCAAAGATCATTATGCCTACTCCTCAAAATATTTTTTTTCTTTTATTTTACGCTCAAGCTGATCTGATTCCCCACCCAGCTCCAAAGCCTTTTTCCAATTACTGACTGCATCTTCAATTTTACCCAGTTTAAAAAGGATATCGCCATAATGCTCAATAAGAGTCGGGTTACTCTCCTGATCAAACCTGATTGCAGATTCCATATAAAACCTGGCAAGTGTATATTCACCCTTTTTAAACAGTACCCAGGCATATGTATCGAGATAAGTTGAATTTTCGGGAAACATTTCGATCACACGGCCGCTCATCCTTTCTGCCTTATCCAGGTGCATATCAGCGAGCGAAAGATAATAAGCATAGTTATTAAGCGCTATATGATTGTCTGGATCAAGTTCGACAGATTTGTCGAAGATCTTAAAAGCCTCGTTTTTGTTGCCCATTTTATAAATAGCTTCTCCCTTAAGCATCATGAACTGCCCTTTCATTCTCTGGTTATCCAGGACATACATCATGCCTTCGTCTGTTACTTCCAAAACCTCTTCATATTTTTGCAGTTGAATACATGCAATTGCATGAAGGAAATAGGGCTGTGGCTGATTAGGAAAAAGATCCATTGCCTCACTGCTATTATCATATAAACTTTGCCAGTCCTGCAAGTCATTATCAATTAACAAAACTCTTTCCCAGATCATATAATCATTCTTCTGCATCTCGAGCGATTGCAACAGTTCAGAGCGTGCCTCAGGCAGCATATCTCTTTTCAGATAGTTTTCGGCTTTCAGTGTATGCACCAAATACTCGTCTGGGTGTTGTTCAAGAAGCAAATCTGTCAGTTCAATCTCCTGTTCGGGAGTCAGTTGCTGTCCGGATGATCGAGCGGTCATCATCATGTAAAGTTGTAATTTAGACTGAACATCAATCTGGTCACTTCTAAAACCTGCCTTAGTCTCCTCGAAAGATCTGACCAGGTCACCCTGGTTAAAATAGTAATTGGCAAGTGAAAAGTGCACAAATCCGTTACCGGGATCAATTTCCTGGATCTTTTTATAATATCTCAATGCATTTACCGAATCTCCTTCACTGAGGTAGAGATCAGCCATTAATCCGTAATATTGAGGATTTGAAGGATCTGATTCGATTAATTTATCAATTTCCCTGAAAGCCTCCTCAACCTGCCCGTTTTCTATCAGAATATTCTGTTTTGCTACCGATATATGTTCATTAATCCCAACTTTCTGCTCCAACAGATCATAAACCCTGATTGCCTCAGAAGGGTTTTTTGATTCTGACAGAAGGGTTGCCTTCATAAACAGATATTCGAGGTTTTCAGGATCATTTTGTAATAAACGATCGTAAATATCAGCCGCTTCGTCAAATTTCTTTAATTGCTGATATATCTGTGCCAGCAAGAGTTGATACCATTTATTACCGGGATTTAAACTTATTGCTTTCTCAAGAAGGAGCGATGCACTGGTAAAGTCATTGTTTGAAGCATGAATGCCTGCCAGTTCATACATAGCTGCTGATGACCCAGGGTCAATTTCAAGGCAGGCGGCTAAATTCTGAACAGCTTTCTGTGTATTACCCAATACTTTCTCCTTTATTGCTTCAACAAATAAATATTCAAACTCTTTCTGCTTTTGCTCTTCAATTTCTATTTCTTTTGTATCAACCTGATCCGGCTCAATCCGGGTAACACTTTTTTGACCTGTACATGCAGCAAACAAAACTGGTAATAAAACAAATACTAACCTTATAATAATTCCTCTGTTCATATTCTAATTTTTCCCTGTATGACCAAATCCTCCCTCTCCCCTTTCGGTTTCATTCAATACATCTACCAAATCCCATTCCACAATTTCGTGTGCAGCAATTATCATCTGACAAATTCTGTCACCATTTTCAATAACAACCTCTTCCGGGGAAAGGTTAATCAGTATTACCCTTATCTCTCCCCTGTAATCAGCATCAATCGTTCCTGGTGTATTTAAAACAGTTATTCCTTTTTTAATTGCCAGACCGCTCCGGGGACGAATTTGTGCTTCAAATCCCCCTGGAAGTTCAATATAGAGGCCTGTAGGCACTAATTTTCTTTCCAGCGGTTTCAACACCACCGGTTCGTCTATAAAAGCACGTAAATCCATTCCGGCAGAATATAATGTACTATATTCAGGAAGCGGATTATTTGATCTGTTCACAATTTTTACAAACATTCAGCATAATTATTTAAGAACCGCTAAGATATGTATTTTAATAAATACCTCATGGTCAATTAACATTATTTATTAAATCAATATTCAATTCAAACATTTGATTACCAATTAAATAATCATAAATTCAGCTATTATACCATCTGAAATAAAGAGTCCTTCGGTTGTAAGGGTATATATTTCATTTTTCCGAACTATTTTTTTTGCAGATATAAATCTTTGGGCTGTTCTGAAAAAATAATCAGCCTTTTTTTCCCCGAATTTTTCTTTAACAGTTAACAATGAAACACCCCTCCTAGTGCGTAAATTAGTTAATATAAACTCATTATACTTATCATTCACTGATAGTTGTTCTTCTTCACAGGCAATTTTGCCTTCTCCGATTGAAGTGATGTATTTATCAATGCAGGAGATATTCCATCTTCGCGAAGCGCCGTTAAATGAATGCGCTGAAGGGCCCAAACCCAGGTAATTGGTAGCTGTCCAATAAGCTGTGTTATGTTTGGAATAGATCCGGTTTTTTGCAAAATTGGAGATCTCATACTGTTCAAATCCATAAAGATCTGCATTATCCATCAAAATTTCAAACTGTCTAAAACTCTCTATATCAGATAATTCCTTTAGCAATCCTCTTTTTAACATGTTATAAAAAATTGTTCCTTTATGAAAAGTAAGGTGATATGCAGAAATATGGACAACCGGCAGTTCAAATACCTTCTGCAGATTATTTTCCCATTGCTCTGCTGTCAGGCCCGGAATACCGTAAATTAAGTCAACACTTATATTATTAAATCCTGAGTTTTGGGCATTAAGAACAGAGTTTACCGCCTGCAGTGCATCATGTCGCCGGTTCATTTTTTTTATAAGTTCATCCTGAAAAGCCTGAACACCAATACTAAGCCGGTTAATCCCACTTTTTCGCAACATATTCAGATAATCGGGGTCCAAATCGTCAGGATTGGCTTCAAGAGTAATTTCAGCCTGTGGCGCGACAGTGAAATTTGTAAAAAGCCATGTCAGCAAAGAATTAAGCTCAGGCTCTTTTAAGAGAGAAGGAGTACCGCCTCCAATATATATAGTCTCTATAGCTTCATCTGAAAGATAATTCTTTTGCAGTGATATCTCGGTTTTCAGGGCTTTTAGAAAATCACTTAAATAATTTAATTTATCTGTTTTATAAAAATCACAATAATAACATTTCTGCCGGCAAAAAGGAATATGAATATAAATACCTGCCATACTTTTTTGTTACTTTACCCCGTAAAAATTATCTGTTATGAAGATGAAAATATTTGCCAAACCATTAATCTGGCTTGCGATTATATGTTATGGTATTTACCTGCCTGCAGGCAGGCTTCCCAAAAATACATTCTTAAACATTCCCCATTTCGACAAGATAGTTCATTTTGTCCTGTTCTTTGTTTTATGCCTGCTATTATTTAAGCCCTTGAAATACCTTAAAACAAATCATCTGTTATTAGCACCGGTTGTATCCCTTATATTAGCTGCACTTATTGAGCTGTCGCAGCAATGGTTAGCCTCCGGCAGGCACAGCAGCATAAATGACTTCATTGCTAATGTAGCAGGTATATTAGCAGCACTGGTAATTTATTCATTTATGATATCTGATAAAAAAGTAGAAAAATATCTTTGAAGGTGAATAAACCTTTTGGGATTTAGTACCTCATAATATCATTATGCTTCTCAATGTCTTTACTGATATGAGCAAGGGTTGTCTCCTTATAAAATCCGGATATCTCATTCCTCAGCTTACTATACTGCCAGTGAACAGGGCACAAGGGTCTTGATTTATCATGTACTGAACACGGTTCAAGGCCTATCAGACAATTAGTAAAAAATTCTTCTCCATCAACATTAGTAACAATATTCCACAATGTAATTTCACCGGCACTTTTGGCTAATGAAAAACCCCCGTTGGGTCCCTTTGTTGAAACAAGCAATTTCTGTTTGACAAGATTCTGCAGAATTTTGCCTAAAAATGGTGCAGACAACTCCAGATCTTCAGAAATCTTTTTTATGCCGACTCTTTTATCAGGCCTGGAAAATTTGGCAAGATAGATCAGTGCCCTTAAAGCATATTTACAGGTATTAGACAACATGTTATTTATTTTATAGGTATTTTAGAAATTCTTCTGGCGTGTCTGCCCCCTTCAAATTCAGTATTTAAAAAGGCTTCAATTATTTTTATTGCCTCTTCATCTGTTACAAAACGACTTGGAATGGCACAAATATTAGCATTGTTATGCTGTCTTGCCAGGGCACTTATTTCAGGGTTCCAGCATAAAGCAGACCTTACTTTTTGATGTTTGTTTGCAGTCATGTTAACTCCCTGGCCGCTGCCACAAAAGGTTAAGCCTGTTTCAAACCCGCCATTATCGATAGCTTCGCCAACAAGATGTGCAAAATCTGCATAGTCGCAACTTTCATCTGTATAACATCCAAAATCTTTATATGAAATACCCCTTTCTTTCAGATATTTCAGAATAACCTGTTTTTTTTCAAAACCGGCATGATCACTTGCTACTGCAATTACTTTATTTGTCAATTTCGTCATATTTATTTCTTTAATTCAATAACCATTGCTCAAAATTCAGGATTTTGCTGCTGCCTCAGGCTGATTACAATATAATCTGCAGTCAAAATTATGCTCGATTCGTTTAAATTAACTATTTTCAAACGTATCTATATCCTGCCCCGATCACAATCGGGGGAACTCACCAATTTTTTAACCGTACTTATGTGTCGCGATTAAAATCGGGATGCTCATTTCATATTTGCAAAATTAATACTTTTAAATATTTATTTCTTTATTTTTCGGTTAAATAAGCTTTTTAATTCTGTTTTTTCGGTACTGTACACTACAAACATAAAAGACAGTATCATTAAAATATGCAATATATATTTAAAAAATATTGTCTGTTGGCTGGTTATGAGGGAAATAATATAGATAAAAAGAGCTACTCCAAAATATTTGCCAATAGTAAGCAAATCATACTTTACGGGATAATATTTTTGTCCCCAAAAAAATGATGTTGTCATCATAACAAAATAACTTACAAAAACAGCAATTGCAGAGCCATAATATCCAATAAAAGGAATTAATAAAATATTAAGCAACAATGTTATGACTGCTCCTGTAAAAGCCATGTAAGCTCCATATCTTGTCATATCTGTCAACTTATACCAAAGCGATAGAGCAAAATATATTCCGTAAAACAAATTGGCCATTAAAATAATCGGAACCACTTTAAGTCCCTCGTGATAAACAGGATCTATTATCAATTTAATAATATCAATAAAAAGTACCATTCCCAAAAAGATGAATAAACCGAAAATGATGAAATATTTCATAACCCGGCTATAAACCTCTTTATCGTTTTCTGAGCTTTTCATTGAAAAGAAAAATGGCTCAAAAGCATATCTAAAGGCCTGAATGAACATATTCATAAGTACAGCAAGCTTATAATTAGCTCCGTATATCCCAACCTGGAACATCGGATTATTCTCTTCTGGAACGAGGAAAGGGATTAATACCTTATCTATATTTTGATTTACCATTCCGCAGATACCTACAATCAGAATGGGAAATCCGTAACCTAACATTTGTATTAATATTTTTCTGTCAAATTTTAAAGTAATCTTAAAAATTTCAGGCATCAACACAATTAATGTGAAAAGAGATGATATCAAATTGGATATGAAGACATAACCCACCCCTGTTTCGGGGGAATAAAAAAATCTTATAAATGAGCCGGGATCACTTTTAATTATTGCAGGACAAACAGACAGGAAAAAAATATTAAATGCAATATTAATTGCTATACCGGCGAGCTTAACGAAAGCAAACTTTAAAGGCCTGTTATTTAATCGTAACCTTGCAAATGGAATTGATGTAAATGCATCAATTCCAAGTATTATGGCTAACCATTGAATATACTCGGGATGTTCTGAATATCTGATTAATGATGCTATGTTATCTCTGAATACCGAAACAAAAAGAATAAAAGAAACTGATGTTAACAACAGAGATATCAATGAAGTGGAATATACCACTTCTGGCTTTTCACTTTTTGAAGCATACCTGAAAAAAGAGGTTTCCATTCCATAAATTAGAAGAACAAGAAAAAAAGCAACATATGAATATAAATTAGTTACTACCCCAAATACCTCAGGAGCAAACAGAAAAGAGTAATAAGGAACCAGCCACCAGTTCAGAAAACGTCCAATAATACTGCTCATGCCGTATATTGCAGTTTCACCAGCTAATTTCTTGTAAGGATTCAATGTTGTATTTTTTTAAACAAAGATATAATTCCTTTCCTTTGTATATGACTACAGAATAAATTCCTTTTTTATTATTTTTATCGCGAAAGAAAAACATCAGGCAATGAAGAAATCATTTTTACCTGTCATGGTATTGTTTTGTCTATTTATCTCTTTTTTTTCATGTTCTAATAAGCCAAAACGTTCAAGAAAACCTGTCAGTGCAATAACTATTTATCCGGAGGCAAAAAATTATATTTTCGGTCAGGCAATTAATATAAGGGTGGAGACAAAAGTCAGGAACGGAGAAATAGATAAAATAGAGCTGTTTTATAAAGACTCACTTATAAAAGTAACTGAACTTACAGATTTTACTATTGAGGGAATAAAACTAAATGCAACCGGTGCCAATAATATAAGGGTAAAAGCCACAAAAACGGATGGTGTAGACAATATCCGTATTATAACATTAAATGTTATTTCAGATATAACACCCAAACGGTATAGTTATTCAATACTGCAAGACTATCCTCATAACACAAATTTTTTTACCCAGGGACTTGTTTTTTATGATGGCTATATATACGAGGGTACAGGTGAAACCGGTAAATCCGGCATATTCAAAGTAGATCTGATGACCGGTAAAATATTACAGGAATATATGATCAATGAAGAGTATTTCGGTGAAGGAATAACTATTCTGAATAATAAATTATACCAGCTGACCTATCGTGCCCAAACAGGCTTTATTTATGATATTGAAAGTTTTGAAAAAAAGGATAGTTTTAAGTACAGGTCAAAAGAAGGGTGGGGACTTACTAACGATGGTCAATACCTTATAATGAGCAACGGAACTCACGAATTAATATGGCTGGATCCTGAAAATTTTTCTGAAATAAAAAAAATTGAAGTTGTCAATAATAAAGGCCCTGTTAATTTTTTAAACGAACTTGAATATATCAATGGTCATATCTATGCGAATGTTTATACCACTGACCTGATAGTGATAATTGATTCTGAAAATGGCAAAGTTCTTTCTGAAATTGATTTAAAAGGTATAATAAATATGTATAAAAAACCTTCAGATACCATTGATGTTCAGAATGGAATTGCATACGACGATGAAAAAAACAGACTTTTCGTTACCGGTAAGTGGTGGCCGCGCCTTTTTGAAATTGAATTAATACCTTTAGAATAGAGTAGGGGTTTCGCCATAGTTTATCCTTCCCAGGTGTTTATAAGCTCTTTCGGTAGTCTCCCTTCCACGCGGAGTTCTTTTTATGAATCCTTCTTTTATGAGAAATGGCTCATATACCTCTTCTATAGTACCTGCATCTTCACCGACTGCTGTGGCGATTGTCGAAATACCAACCGGACCCCCTTTAAACTTGTCTATAATACAAAGCAGTATACGATTATCCATATCATCCAATCCGTGCTGATCAATTTTAAGTGCTTCAAGTGCAATTTTAGTTATCTCAATATCTATTTTACCTGTACCTTTAACCTGCGCAAAATCCCTCACACGCCTTAGCAATGAATTTACAATACGGGGTGTACCCCGGCTTCTGCCGGCTATCTCAACAGCTGCATGTTCACTTATCTCTATATCAAGAATATTGGCAGAACGCTTTACTATTCCTTTTAATACATCAAAATCATAATATTCAAGATGGGAATTAATTCCAAACCTGGCTCTTAGAGGAGATGTTAATAATCCCGACCTTGTTGTAGCGCCTATCAATGTAAAAGGATTGAGTTCCAGCTGAATTGATCTTGCACTGGGACCTTTATCTATCATGATGTCAATCCGGAAATCTTCCATTGCTGAATACAGGTACTCTTCTACTACAGGAGACAATCTGTGTATTTCATCAATAAATAAAACATCTCTTTCTTCAAGATTTGTCAGTAAACCAGCCAGGTCACCGGGTTTATCCAATACAGGACCTGAAGAAATTTTAATTCCTACCCCTAGTTCATTGGCAATGATGTAAGACAAAGTGGTTTTACCTAATCCGGGTGGTCCGTGAAGCAGAACATGGTCTAAAGCTTCAGAACGCATAGTTGCAGCTTTTACAAATATTTTAAGGTTTTCCACAACCTGCTTCTGCCCTTTAAAATCATCAAAAGACAAAGGCCTTAGCCTGAGATCCAGCTCACGGTCTCTTTCTGAATACCTCGTACCTCTTATCTCAACCGAATTATCCATCAGGTTTGGCTTATTATATTATCTATTACTTTATATAAATCCAGAGCTGTAAATGGTTTGGCTAAATATTCATTCATTCCGGCTTGAATACATTTATCTTTATCGTTATCAAGAGTATTGGCGGTAAGGGCAATAATAGGTATACCTTTTTTTATTCCTTTGCATTTTTCAAATTCTCTGATTTCATTTGTTATTTCAAAGCCATTTTTCTCAGGAAGCATGATATCCATAAAAATCATATCTATCGATTCATTTTTTATAATATCCATTACTTCAACCCAATTCGTCACACACTTTACTTCGTAGTTCCTTTTTTTTAGGTGGAAGCTTACTACTTTTTGATTAAGTAAATTATCTTCTACTAAAAGTATTTTCAAAACAAAATATATTTTTCTTATTTAAAGATAGTATTTAGTATGATGTTATTTATATGCTGTTAAAACTGTTAATTATTTCTTTTAAAAAGTTATAAAGATAGGAGATTCATTTTAAATAACATTAATATGTATTTTTGTTGAAGTATATTATTTAATAATCAATTAATTAAAATATTTTTTCACAGTTGTTAATATAAAATAATGTAAGAAGATCAGTAGTATTAACGTTTATTATATGTGAAAAAGTTTTTGAAATTTATTAAGAATTGAATGACTGTTGATCTGTTAATGTTTATGATGTAAAAAATTGAGAGATGTACAAATTTTATTATAAAAGATTACTTTTGTTTTTTGAACAATTAATGGTAATAAATGTATTAGTAAGATACTGTATAGTAGGAGAATATTTTCGATGACAAAAGATTTTAACATACTTGTTAAAAAAATTAGTGCCTTTCGAAACAGGTATTATTTTTATAAAATAACCGAAGGCTTTATTATTACTTCGTTTCTGTTGGTGACAGTTTTCACTCTTTTTTCTTTTTTGGAATACTTTATTTATCTCGATTCTGATATTCGTAAAGTTATTTTCTATGGTTTTATTGTGTTTGGATTTTTGCTGACTGTGCAGTTTATAATAATTCCACTCCTGAAGCTTTTTCATATTATTAAACCTATTGATATAAAGGGTAGTTCAAGGTTTATACAGAATCATTTTGCTGATATTAAAGATAAATTGCTTAATATTATTGAATTATCAGAAATTAATGATTCCAAATATTCTGCAGATTTATTAAAGGCAAGTATCGATCAAAAGATTGCGGATCTTAATATATTTAATTTCAAAAGTGCCGTACAATTTAAAAACCTTAAAATTATAATTTTATATTTTTTGGTTAGTGCTGTTATATCAATTTCACTTTTTTTGACTAACAGGTCATTTTATACTGAACCTGTAAAAAGGATTGTGCATTATAAGCAGCAATTCATCAAACCGGCTCCGTTCAGTTTTCATTTGATTAATAATAAGTTGATTGTAAAAAAAGGTGAGCCATATAAATTAGCTGTGGAATGTAAAGGTGATATAATGCCCGATAATGTATATTTGAATATTGAAGGAAGCAATTATCTGATGAGAAATATTTCAGATAAACGATTTGAATATGAAATACCTTCAGTTATAAATAATATTGAATTCTATTTTACTGATTTACATTATAGATCTGAAAGTTTTGAATTAAAAATACTTCCATCCCCCGGGATTAATAAATTTGATATAACCATAGAGCCACCTGCATATACCGGTTTAAATGATAAAACATTTAATAATGTTGGTGACCTGCAGGTACCTGCTGGTACTCATATCAGCTGGCGTTTTGCCGGGATAGATATTGATTCACTTTATTTAAATTTTAATGACACTGCCGGTATTGCTGCTATTAAAGATGATAGGGAGTATTACACAGTTTCAAAAAGTTTTTATAAAACCACTGATTATAATGTAATAATTGAAAATTTTAAAACTGACCCCGAATTGGCCCTCTCTTCAACGATTGATGTTGTGCCTGATCTTTATCCTGAAATAAAAGTAGTAATGGTTCAGGATTCAATTAAAATGACTCGATTTTTTTTCAAAGGCATTATCGGGGATGATTACGGATTTACAAATCTTGGATTTCATTTCAATATTGATAATGCAGACTCATCTGTAACAATACCGGTCATTAAGAATTTAAATGATCAGGATTTTTATTTTAGTTTTGATTTTGCTTCACTTAAATCAAATTCAGGTTCAATTTCCTATTATTTCAAAGTAACAGATAATGATGTAATAAACAACTATAAATCAACAACTTCCAATAATTTTGTTTATAACCTGCCTGATAGGACAGAGGTTGCATTATCTGAGAATGAACAATTTAAAAATCTTGAAAGAATGCTGCAGGAAAGCAGGGAATTAACAAATGAAATTCAAAATGATCTCAGAAACATGAGACTCAAAAATATGGATTCAAATATTACTGATTGGGAAAAATCTCAAATGGCAAATGATATTATTTCCAAACAGAACAGACTTGAGCAACTGTATGAAGAGATTAAACTGAATAATGAGAAATTAAATAACTACTCTGATTCTTATAATCCTCAAAATGAATCAATTAAGGAAAAGCAGCAACAAATTGAAGAACTGCTTGAAGAGGTTTTCACTGACGAGTTAAGAGAGCTGCTAGAAGAGTTCAATAAGCTTGCTCAGGAGTATGACAGTAAAAAGTTCAACCAATTATCAAATAAAATGAATCTGAGTTATGAAGATCTTCAAAATCAGGTGGATAGAAATTTGGAGATGCTAAAAAGAATGAAGGTTGAAAAAGAGATACAAAATGTTATTGATGAACTTACACAGATTGGTATTGAAGAAGGTAATTATCAAAAGGAGATATCGGAAAGTAAAAATTTTGAAGAGATCCTTCCTAAGGTGTCAGACCATAAGGATAACATTGAATATATACAAAAGAAATTGAATGAAGCTCTTAAAATCAACAGTGAATTAAATAAGAAAATTAACTTCGACCATTTTGAAGATGAATTTTTTGATATTAATAAGAGTATTGATCATACGATTGAAAAATTAAATAAAAGGGAAAGAAGAAAATCTGAAAATAGTCTGAAAGAGACCTCTGATTTGATAGAAAACGCTGTTTTTGCAATGCAGCAAATGCTTAATTCTAATAATATTGAACAACAGACTGAGAATATTAAAAACTTAATGCAAATCCTTGGAAACCTAATTTATTTATCTTTTACTCAAGAGGATATTATTAAAAGTTTAAATGGTATAAGTAATAATGATCCTCTGTTAAATACCCTTAACGTGCAGCAAAAGCGTATTTATGATCAAAATAAAATTGTAAGAGACTCATTATATGCATTGGCAAAAAGAACTCCTCAGATTAACAGTACTGTCAATAATGAGTTATTAAGCATTGAATTTAATCTGGAAAAGACGGGTGAACAGTTAGGGGAGGGACATTTATCGGATGCCACTGTTAGCCAGCAATATGTTATGACATCCCTTAATAATCTTGCACTTCTGTTAAATGAAGCTTTGGAGAATCTCGAAAAGCAATTGGCTAATGCCAAACCCGGTGATTGTAATTGTGAAAATCCTCAGGGAGGTGGTAAAGAAGGAATGAATTTATTAAAAGAGACTTCTGAAAATATCAGAAAGCAATTAGAGAAGATGATTGACCAATTGAAAGGCGGTAATCCTGATAATATGAGTGAACAGTTCGGACAAATGCTTATGGAGCATGAGATGATGCAACAGATGCTCAGAGACATTATGAATAACGGATCTGTTGGGAGTGGTGCTCAGAAAGCGTTGCAACAGGTAGATGAAATATTGGAACAAAACAGACAACAGCTTCTTAATAAAAATATTAGTTCAGAAATGATCTCAAGACAAAATCTTATTACTACTCGTTTGTTAGAGGCTGAAAAGGCTGATCTTGAAAGAGAATTCGAAGAAAAAAGAGAAAGGCAGTTAGCAGATGATTTCTATAGTAATCCGGTTGAATTCTTTGAGTTTATAAAAGAGGAAAAGTTTTCTATCGAGATGCTAAACAGGGATACCCATAAATTAACCAATTTTTATAATAAAAAGTTTAAAGATTACATTAATAAGGTTGAAAATTAAGTGGATAGCAGGTCTGAAATACTTATAATCAAATCTGATGAAAGAGAGATAAGGAAAGTGGAAAGCTTTCTTTTTGAATATTTCAGAAAATGGAATTGTCCAATGAGAAACTTTAATAAAGTATTATTGTGTATTTCAGAGGCGATAATGAATGCTATACATCATGGCAATAAAAACGATTTAGCAAAAACTGTTGCAGTAAAAATTCTCTATGATAATGATTTAATTTTTGCAGAGATTATAGACGAGGGGAAAGGGTTTAACTTTAACTGTATTACTGATCCGACTAAAGATGAATTTATTAAAAGAGAGTCGGGGAGGGGTTTGCATATAATTAAATCATTATGTGAATGTATTGAGTTTTCAAACAATGGTAGTTGTGTCAGAATCAAAATCGAAGTTAAGTGAATTATATAAATTTTTTCTTTGAGGAGACAGAATTATTTGATTTTCCGGAAGAACTAATTAAAAATCGGATTTTCAATATCATCAGGGATATCTCTAAAAGTTTGGGTGAGATAAGTATTATTTTCTGTAGTGATGAATATTTAATCAAATTGAATGAGAAATATCTAAATCATGATTATTATACTGACATAATAGCTTTTAATTATGGTGAAGATGATTCAATTAGTGGCGACCTTTTTATTAGTGTTGATCGTGTCAGAGAAAATGCTGTTAAGTTTAAAGTTCCTTTCATTAACGAGATTACAAGAGTGGTATTTCATGGTGTATTGCATTTGACCGGGTTTGAAGATAATAATCCTGAGGAGAAGAGGATTATGCGATCCAGGGAAGATCATTACCTTGATGGTTTGGATTTAAATAATTTTTATCGATGAAATTGAATTATGATATTATTGTTGTTGGTGGAGGTCATGCCGGGTGCGAAGCAGCAGCAGCAGCAGCTAATTTAGGCTCAAAAACATTGCTTATTACTATGGATATGAGTAAATACGCCCAAATGTCTTGTAATCCTGCTATGGGTGGTATTGCAAAAGGCCAGATAGTAAGGGAGATTGATGCGCTCGGTGGTATTTCAGGAATTATTTCTGACAGGAGTGCTATTCAATTTAGAATGTTAAATCTTTCTAAAGGGCCTGCAATGTGGAGTCCCAGATCCCAAAATGACAGGTTTGTATTTAGTTCTTTATGGAGAGAAGCATTGGAAAATATTGATAATCTCGATTTATGGCAGGACGTTGTAGAAGATGTTATTATAGAGGATAAAAAAGTGACAGGGGTTAAAACCAGTATAGGAGTTATATTCCATTCAAATGTAGTTATTTTAACCAATGGCACTTTTTTAAATGGCTTAATACATATTGGATCTTCAAAAATGAGCGGAGGAAGAATTGGAGAGCTTTCCTCAGATGGTTTAACAGGCAGGTTAAGGGAGTTAGGATTCAGAACAGGCAGGTTAAAAACCGGTACTCCTGTAAGAATTGACGGACGTACTGTTGATTTTTCCAAATTCATTGAACAGCCTGATGATGAGAATGATCACACATTTTCTTATTTACCGGGCACAAGGTCTGAATTAAAAAAAAGGTCATGCTGGATAACATATACTAATAGCCTGGTTCACAATGAGCTTAAAAAAGGATTTGATATTGCTCCTATGTTTGACGGCACTATTCAAAGTATTGGACCGAGATATTGTCCAAGCATCGAGTCGAAATTGGTTACTTTTTCAGGAAAAGAGAGGCACCAGCTTTTTTTGGAGCCTGAAGGGGAGAAAACTGTAGAGTATTATCTGAATGGCTTTTCATCTTCTTTGCCGTGGGATGTTCAATACAAGGCATTACATAATATACCCGGACTTGAGTATGCAAAAATTTTCCGGCCGGGTTATGCTATTGAATACGATTTTTTTGAGCCTGATCAATTATATCATAGTTTAGAGACCAAATTAATTAAAAATCTTTTTTTTGCCGGTCAGATAAATGGCACCACTGGTTATGAAGAAGCCGCCGCACAGGGATTAATAGCCGGTATTAACGGTCATATAAAGTGTCACTCAAATAGTAGAGAAGGATTTACTTTAAAAAGAGATGAGGCGTATATCGGTGTGCTTATTGATGACCTGGTCACTAAAGGAATTGACGAGCCATACCGTATGTTTACAAGCAGGGCAGAGTTTCGGATTTTACTCAGGCAGGATAATGCTGATTTTCGATTAACCGATAAAGGATATGAATTGGGATTGGCAAGCATGGAACGAAAAAATTTATTAGATAAGAAAAGAAACCAGGTAACGAGAATAATTGAATTTACTAACAAATTTAGTGTTAAACCACATTATGTAAATAACTTATTGGATAAAAAGGATACATCTTTACTTAAGCAGGGAGTTAAACTGAAAGATATTATCCTAAGACCGCAGGTCTCTGTTTTTGAACTGATCAGCGCACTTAAACCTTTTCAAAAATTTTTGAATGAATTAAATTGTATTAATAACCGGGAAGTTCTCGAAAGCGTTGAAATTGCTATTAAATATAATGGATATATAAACAGAGAAAAAGCCCTGGCTGAAAAGCTTGATAAATTTGAAAATATAAACATTGATGGTAAATTTAATTATCCAGAACTAAAATCATTATCAACCGAAGCAAGACAGAAGCTTGAAAAAATTAAACCAAAAACAATCGGACAGGCAAAACGTATTTCTGGTGTTTCGCCATCCGATATTAATGTATTACTTATATTGTTAAACAGATAGTGTTTCACGTGGAACAAAAAAAAGCTATATGAATTTAAAAAGTTTAATAAGAGAGATTCCGGATTTTCCTGCAAAAGGGATAAGTTTTAAAGATATTACTACATTATTGAAAGATAATGATGCTCTTCATGAAGTAATTAAATTATTTAAAGGGAGTTTTATTGATAAAGGTATAAGTAAGGTTATTGGCATTGAGTCTCGTGGATTTATTATAGGTGGGATTTTAGCAAGCGAACTGAATGCCGGCTTTGTTCCAGTAAGGAAAAAAGGAAAATTGCCCGGTATGACAATTTCAGAAACATACGAATTAGAGTATGGAGCGGACACTATTGAAATGCATCTGGATGCTGTTTCTAAAAATGATATCGTTTTGGTTCATGACGATTTACTTGCCACAGGTGGAACTGCTTTTGCTGTTCTAAGGATGTTGAAAAAATTGGATGTTTCTAATATCTACTTTTGTTTTCTTATTGATCTGGAGATTATTCAAACCTCTGAGAAAGAAATTATATATGGTTATAATCCAAATGTATTAGTTAAATACTCTGATTAAATTGAGAGATATTGCATTCAATAATAAACAAATAAAGGATTTAATATACGGTTTACCTGAAAAGCCGGGTATATATCAGTTTTACAATTCCTGTAATTCTGTGATATATATTGGTAAGGCCAAGAATATTAAGAGAAGGGTGTCGTCTTACTTCAGAAAGCGTCATGACAATAACAAAACTGCAATGTTAGTCAGAAATATTTCTGATATAAAGTATTTAGTTGTTGAAACAGAACAGGATGCCTTGTTATTAGAAAACAATCTAATAAAGAAATATCAGCCCAGATATAACATCCGGTTGAAAGATGATAAGAGTTATCCCTGGATTTGTATTGTAAATGAACCTTTTCCGAGGGTTATAAAAACAAGGGATCTTGTAAAAGACGGATCCAAATATTTCGGACCATATACAAATGTTTATATGGTTAACTCTTTGCTTGAGCTATTTCAGTACAATTATAAAGTAAGAACTTGTAATTATAAACTTACGAAAAACAGTATTCAATCTGGAAAATTCAGGGTTTGTTTAGAGTATCATATTGGTAATTGCAAAGGACCATGCGAAGGACTGATTACAGAGGAGGAATATTTAAAA
>CAZBWK010000072.1:0-20542 GCA_964495655.1 uncultured Prolixibacteraceae bacterium | reverse complement strand
ATGGGGGATGATATTGTGGACTATGGTATAATGTGTGTAGTTGGCATCCCTGCTTCTCCCTGCGATGCAGCCACTGAAATTAAACAGATATCGAAGTATATTTCACCTAAAAAAGGGGGAGAAGGATGTGTACGTGACGTAATTGAAAAAACATTGCGTGCCCGGGGCAAATGGCATACATCAGGTCTTTCATCCATTAATTCAATATAAATGAACTGGTTACCATATTATAATTATATCTTAGCATCCAGGTCACCCCGCAGGCAAATGTTGTTGAAGTCGCTGGGGGTCCATTTTAAGGTTAAAGTGAAGGAGGTCGTTGAATCTTATCCGCATGGACTGAAGATGACTGAAATCCCTGTTTATCTGGCAAAATTAAAGGCTCAGCCTTTTTTTGATGAACTTGTTGAAAATGATTTGCTTATTACCGCCGATACTATTGTCTGCCTTGACGGAAAAGTTCTCGGGAAACCTTTGGATAAGGCAGAAGCTGTTGAAATGTTGCAGTCTCTGGGCGGGAAAGAGCATCAGGTGATATCAGGAGTATGCCTGACTTCAGCCAGGAAACAAAAAGCATTCTGGTCAATTTCGTGTGTCAGTTTCAGGGACCTGACCATAGAGGAAATTGAGTATTATGTTGACGTTTATAAACCTTTTGACAAGGCAGGGGCTTACGGTATACAGGAGTGGATAGGGTATATTGGTATTACACATATTGAAGGCTCTTTTTATAATGTTATGGGCCTGCCGGTGCAACAGCTGTATTCGGAGATCCTGGATTTTGATATGTAAATTCGCTATTATCCTCAGAAAGAAATTGAAAATTTTTAAATTTTCAATTTAAAATTCAGAGAATTTAAAAAAAATCCTTTTTTTTATGTGATTATCTTTGTAAATCAAAAATCAGATCAAATCAACTATGAGATTTCAATATCTTCTTTCACCTTTTTTAGCAGGGTTGGCCGCTTTCGCTCTCAATGGCTGCAATGATCCCGGACGTTTGCCCAATATAATTTTTATTCTGGCCGATGATCTGGGGTATTCACAATCAGGCTGCTATGGCAGCAGTTATTACCAGACTCCCAATATTGACAGACTGGCATCAGAAGGAGTGCGGTTCACAAATGCTTATGCTGCCTGTCCGGTCTGTTCGCCTACCAGGGCCAGCATAATGACCGGTAAATATCCGGCAAGGCTGCATCTTACAGATTTTATTCCTGGGAATAAAAATGATGAATATCCTCTCCTGCAACCTGCCTGGCAAAAATTTCTGCCACTTGAGGAGGTTACAATTGCTGAATTGCTTAAAGGGAAAGGATATAAAACTGCAATATTTGGTAAATGGCACTTGAGCAGGGAGAAAACACCCCCCGGCAGTCTTTCTCACAATCCCGACAAGCAGGGATTTGATGAGTATTTCGTGACTTACAAGCCGGTTTCTGCTAATGTCGCTAAACCTATGCCATGGCAGGACGCAGAGGATGATGCCCATAATGTTGATACAATTACCAGCCTGTCGGTTGATTTTATTGAGCGACACAAAGGACAACCATTTTTTCTGTTTGTTTCGCATAATACAATACACGATCCTTTAAAAGAAAGAGCTGCCGTAATAAAAAAATATGAAGATGATAAAGCTTCTGAAATGGCTGAAAATCATCCGGTTATAGCAGCAATGATTGAAAGGTTGGATAATAGTTGCGGAATGATATTTGACAAAGTTAAAGAATCCGGCCTGGAGGAGAATACTATAATTATTTTCTTTTCTGATAACGGAGGAAGGCATATCTACGCTGCACAAACTCCGTTAAGAGCCGGTAAGGGATTTGTTTATGAGGGAGGGATCAGAGAGCCGTTAATCGTAAAATGGAAGAAAAAAGTAGCGCCCCTGACAACCTGCAATTCACTTATAAGTTCAATTGACTTTTTACCTACCTTTCTGGAAATTGCCGGTATTGAAGAAATACCGGAAGATATTGACGGGATCAGCTTTTTGCCTGCACTAAAAGATCCTTCAGCGGAGATACATCAGAAACTGTTCTGGCATTATCCACATTATCACAGCTCAGGAATGGTTCCTGCCGGGGCGGTCAGGAACGGGAAATGGAAACTTATAGAGTGGTATGAAAAAAGCCTTACCGGCGCGGAAGAGGTTGCTTTCGAGCTTTTTGACCTGGAAAATGACATTGGTGAAACTGTTAACCTTGCCGACAGCCTGGTAACAGTAAAAAATGAACTGTATGATATGCTGAAATGCTGGAGAGAAGAGGTGAATGCCCAAATGCCGATACCGCAAACAATTAAAGTACAATAAAAAAATACCAAAATGTATATATGATGGAACTGAACCAAAAAACAATTAACCAGCCTATCCCGGGAAGAGTGGCATCTGTGGATTTTTTCCGCGGATTTACTATGTTTATGCTGGCAGGAGGGTCGACAGGACTTTTCGGATACTTGCTTAAGACAGACTGCCAGGTTGTGAATTTTCTGGGAACCCAGCTGAGCCATCACAAATGGAATGGATTACATTTCTGGGATCTTATACAGCCCTTTTTTATGTTCATTGTAGGGGTGGCCATTCCTTTTGCTACTGCTAACAGGAGAAAAAAAGGGCAATCCGGAAGTACTATTTTTCTTCATGTTTTAAGGAGATCTTTCCTGTTGCTCTTCTTTGGCTGGTCATTATCATTTATTTCTGCAGGTACTCTGGTATTTCGTTTCCAGAATGTGCTTGCACAGCTCTCTGTGACATACCTGGTTGCTTTCCTTCTGATGAAGAAAAGTTTCAGGTTTCAGCTGATATTTACATTGATTGTACTTATACTGATAGACCTTGCTTACAGATTTTTTCCTGTTGAGGGATTTAATAATCCATGGGTGAATTTTGAAAATCTTGGCGCCTGGTTCAATAACAAGATAGAAGGAGTTGATAAGGCAAGTGAATGGGCTACACTCAATTTTGTTTCAACAACTGCCCACACAGTCTGGGGGGTAATGTGCGGAAAACTGCTTATGGAAGAGAAGCCTGATGTTCATAAAATAAAGTTACTCCTTATTGGCGGTGTTGCTGCATTAATGATTGGTTATTCGCTGGACTGGCTTAATATAACTCCGATAATTAAAAAGATTGCAACTTCTTCCTTTGTTTTTGCAAGTGGTGGCTGGTCGGTTTTAGCACTCTGTTTCAGCTACTGGCTTATTGATCATAAGAAGATGTTCTTAAAGGGATCCCGGTTTTTTATCATAATGGGTATGAACAGTATTTTTATTTATCTTTTTTTCAGTATAGGAGGATCCGGACTGCTTAAAAAAATAGCCTATCCCTACAGTCAGTTATTGTTTTCATGGGGAGGTAAACTGACTGTTGACATTTTAACCAGCGCTGCGGTCTGGGCCGCACTGTGGTATCTTTGTTACTGGCTTTATAAGAACAGGGTCTTTATAAAAATCTGATTATTTATGGAAATGATTTCACGACGGAAATTTTTAAAGAATACGGCAGCTATAACGGCAGGACTGACAATTCAGGGAAAGTGTCCGGGCCCTGTCGGTTCCCTGTTTGCCGGGAAAAATTATAAGGTGTTCATTCCCATGCCGGTACAGGTAGTGATTGATGATGTAGGCTGGTGGTCGGGAGAGGACGGAAGTACAAAACAGGAACCTTATCGTACGGGAATAAACAGGAATCATGTGCCAGCTGATTATCAGGCAATTGTCGACCTGGGGAAAGCTTTGGGAATAAGGCCCCAGGCAGCAACTATATTGTGTGAATGGGATAAAGAAAATATTCTTCGTGATCTGCCCTCATCAACCTGGATGGGCAGGAACTGGGATAATTCAGGGTGGGTCGGCCCCTGGATGGAAGAAGCAGCTGATATTATACGCAGGAATGAAAAATACTTTGAACTTACTCTCCATGGCGTGGGGCATGAATTCTGGGAGGGTGAAAAGTTTACACGGGCAGAATGGCATGACCGCGAAGGAAATATGAGGCCACGGGAAGAGGTCGAAAAGCATCTGGATTATTATGAAAAGCTTATGAGACAGCACAACCTGGGATCCTTTCCAAAATCATTTGTTCCGGCTGCATTCCTTCATTCATTCGGCCCTTCAGAAGGGAACAGAGAGGGACTGGCATCTATCCTTAAAAAGCATGGAATTAATTATATAAACACTCCTTTCGGGTCAATATTCAATAAGGAGAGAATTCAGTATGAGCTTTTTGGAATTGATGACAATGTAATGACAGTTGACAGGGGAAGGGATGAATTTTCGTGGAAGACCTTTCCCGGTGAACCTTCAAAAGAGCTAAGCGGTCCGACATGCGGAATGCACTGGCCTAATATGTTACATCCTGATCCCCAACGCAATCCGGAGATTGTGCAAAAATGGACTGACTATCTGAGAGGGTTTAATGATAAACCAGATATGATGCTGGCACCTGATTCGGTTTATTTTCAGCATCAGCTGGCTCATCATTCTCTCACCGGAACGAAGCTAAACGGTAATATTGTAGAACTGGATTTTTCAGAGACTGATAAACTGCCGGCTGATATCGGACGGACTGAATGGGCAATGAAAATAATTACCGACAGTCCGGTAAGATTTAAACCATCAGATATTAAAATTATATCGCGTGACCTTAAGAGAGGGAAGGAGCTGGTATATATGCTAAAGTTAATGCGCATGCCGGGTAAAACAAAAGCCGGGATAGTGGTTAATTGATTTATTTAATACAGAAATTTTAATATGACATTTAAAAGTAAAAATTTATTAAGTCTTTCTTTTGCCGGGATAGTGGCTTTTTCTGCTGCCGGGAATACTGGTGAATTAAATACAGGCACACCAGCCGGCAAACCAAACATTATAGTAATTCTTCCCGATGACCTTGGCTGGTCAGATGCAGGATATCATGGTTCAGATATAAAAACTCCCAATATTGATAAACTTGCTAAATCAGGAGTTATTTTAAAACAGCATTATGTGATGCCTACCTGCACTCCGACCAGGGTGAGTCTCATGACAGGCCGTTATCCCAGCCGTTATGGGATTACAGGACCTGACTATGGTGAGGTTATCGATCTGGGTGATCCGACCCTGGCATCAATTCTCAGGGATAATGGTTATAAAACCTATATATCAGGGAAGTGGCACCTTGGCTCACCACCTTATACTCCCTTAAAGTACGGGTTCATTTCGTCATACGGTTATTTTGACGGACAAATAGATCCTTATACGCATGAATATAAAACAGAGACAGCGTTAACTGACCGCAGGTCATGGCACAGGAACGATGAATATGTTGATGAGGAAGGACATGTTACTGACCTTCTTACCAATGAGGCAATAAGGATAATCGAA
This sequence comes from uncultured Prolixibacteraceae bacterium, assembly GCA_964495655.1. Taxonomy (GTDB): domain Bacteria; phylum Bacteroidota; class Bacteroidia; order Bacteroidales; family Prolixibacteraceae; genus JAAYJR01. Next base: position 15,178 of record CAZBWK010000072.1, on the reverse strand, counting down.
AGTTCAGGCAAAGAACCTTTCTTCCTTTATCTTACCTTTCATGTTCCTCATTATCCTCTGGACGAGCCTGACGAATGGCTTTCGGTATACGATGATGCCCGCATGATGCATCCTTCCCGGAAACTGTTCGCGGCAAGTGTAACGCATATGGATGATGGCATTGGAAAGATCATTAACGCATTGGATAGTAAGGGTATACGTCAAAACACGCTGATAATTTTCACAAGTGATAACGGCGGCCAAAAGAATTGGCACAGTGAGACAGATTACCGGGGGAAATATGCAGACAGGCCTCATCTTATACTTGGTAATAACTTTCCGCTGAGAGGATGGAAAGGTGATCTCTATGAAGGGGGTATCCGGGTTCCTGCATTTGTTACCTGGCCCGGACAACTGGCTCCGGCAATTCTTAATGAGCCGGTACATGTGTCTTGCTGGCTGCCCACTATATGTGAACTTACCGGTTGCGAAAGTGCACTTCAGAATGTAAAACAAGACGGGAGGAATATCTGGCCGCTGCTTAAGGGTGGTAAGGAGGTAAATGAAAATTTCCCCATATACTGGAAAATTGCACAGTATTATGCCGTCCGTGAGGGCAGATGGAAACTGCTTTTAAACAGGAAGAGCGGTGTGGCAGAGTTGTATGACCTGGACGCAGATTTCCGGGAAACAAATGATCTGAGCAGGGATAATCCTCAAAAGACTGAATACCTTTTAGGATTGATTGAATCATTTAAAAAGGATGACAGAGAAAAATAATCTTCAGAGCCATTTTGTTTATTGTAACTTTTTTAGCATAAATGAGTACTCTTTGAATAAACAATTGATCATTATATATTAAACTATATTTATATGCATTCATTAATTACCTGGTTTATTTTAATAGTTGTAACTTTTCTTACCGGTTGTTCCGGCAAAGAATTGAAGCAAACGCAGCGCCCTAACATTTTGTTTGCTATCAGCGACGATCAGTCATATTTACACACAGGGTTTGCAGGCTGTAAGTTTGTGAACACCCCGGCATTTGACAGAGTGGCCGGGGAGGGAGTTTTTTTTACAAACTGCATAGCCGGATCACCCGGCTGTGCTCCCTCACGAAGTTCACTGGTTACAGGGCGCTATCACTGGCAAAATGAGCAGTCGGGACAACATGCCTCCTCATGGATGAAGAAGTACGTTCCTTTTATTGACATGTTGGAACAGAATGGTTATATAACGGGGAGAACAGGTAAAGGAGTTTCTCCTTTTCAGTATGCCCGCAATGAAAATGATTCCTTATGGCGTGCCACGGATGCCGGCGGGATAGCCTACAGCAATATTCGTTATGAGGCCGGGTCTGCTGAAGATGAACGAACTGCAGGAGGCATAGGCGCTGTCAATTATTTTGAGAACTTCAGGTATTTTATGGAAAATGTCAGGGGGGACAAACCATTTTTCTTCTGGTATGGAGCAACTGAGCCTCACAGGGCTTATGAGCAGGATTCATGGAAGAGGAACGGTAAAAATCCCGATGATGTTGATGTGCCGAAGTTTTTGCCTGATGATGAGATAGTAAGGGGTGACCTGCTGGATTATGCCGTGGAAATTGAATGGTTTGACCTTCATCTGAAAAGAATGCTTGATTACCTGGAGGAGAAAGGCGAGTTAGACAATACGATAGTTATTGTTACAGGAGACAACGGAATGCCCTTCCCGAGGGCAAAGGCAAATTGTTATGAATACGGGATCCATGTTCCCTTTGCAGTGCGCTATCCTGAGGAGTATCCGGGCGGTAGGGCTGTAGATGACCCTATAAGTTTTTCTGACCTGGCTCCCACGATACTTGAGATCACAGGGACAAGCAGTGAGGGTATGCTGCCTTTTTCAGGCAGGAGCTTTTTAAACCTGTTGAAATCCGGTAAGCAGGGAGTGGTTGACAGTGAAAGGAAATATGCATTCTCAGGCCGTGAAAGACACTCTTGTTCAAGATATCTTAATATGGGTTATCCCCAAAGGGCAATTCGCAGTGAAGGCCACCTGCTGATCTGGAATATGAAACCTGAACGTTGGCCTGCAGGTGCACCGCAACGCATAAAACCAGGCACTGAAAATGAACTGCTGCCAATGTATGGTATTGATGAAAATGGCATACATCACTCCGACTGGGCATTTACAGATATTGATGCAGCTCCTTCAAAATCTTTTATAATTGAAAATATGAATGATGAGAAAATTAGACCATACTTCGACCATGCTCATGCCAAAAGACCTGAATTTGAATTTTTTGACATAAAAAGTGATCCGTGGTGCCTTAATAATCTGTCAGGTACCCCGGAATATAAAGAAACAGAAAGAGAGTTGAAGGAGGCGTTGCTGGAGGAACTGTACAGATCGGAGGATCCCCGGATCACCGGTCCTGAAAAAGGTATTTTTGATACTTATATAAGGTACAGTCCTATGAGGGAATTCCCAAAGCCATAATATTGTCAGTTGTATTTCATCCCTTGCCGTTCGCTTTAGCAAACCGATCCTTCAGCTTCTCAATCCACTTGAATATGTGTCTGAAGTGGGAGCCCTTCCAGTAAATCCTGCCGCAGCCGGTGCATTCCCAGAACTGGTTGTAATAACTGAGGGTATCATCAGGTATGATGCCGTTTAACCTCTCTTTATCGGTTTCTATTAACTTGCTGTTGCAGTGAGTGCATCTCGAAAACGGCCTGAAACTGTTTTGTAATTGCAGCCTGTTTACCACCTCATAAAGTTGTTTTTTAGGATTATCATTTCGGAGCCAGTAACCGTGTGTTACCGAATTTTGTTTCAATATTCCTTTGTCGCGTGTAAGAATGATCCTTTTCTCATTGAGGGATATTGATATAATCTCATGGTCCTTAAAGCTGTTACTGAATAAGGTGTCAAAACCCAACAAGCGAAGTTTTAAGGCCAGCTTACCCAGGTTTACATCAACGATGAACCTTGTTTCACGCAGTGGCTCCGATCTCAGATGAATAACAGGAGACAGATCCAGTGACTCAAAGACAGGGTAAACAGAGACCATCTCACCCCCCTGCAGCTGATAACTAAAATTTACAGAGGTTCCGTTAACGATTATAAGGTCCACTTCGCTGTGAGGTATGCCAATGGCATGAATTGAATTTCTGACCGATGGCCTGCCATAGAATTCATAAGGGAAGGTCTTTTTCCGGAATTCATCAGGAAGGTGGTCGTTAAGCTCTTCGTAAAAACGGAAAAAGGCCACCCTTCTTACAGGAGAATGGTTATTATTTGCTTTGTTATTACTGACTTGAACCATAGTGTTTTCAATTAATTTGCATACACCGGCCTTTTCTGATAAAAATATAGAAATTTTTCTATTTACTCAAATTTGATTTTGGAATGCCAGTTAAAGTTTATTACTCCCGGGATATGCATAAACATGTATTTTACTATGTTATCATATAGCCTGTCCCGGTTTCAGCCGGAGGAGCCCGCAAATGTTTTAATAATTCTCTTGTGTGATTTTATAATCATGCCTGTTTCATATATCTTTGTTTCTTATACAAATGCGTTATGACAAAAAAACCTTCGATTTTAGTTACAAATGATGATGGTATTCATGCCAGGGGATTGCGTGAACTGGTTGAAGTCATGAAGCTGTTCGGCAGGGTGAATGTTATCTCATCGGAAGTGTCTATGTCAGGCAAAGGATGCGGAATTACTGTTGATCATCCCTTGAGAGCTGTTCCTGTGGAAAAGATACTCGATGTTCCTGCTTATAAATGCAACGGTACACCTGTCGACAGTGTGAAACTAAGTTTTAATGATTTACTCGAACATCCGCCCGATTTTGTGGTGTCGGGCATAAACCACGGGGCTAACTCTTCAATAAGTGTTATATACAGCGGAACAATGGGAGCAGCTATTGAGGCCTGCCTGCACGGAGTCCCTGCCATTGGGTTCTCACTTGATGATTATAATCCGGATGCAGATTTTTCGAAAGCAAAAATAGTTGTTGCTAAAGTTTTTCAAAATGTACTGGACAACGGACTGGCGCCCTATACCTGTCTTAATGTCAATATACCCCGGGGAAAGCCTAAAGGAATAAAGATATGCCGTCAGACACACGGCAAATGGGTGGAGGAGTTTGAGAAAAGGACTGATCCTCATGGCAGGGAGTATCACTGGCTTTCAGGGTATTTTAAGAATTTTGAGGAAGATGCAACTGAAACCGACATTCATGCTTTAAAAAATAACTACGCTTCAATAGTTCCTGTTAAGGTAGATATGACTTGTTATAAGTCAATGGAAGTGTTAAAAAACTGGAAATTTTAATGAAGAGAAAAAAAAGAAAACCGCTCGATCTGCCTGTTACCGGATTCCTTGCCGGATTCCTGGTTCCGCTGATCATATTTTTTATTATCTATTTTTTCAGGGAAAGCAATATTCCTATAGATGAATATGTAAGAAGTCTCACCCGGCTGAATGCCCTGGTGAAATTGGGCAGCCTGTGTGTGTTTGCCAATTTATTGGTTTTTATGGGTTTTATAAAGATGAATTATGACAGGGCTGCGCGCGGAGTGCTTGGGGCTACTATCATTTATGCTGTTGTTATACTTATAGTAAAGGCATTTTAGAATTTAGTCCGGGCGGTTATGATATTTGAATAGTCATAACAAATGAAGGACAGAATTTGTGGTTTTTGTTGTATGCATGTTTGAAAATTGTTAACGGGATGAAGTATTATCTTATTGCCGGTGAAGCTTCCGGAGATTTGCATGGTTCCCATTTAATCAGGGAGTTAAAAGAGGCTGACCGAACGGCAAAATTCAGGTTTTTTGGCGGTGAGCTAATGGTTAAGGCTGCAGGGGACGGGTTGGTTCATCATTATCGTGAAATGGCATTTATGGGAGTGGTGAATGTTGTTCTTAACATCAGGACCATCGGGAGGTTTATGAATTATTGCAGACAGGACCTGCTTAAATACTCTCCGGATGTTCTCATCCTGATAGATTATCCCGGCTTTAATCTGAAGATTGCCGAATTTGCACATAAACAAGACATTAAAGTTTTTTACTATATAGCCCCAAAAGTTTGGGCATGGAAAGAGTACAGGGTAAAAAAGCTCAGGAAATTTGCCGATGAGATTTTTACAATTCTGCCTTTCGAAACGGATTTTTTCAGAAAGCATGGAATTAATGTTCATTACACTGGTAATCCGTTGATGGATTCTGTAACCTCATTTCTGAAAAATGCACGGCCGGGACCACAGTTTCTGGAAGAGAATAACCTGGATGAGCGACCGGTGGTTGCCCTGCTTGCCGGAAGCAGAAAACAGGAGATAAGGAACTCCCTGCCCGTTATGAAGAAGGCTGTGGAAGGATTCAGTAATTTCCAGTTTGTTGTAGCAGGCGTCAGAAGTGTTGACAGCCACATATATGATAGTATACTTGAAGATTCAGGTATTGCCCTTATTTTTGATCAGACTTATGATCTTTTAAATAATGCTTATGCTGCCCTGGTCACATCCGGGACAGCATCGCTCGAGACAGCCCTTTTCAATGTGCCGCAATCTGTCCTGTACAGGCTGGAGGGGGGTTGGCTGCTTTACTGGCTGATGAAGTATGTTTTATTACATGTAAAATGGGTGTCGCTTCCTAATCTTATTTTGGGGAAAGAGTCAGTAAAAGAGTATTTACAGGTGGAGATGACAGCCGGCAATGTAAGAAATGAATTAACCCGTTTGCTCTGTGATCAGAACTACAGAAAGAGAATAATTGATGATTACGGCCGTTTGAGAAAACTGACAGGTGATGCAGGCAGCTCACGCAGAACGGCAGCCAGAATGATCGAATTGTTAATTGCGGGTGATGGGTAAATCCGATATATTTTAAACCATGTACAGTTTATTAAAAAAGGAGATAAATATTTTTTTTGGTTCGCTGACCGGTTATTTGGCAATAACTGCTTTTTTGCTGGTTGCCGGTTTGTTTCTTTGGATCTTTCCGGGCCTTTACAATATTCCCGATAACGGATATGCTACCCTGGAAGGTTTTTTCTCACTTGCTCCCTGGCTTTATCTCTTCCTTATACCGGCAATTACCATGAGGTTTTTTGCTGACGAGAAGAGGAGTGGCACGCTTGAAATTCTCCTTACCCGTCCGGTGCAGGATGTTAAACTGGTTCTGGCCAAGTTCCTTGCAGGCCTTCTCCTTGTATTCTTTTCATTGCTGCCAACATTAATATGGTTTCTGTCTGTTTATCTACTTGGTAATCCCGTGGGAATAATTGATACCGGCGCTGCCTGGGGATCATTTGCCGGCCTTTTCTTTCTTGCTGCTATCTATATAGCAATAGGCATTTTTGCATCTTCGCTTACCGATAATCAGATCATATCCTTCATTCTGGCAATGGCAATTTCCTTTGCCTTTTTCCTGGGTTTTGATTTTGTCGCTGGCAGTGGTGTCCCTTATTTACCTGAGCAGTTGCTGTCGTGGCTAAGTATTAACAACCATTACCTTTCTGTTGCACGAGGGGTGATAGATCTCAGAGACCTTATATATTTTGCCGGGATGACATTCCTGTTTTTATGGATCACCGCAGGATCTTTAAGAGAAGGTAAATGGAAAGATAAGAAGTACAGGAAAAGAACTGTTCTTATTTTTATTGTTATGCCGGTTGTCTTTTTTGTGTCGGGTAATATTTTTTACAGGATTGACCTGACTTCAGACAAACGTTATACCTTGTCTGCTGTCAGCAGGGAGATAGCAACCAGTATGGAAAGTCATGCGGGGGTTGAGTTCTTCCTTGCTGGAAAACTTGAACCGGGACTGAGAAAAGTTCAGCAGGAGGTATTTGAAAAGGTAGCTGTATTAAATGCCTGGTCAGACAAGAATATAAGGATAAAGATTACTGATCCTTACACTATTGCTAATATTGAGAAAAGGGAGCAGTTTATTGAGTCAATTATTTCAAAAGGAGTAAAACCTGTAAGTTTCAGGCGCGAGACAGATGAGGGGGTCAGCGCCAGGCAGATATTCCCCGGTGCCCTGATCAGGTATGAAGGGAAAGAGGCTGCCGTCAACTTTTTAAAATATAATTCAGATTTTTCGCACGAAGTTAATTTTAATCACTCGATTGAAAGTGTCGAATTTGAGCTGGTAAATGCATTCAGGAAGCTGATGCGAAAGAGAAGGCCTTCATTAGCCTTTCTGGAGGGTCATGGCGAAGCTGACAGATACCAGGTTTATGACATTACAGCATCGCTGACTGAAGATTTTCTGGTCAAACGTGTAACTGCCGACTCATTAACAAGCGGCAAGAGTGTGGCAGAGATACTTATAATAGCTGATCCTGTTCAACCCTTCAGCGAGAAGGATAAGTATATGATTGATCAGTATATAATGCAGGGAGGCAAAGTGGTATGGCTTATTGATCCTGTGCAGGTAAGCATTGACAGTTTGTCGAAAGGGCATCTGACCTTTGCATTTCCCCGTGACCTGAACCTGCACGACCAGCTGTTTAATTACGGAGTTCGCATTAATTATGAACTGCTGCAGGATGTCGAGTGTGCAAGGTTACGTGTAAATACAGCGCCCCCCGGTACCACCCCCAGGTTTACCCTTCATCCGTGGTATTATTCACCTTTGCTGGTACCTGATGATAATCATCCGCTGAGTCGCAATATAAACCGGGTCTTTACAGAGTTTGTCTCTTCTGTTGATACTGTTTCAGGAAATCCCATCAGAAAAAGTGTGATATTAACAACATCCCCTTATGCCAGAAGGGTAAAATCCCCTTCTGCGGTAAGCCTTAAAAATATTGACAATCCTCCTGCGCGTGAACTGTTTAACCAGCAGTTCATACCTGTCGGGGTTCTGCTTGAAGGTTCCTTTACTTCTGTGTTCAAAAACAGGATGACAGAAGCTATCGGCATAAGCAGACCGGAGGTGATTGAGGATAGCCCGTACACAAAAATGGTTGTTATAGCCGATGGCGGCATCATAGTAAATCAGGTTGACTACTCGGCGAATCCTCCCCGTGTGGGGGAACTTGGCTACGACCGGGTATCAGGCCGTACATTCGGCAATAAAGATTTTTTACTCAACATTATCTATTATCTGAACGACGACCGGGGAATAATGCAATTACGCAGCAGGACCCAAAAATTAAGATTGCTGGATAAAGTGCGTTTGCGTGAAGAGAGGTCCCGTTGGCAGCTTCTGAATGTGTTGACTCCTCTTATCATTGTGGCCTTCTGGGGTATCATTTATAATGCTGTCAGAAAATACCGGAACAAGCGTTAATAAATGCCTGAAAAAATCGAAGTTATACCGGCATGGAAATAAAATGAAAGTTTGTATATTCGTATACTTCGATCTTATAACCGGCAGGCCGGTTCGATTGGATATCCGTTATTACCGGTGAATAATATTTTGTAATTTATCAAAAAAATAAACTAAAAATTAGATACTTATGAAGTTTGTTATTTCAAGTACAGAATTGTTGAGCCACCTGTCCGCAATAAGCAAGGTAATCAGCAGCAAAAGCACAATGCCCATTTTAGATAACTTCCTTTTTAATCTTACCGGGAATGAGATTGTTGTTACAGCCTCCGACCTTGAGTCAACTTTAATAACAAGTATTGAACTTGATAACACTGAGGGGGAAGGAATAATTGCTATTCCGGCAAAGCTTTTAATCGATACATTAAAAGAGTTTCCCGAACAACCGCTCACATTTCAGATAAATACTGAAAATTTTGCTGTTGAGATATTTTCTGAAAACGGTAAATTCAGTATTGTCGGACAGAGTGGTGAAGATTTTCCCGAACTGCCTTCAGTGAATGAAGAGTCTGCAACATCTGTGAGACTGGGGCAAAGAGTACTGCTAAAAGGGATAGAGAAAACACTTTTCGCCACTGCCGATGATGAATTACGACCGGTCATGAACGGGATCTTTATCGAGCTTTCGGACGAAAATATTAGTTTTGTTGCCTCAGATGCCCATAAACTGGTGCGTTACCGCAGAACCGACACAGTATCAGAATTTGATTCTTCTTTTATATTGCCAAAAAAACCGGCCGGATTACTCAGGAATCTACTTCCCAGGGAGGATAATGATGTAATGCTTGAATTTGATGAGAAGAACGCCATATTTACTTTATCACAATATAAACTTATTTGCCGCCTTTTAGAGGGTAATTATCCCAGCTATAATTCAGTTATACCTTCTGAAAATCCTAATAAGATGGTAATAGACAGGCAGGCATTTTATAATACTCTAAAACGTGTATCAGTTTTTTCAAATCAGGCAAGCAATTTAATTAAGTTAACGATCAACGACAACCAGCTTGTAGTTTCCGCACAGGATATTGACTATTCAATTTCTGCTGTAGAAAGGCTTAATTGTGAGTATAACGGGGAAGAGATTGAGATTGGCTTTAAATCTACGTTCCTGCTGGAGATACTGGCGAATCTTTCGGCTGGTGAAATAAGGCTGGAAATGAGTGATCCTTCGCGTGCCGGACTTTTACTGCCTGTTGAGGTGGATGAAGATGTTGAAGATGTTTTGATGCTTTTGATGCCAATGATGATAAATGCTTAAAATGCAGTTAAATATAAAAAATCCGGTTGTTTTTCTTGATCTTGAGACTACAGGGATAGACATAGTAAAAGACAGAATTGTTGAAATAGCTATATTAAAAATTCACCTTGACGGCAGTGAGGAGGAGAAAGTGCTGAGGATAAACCCTGAAATGCCGATACCCGAAGAATCAATAAGGATACATGGAATAACAAATGAAGATGTCGCAAATGAACCGGTTTTCAGAGAGGTAGCCAGGAATATCGCAAAATTTATTGAAGGTTGCGATTTGGCTGGTTTTAATTCTAACAGGTTTGATATTCCCATGCTTGCAGAAGAGTTCCTGCGTGCTGATGTGGATATAGACCTTAAGAAGAGAAAGTTTATTGATGTGCAGGCTATCTTTCATAAGATGGAAAAGCGGACTCTTGCAGCAGCCTATAAGTTTTATTGTGGCAAACCATTAGTGGATGCTCATTCTGCAATTGCAGACACCCGGGCAACTTATGAGGTGCTTAAAGCACAGCTTGAAGTGTATAAAGGGGTGGAGTTCGAGGACAGTAACGGAGCCACATCAGTACCAGTGGTCAATGATGTGGAAAAGTTAAGTGAGTTTTCCTCGTACGACCGTAATGTGGATTTTGTAGGCAGGATTGTATATAACGATAAAGGTGTCGAGGTTTTTAACTTTGGAAAAAACAGAGGTGTCCCTGTAGAAAAGGTGCTCCGTGAGCAACCGGGCTATTTTGGGTGGATCATGAACAGTGAATTTCCCCTTTATACTAAAAAAGTACTGACACAGATTAAGTTAAGAATTTTGGAAAAGTAAAAATTTTTATTGACAGTGAAGATTATTTGTATTGGGAGGAATTACTTTTCTCACGTAAAGGAGTTGAATAATGACCTTCCCGATGAGCCGGTTTTTTTTATGAAACCCGATTCCTCGATCCTAAGGAAGAATGATCCGTTCTTTATACCAGACTGGACAAAGGAGGTACATCACGAGATTGAACTTGTTCTCAGGATCAACAAGCTTGGTAAAAATATTGGAAAGCGGTTTGCCGGAAGGTATTTCAATGAAGTCGGACTTGGAATAGATTTTACGGCACGTGATATTCAGAACAGTTTGAAGGAGAGGGGCCTTCCCTGGGAGAAGGCCAAGGCATTTGACGGGTCTGCCGTTATTGGCAGTTCGTTTGTGCCTCTCGGCTCACTGCCTGATCCTGAAAATATCAGGTTTACCTTAAAAGTTAACGGGAAACCTGTGCAGGAGGGGAGTTCAGGCAGGATGATTTTCAGTTTTGAAGATATAATTGCTCACGTGTCGCAGTTCATGACCCTGAAGATGGGGGACCTTATCTATACCGGCACACCTGCAGGTGTGGGACCGGTAAATATCGGAGATCACCTTGAAGGGTATCTGGAGAATATAAAATTGCTTGATTTTAAAATAAAATGACAAATTTCGATTTTGAAACAGAGCTGCAGGTACGCGATTATGAATGTGATTTGCAGGGTATTGTCAATAATGCTGTCTATTTGCACTATCTTGAGCACTGCCGCCATCTTTTCATCCAAAAAGCAGGTATCGGTTTTGCCTGGTTACATAATCAAGGCATTGATGCGGTAGTAATTCGTGCTGAAATTGATTATAAATCATCATTGCGTCCGGATGAAGAGTTCGTTGTGCGGCTGAAGCTAAAAAAACAGGGACATTTGCGTATTGTTTTTGACCAGCAGATAGTACGAAAAAATGACAATAAGCTGATAATAAATGCACGTATAACAACTGTCCTTACCAAAAACGGAAAACCTGTCAAGTCACAATTGTTGCTCGATGTGATTAACCGGACTGGAATTGATATTCCTGAAGTTTAAGGCAATCCGGTATTACAGCGACAGCTCGACCACAGTAATGCCGGCTCCTCCCAGGTCGACATGTTCATCATTAAAGCTATGAACGAGAGGCTCAGATCCAAGGTAATTTCTAATGGTTTCTTTTAGAATGCCGTGGCCTTTGCCATGAAGAATCCTCAATTTACGTACTTCAAACATAACAGCCTGGTCAATGAATTCCCTGATATTCGCCAGCGCTTCTTCAGCACGGTGTCCGCGAACGTCGATTTCAGATTTGAAATTCAGTCTTTGGTCTGAGAGCTTGCTTATTAACCGGGCTCCGCCACCACCTTTACTCTGTCTTTTATATTGTCTGGCCTCCTTGTTACTGAGCCGGTCGATACGGGCACGTGGTATTGTTGTAATAAGTTGTCCGAATGCGATGATCGCATTTTTTTCGTTTAATTCAATAAGGTCTCCAATCAGTTCCTGTCCTTTTATTCTTACTTTGTCGCCGGGCTGAAGTTCAGCTTTATCCTCAACCGGTTTTTTGATCGTTTCACTTTTTTCCCCGGGGGGCCTTCTCCTGTTTCGCTTTTGTTCCTTTTGGTGAAGCTTCACTATCTTAGCAGCTATCCGTTCATCCTCGTCTGCCGGTGTATTCTTCACTTCTGCTTTTACGGCTTCCAGCTCTTCTCTTGCTTTTTTTGTTCTTTCCTTTTCTGCCTGTGCCTTTTTTATTTCGGATATAGTATTTTCAATTTTTTTATTAACTCCCGCCAAAAGAAGTTTTGCCTCCTCTCTGGCACTCTCCATGATCTCTTTACGGGATTTTTTTAATGCTTGAAGTTCAGCCTCATAGTTGGCTGCCAGCGAATCAAGCATTTTTTCAACCTTCCTGATCTTCTGTCTCTTGTTCTCCCAGTAACGTTTATCTCGATCAATTTTTCTCAGGTTCCGGTCAAAATCAATATGCTTTTTCCCTGCTTTCTGAGTGGCGGCTTGCAGAATAATTTCAGGAAGGCCTATTTTTCCTGCTATCTCAAAAGCAAATGAGCTTCCCGGTTTCCCAATATCCAGTCTGAAGAGCGGATTCATGCTTTGTGAATCGTAAAGCATAGCGCCGTTAATTATTCCTTCTGTTGAAGAGGCAAAATGTTTCAGGTTTGTATAGTGGGTGGTGATAACTCCGAAAGTTCTCAACCGCACCAGTTCCTCAAGTATTGATTCAGCAATTGCTGCGCCAAGGGCAGGTTCTGTACCTGAACCAAATTCATCAATAAGTACAAGAGTCTTATCGTCACTGTTTTTAATAAAATACTTCATATTAATAAGGTGTGAGCTGTAGGTGCTCAGGTCATTTTCCAATGACTGCTCATCACCGATATCAATAAATATTTTGCGGAAGATCCCTGTTTTACTTCCCTCTCCGGCCGGTATCGCCAATCCGCATTGAACCATATATTGAAGCAATCCTACCGTCTTTAGGCAGACAGATTTACCTCCTGCGTTGGGCCCGGATATAAGTAAAATATGATTTTGGCTGTCAATATGAATGTCGAGAGGGACAATTTTCCGGTTTTCTCTGGTCAGCGACTTTAAAAGCAACGGATGAACTGCCTGGTGCCAGTCGATTAAAGGGATATCCACCAATTCAGGGGTAATTGAATTGAATTCAACAGCCAGCAATGCTTTAGCCCGTATAAAGTCGATCTCTCCCAAAAAGTCGTATGAACAGAGTATATCATCAAGGTATGGACGTATATCGTCTGAAAATTTTGTAAGAATACGAATAATCTCACGGCGTTCTGCATATTCGAGCTCCCTTAGCTCGTTATTCATTTCAACAATTTCATTTGGCTCAATATAGGCTGTTTTACCTGTTGCAGACTCATCATAAACAATCCCTTTGATCTTTCTTTTGTTTGCAGCAGATACAGGTATTACCGCCCTGCCGTCCCTTATAGTTACTGATGCATTTTCATCTGCCAGTCCGTCTTTAGCGGCTTGTTTTAATATGGCCTGCAAACGTTTTGATATGCCAGTCTGGAGCGCCAGGATACTTCTCTTTATATGAGCCAGTTCCGCTGATGCATTATCACGGATATGGCCATATTTATTGATGATCTGATCTGCTCTTTCACAGATATAAGGGAAAATCTGTACTCTTTCTGTTTTCTTTCGCAGCAGGGGGAAGCTCTCATCTTCAATATTTTTAAAAAACAGGATTATACTTTTAACTGATTCCAGAGAGCGTTTCAGATCGAACAGTTCTGAAACCTCCAGGAAACGGCCTTCAATCCTGATCTTGCGAAGTGCGTTACGCAGGTCATAAAAGTGGTTATCAGGGAAATCCTCAAATTCTCTTATAATTCTGCAAAATTCCGCTACTTCATTAAGCTGCAGGGAAACAGAATTAAAATCATCAGAAAAACTCATCTTTTCAACCCATTCGGTCCCCATGGTGCTGAGACATTTGTTCAGCACCATTTCACGTATACGGTTGAATCCTGTCTTCTCTTCAAAACTATCAGGATATGTTTCAAACATTTTCAAATAAAAATGTAAATTTAGCAAGTAAAACCAATATGACAATGCCGGAAGGGGAAGTGTTTCATTACCCTGCTCATTTCAGTTTTAGCTGGTCTCCCTTTTTGCCCGGGAATTTTTGTAAGTATTCATCGAAGAATAGAGTGACTTCATTTTTCATCTCTTTAGAGAGAGTTAAAATTCCTAACAGGTTTGGAATTGTCATCAGTGCAATCGTTATTCCTGATAAAGTCCAAATTATGGTTGTATCGGTGAAAGATGCTAAGAAAAAACCAATAACATAAACTATTCTGTAATATATAACCCCTTTCATGCCAAAAAGGTAAGTAACTGCCCTGTCGCCGTAATAGGACCAGCTGATGGCAGTTGAAAATGCAAAAAGTAACAGGCCGATGGATACGATATATTTACCGTAATTACCGAACCAGCTTCGTGTAAAAGCCACTGTTGTCAGAGGAGCGCTATGTAAAAGTGATTCGCCTGTAAGAGTCATTCCGGCCTGACTGATAAGCTTGCCTCCGCTGAAGGATATGTTACCCGTATAGGGCTGACTGTTCATCCACACCTTTACATTAGCGGCGAGTGACCTGGCATGAATAATGGCAGGCTGATCCTGAATCTCCCCGCTAACCACTTTCAGGCTGCCTGAATAGAGATCAAGGTCAGTTTCCCCGGCAAGGAAATTATATAATTGTTCCTGGTCAGCGGGATCAGAATCAGAGTATTGTCCGTCAAGGACGATCAGGTCGGTATTCTGGAACTGGTTTTGTATTTTTTCCTTCCATACTCCTGATGACAGGATCACCAGACCTGTAAGAGTACATATTATTATAGTATCGATAAATGGTTCGAGCAGAGCTACCAGTCCTTCTGATACAGGTTCATGGGCCCGGGCAGCAGCATGTGCTATTGGTGCTGAACCCTGTCCGGCTTCATTTGAAAACAGCCCTCTGTTAACACCCCTGTTAAATGCAAATGCCACACTGCCTCCAAGGAATCCACCGGCAGCGGCAGTACCTGTAAACACATCCGAAATTATTGTGTACAGTGATGGCAATATGTTTTGATAATTACAGACAATAACAGCTATTGCCCCGACGAAGTAAATTATTGCCATTACAGGTACAAGGCGCGAAGTTACCTTTGCAATTCTTTTAATTCCCCCAAGTATTATCATTGCAAGCAGCACTGCAAGCACAGCTCCTGTAAGTAAATGATTCAGCCCGAATGTTTC
>CAZBWK010000071.1:0-20894 GCA_964495655.1 uncultured Prolixibacteraceae bacterium | reverse complement strand
ATGCACTTGAGTCGGTTAAAAAGCCTGTAGTCTGGATTGCCGGGGGGATAGATAAAGGGAATGACTATTCTATGCTTATGCCGGTAGTCAGAGAAAAGGTAAAAGCAATTGTTTGTCTGGGAAAGGATAATTCCAGGATACATAAAGCCTTTGATAAGGTAGTTGAAAATGTAATAGATACTAATAGCATGGAGGAAGCGGTGAAAGCTTCGTATTATCTGGCTAAAAATGGTGACATAGTATTGTTATCACCTGCTTGTGCAAGTTTCGACCTGTTTGAAAATTATGAAGACCGTGGACGTCAGTTTAAAAATGAAGTAAGGAGCTTATAATTTATGGTGTTTGCTCAATCTAAAATATTCAAAGGTGACCGGGTACTGTGGATTGTACTGATGCTCCTGTCATTGCTGTCATTATTGATAGTTTATAGTTCGACAGGCGCCCTGGCATACCGGCAGGCTTCAGGTAATACCTGGTATTTTCTTATCAGGCAGGTTTTTTTCCTTGGCACAGGGCTTGGGCTGATGCTGGTGATGGTCAATTTTTTTTCTGTAAGGATCTATTCAGTACTCGCCAACCTTCTGGTCTATATAAGTATTGGATTGTTGCTGGTTACAGCGATATTAAAATTTACAGGATCATTACACGGAACAGGCAGGACCCTTGATCTGGGGTTCATCTCTTTTCAGCCAGCCGAGTTTGCAAAGATTGCTCTTATTATGTACGCTGCACGGGTGTTAGGAAAGAGTCAGGGAACAAAGAGACAGTTAAAAAAGGCATTCATAAAGATAATAAGCCACACTGTGATAATTTGCGGATTGATATTTATTTCAAATTTTTCAACTGCTGCTCTTCTGTTTGCTACCATTTTTACGATGATGTTTGTAGGCCGGGTGTCTCTGAAATACCTGTTTATTGTAATTGTACTCGGAGTTTCTATTGTAGCCGCGGCTTATATTGCAGCAGATCATTTTCCCGATACCCCGGCACGCATACATACTGTAAAGGGCAGAATAGACAGGTTTATCAATGGTGACCCTAATTCTGAAAAAGGAATAACCCAGGCAGATTACGCAAAACTGGCAATATATGAGGGTGGTATTATTGGAAAGGGACCCGGGCATTCGAATGTAAGTAATTATATGGCTTCAGCTTATAATGACTTTATTTTTGCAATTATTGTAGAAGAGTATGGCCTGATAACAGGTATAGGGGTTATGTTTTTATATATGATATTTTTTTTCCGAAGCGTGGTGATTGTGAGGCGGGCGACCAGGACTTTCCCGGCATTTTTGGTGACAGGGCTGACTGTTTTACTGGTTTTTCAGGCAATGATAAATATCGGAGTGTCTTCAGGTGTTTTGCCGGTAACCGGACAGCCACTTCCATGGATAAGCCTCGGAGGGTCCTCCCTGCTTTTTACATCAGTGGCTTTTGGCTGTATTTTAAGTGTAAGTTATCAGAATCAGATAAATCGTGAAACTCAGAAACCTGCTGTTCAGGTGAACATGCCTGACGAGGATTTTGAAATGCATAAATGAAAATAGAAAGAGTAATAATAAGCGGAGGTGGCACAGGAGGGCATATTTTTCCGGCCCTGGCAATTGCCAATGAGATCAGGAAAAGATTTCCTGAAGCACTGATTTTATTTGTAGGCGCCGAAAACCGCATGGAGATGGAAAAAGTACCTCAGTCAGGCTACCGGATAATAGGATTGCCTGTTACCGGGATGCCCCGCAAACCGGGTATCGGAATGGTGAGGTTTGTGGTTCGCCTGTTGAAAAGTTATAACCTTGCACAGAAGATAATCAACCAGTTTAAACCTCAGATAGCAATAGGTGTGGGAGGATTTGCAAGCGGACCGCTGCTTAGGGCTGCCGCCGCTAAAGGTATACCTTACCTTATTCAGGAACAGAACTCTTTTGCAGGAATTACAAATAAATTGCTTGGAAAGAAGGCAAAGACTATTTGTGTGGCATTTGAAAATATGGAAAAATATTTTCCGGGAAATAAGATAGTCATTACCGGTAATCCTGTGCGTGAGAACCTTAAGATAACAGATGAGGCAAAAAAAGAGGCGATTGGTCACTTCGGACTGAAAAAGGGAGAAAAGGTAATCCTTGTTTTAGGAGGGAGTCTGGGGGCTCAATCTGTGAATGAAGCCGTGACAGGAGGGTTGGATCAGATAGCTGCATCAGGTGTTGAATTCATCTGGCAGACTGGTTCTATCTATTATAAAAGGATTCTGGAAAAGCTGGATAAGAAAATACCGGATAACCTTTTTATAGTAGAATTTATTTCAAGAATGGATCTGGCTTATGCGGTGGCAGACGTTGTAATATCAAGGGCAGGAGCCGGAACGATCTCTGAGCTTTGTCTCGTCGGGAAGCCGTCAATTCTGGTGCCTTCGCCGAATGTGGCCGAGGATCACCAGACAAAGAATGCACTGGCTCTGGTCGAAAAAGGAGCAGCTGTTATGATTGCTGATAAAGAAATAAATGATAAACTTATTAATGAGGCATTGAGAATTGTAAATACCCCGGAAGAGTGCCGTCTCCTTTCCGAAAATATTAAAAGGATGGCAAGGCCGCATGCTGCCGGACATATAGTTGATGAAGCAGAAAAATTATTAAAAGAATGAATTTGCTCGAAAATATTAAGAATGTTTATTTTTTAGGAATAGGTGGCATTGGCATGAGCGCACTTGCCCGTTATTTCAAATTTACCGGTAAAAATGTTGCCGGGTATGACAAGACCCGGACTGCTCTTACAGATGCGTTGCAGTCAGAAGGTATTGATGTCCATTACGATGATGACATTCGTAAAATACCCTCTAACTGGAATCCGTATGAGACACTGGCTGTCTTTACTCCTGCTCTTCCTGATGATCATGGTGAACTTTCGTGGTTCAGGGAGAAACCTGTCGGATTGCTTAAGCGGGCAAAGGTGCTTGGAATGGTTTGTAATGAGAAAGATTGCATTGCAGTTGCCGGCACTCATGGAAAGACGACAGTTAGCACTATGGCAGCTAATATTCTCAAAAAAACAGAGGCCGGATGCGGAGCATTCCTGGGCGGCATTTCAAAGAATACTGGCAGTAACCTTCTTCTGCCCAAAGAGGGGTCGCCATGGATCGTGGCAGAAGCAGATGAATTCGACCGTTCGTTTTTAAATCTTACCCCTCTGATAGCAGTTGTGACTTCGGCAGACGCTGATCATCTCGATATTTATGGCAGGAAGGAGAGGATGATAGAGTCATTCGAAAAATTTATATCCCAGATAAGGGAGGGTGGCATGCTTGTAATCAAGACAGGCCTGGAAATAAATATCGAAAAGACAAAAGCGACAGTATATTCATATTCACTTAATGATAACAGCGCAGATTTTTATGCTCTCAACCTGAGGTTGTCAGGCGAGGGAGGATATTATAGTTTTGATCTGCACACACCTGAAGGAGTTGTCCCGGATTGCCGGTTGGGTTATCCCGGACTGATAAATGTTGAGAATGCAGTTGCCGCATCAGCCGCAGCTTTTCTCGCGGGAGCTGATGCAGTTGTGATAAAAGCAGGTTTAGAAGACTACCAGGGAGTAGTCAGACGTTTTGATGTACGTTTCCGTGATGAAAGACATGTTTATATTGATGATTATGCCCATCATCCCAGGGAGCTTAGTGCAGTGATTAATTCTGTTAAGGCTCTTTATCCGGGACGGAAAGTTACAGGTATATTTCAGCCGCATCTTTATAGCCGCACAAGAGATTTCGTAAATGAATTTGCGGCAAGCCTCGACCTGCTCGACGAGACAATACTGGTGCCTGTTTATCCGGCCAGAGAAGACCCTATACCCGGTGTCTCCTCGGAGCTGATATATAATATAATGAAGTCAGATAAAAAATACCTGGCAGAAAAAGAAGAGGTCGCCTCCCTGCTTGGAGACCATTCTACTGACATAGTAATAACCTTAGGTGCAGGCGATATAGACAGTATATCAGATGATATAACAGAAGTATTAAAAAGTAAAAAAGATGCTACATAAACTATTTCAGCTTATTGCTATTCTGTTACTAATAGTTTTTTTAGTGGTAACGCTCTCTTTTTCAGCAAAGGAAAGCAGGAATACCACCTGCAACAGTATTGAGGTTATATTCAGGGAGAATGATCAGATAAGAATTGAAAGAGAGGAGATTATACGTTTGGTGAAATCTGCTGATACTAAGCTGACAGGAAAGCAGCTCAGAAAGATAAATGCTTACCATATTGAAAAAGAAATAGAAAAGCATCAGGCTGTTTATAAGGCTGAGGTTTACAAGATAACAGCAAGAGACACAACCTCCTATTCCGGTATATTAGGAGTAAAGATAAGACACAGGGATCCGGCAGTCAGGATAATGTCTTCGTCAGGCAGCTATTATCTCGACAGGTTTGGCGAAAAAATACCTTTATCTGTGAATTATGCTGCCAATGTATTGGTAATAACAGGGAATTTTTCAGATGATTATGCCAGGGAACGGCTGTTGCCCTTTGTGCTTTTTATTGAAAGTGATAGTTTTTGGAAAGCTCAGATACAGCAGATACATGTTAAGAATCAGGAAGAGCTTATTCTGACACCGCTGGTAGGTGACCACCTGATAGAATTAGGGAGTATCGATGATTATGAAAATAAACTGAGCAATATAAAGGCATTTTACAAACAGGTTCTCGCCAGGAATAACTGGAATAAATATGCGCGAATAAGTGTAAAATACAGAAATCAGGTAATTGCAAAAAGACGATAGATATGGCTTCAAAATCAAATGTTTCAGTAGTAATCGATTTAGGTACATCTAAAATTACCGCCCTTGCAGGTCAGAGAACAGAAGATGGCAAAATAGAAATTTTAGGTTCAGCGAAAGTACCATCGAACGGAATAAAGCGGGGAGTGATACTGAATATCGATGAAGCTTCGGCTTCGGTTGATAAGGTATTGTCGAAATTGGGGGATCTGACTGAAATAAAGATTCAGAAAGTTGATATTGCATATGCCGGCCAGCCTGTTAAGATTTATGAGTACAGGGGCTACCGGTTTACTTCAGAAGGGGTAGTGTCCGGGTCTGATGTGAATGAATTATTAAGTGAAGCAAAAAATTTAAAACCGGAGAAAGATTTTAAAATAGTTCACACCATGCCTCAGGGTTTTATTATTGATGATGAGATAAGGGAGATCAATCCGGTTGGTACCACTGGCAGGAAGATAGAAGGAGGATACAGGTTGATAACAGTACCCGAAGTTCATCTGACAAACATAAAGCGGGTACTTGACAAGGCCGGTGTGGAAACAGGGGATATCGTTTTTTCCCCATTAGCTACGAGTGAAGCTGTTTTAACTGACGACGAAAAGGAGATGGGTGTTATTTTGCTCGATATAGGGGCAGGGACCACCAAGGTTTCTGTATATAATGAAGGAGTACTTATCCATACTGCTGTTGTTCCCTTTGGGGGTGAGGTTATTTCAAAAGATATAAAAGAGGGATGTTCAATACTTCCCAAATGGGCGGAACAGCTGAAAATACAGTACGGTGAGGCTCTCGGTGACTTTGCAGATGACCAGAAGATAGTAACCATTCCGGGTCACAGCGGTTGGGAACCTAAGGAAATATCCTTTAAGAGCCTGGCGTTTATCATTCAGGCGAGACTTGAAGAGATAATTGACAATGTTTATTATCATATTGAAGGATCAGGTATTGTTGACCAGCTTGGCTCGGGAATAGTCGTTACCGGAGGTACAGGTAAGATGCAAAACCTGATTTCACTTGTTAAATTCAGAACCGGGATGGATGCCAGGATGGCCTTCCCTGTGATTAAGCCGGCGGGGGTAAATAAAGATTTTGCCTTTTCAGAATATTATACAGCTTTGGGATTATTAAAGATGAGCCTGGAAGAGAAAGATCCGGTATCCAAAGAGAAGATGAGAAAGGGTAAAAAGAAAAAAGAGGGAGGTTTTTCACCCTGGTTGAAGGGTGTTGTACAGGGAGTTCTTGACTATGTTGATGACGATGAGGATGTTGCACTTAATTAAAATTTAATGATATGACCGAATTAGTTAATTTTCAATTTCCACGAACTTCATCTTCCATAATTAAAGTAATCGGGGTAGGAGGGGGAGGCTGCAATGCGGTCAGTCATATGTTCGAAGAGGGAATCGCTGGAGTAGACTTCATAATTTGTAACACTGACTCCCAGGCTATGGAGAGCAGTCCTGTGCCGGTTAAGATCCAGCTGGGGGTTACTCTGACCGAAGGAAGGGGAGCAGGTAATATGCCGCAAATGGGTGAAGATGCAGCACGTGAAAATTCAGAAGACATAAAGAAGGTACTGGGAAGGGACACAAAAATGCTCTTCATAACGGCAGGTATGGGAGGAGGTACCGGTACAGGTGCGGCCCCTGTGATTGCAAGCCTGGCCAGTGATCTCGATATTCTTACTATCGCTGTAGTAACTGTACCTTCACCGGCAGAGGGCAAAAAGCGCTTCGGACAGGCAATGGATGGCATAAAGAAGTTAGGTGAATATGTCGACAGTATGTTGGTAGTCAGCAATCAACGTCTTCATAATATTTTTGGCGATCTTCCGGCCCGGCAGGCATTTAAAATGGCCGACAATATTGTAGCCACAGCCGTAAAAGGTGTGGCCGAAATTATTACACTCCATGGCAATGTAAATATTGACTACGCAGATGTATATACAGTTATGCATAACAGTAACGTATTCATCATGGGGACAGGAATTGCATCCGGCGAGGGGAGGGCGCTGAAAGCTGTTAATATGGCTCTTGAATCTCCTCTGCTCGACAGTAATGATATTTACGGCACCAAGAATATTCTCCTTAATATAATTTCAGGGAAAGATGAAATTACTATTGGTGAGATAGGAGAGATAATTGAAACGTTGCAGGAGAAGGCCGGACAGGAAGCTGATATTATTTGGGGTAATGGCTATGACGAATCTCTTGGAGATAATGTAAGTGTAACAATACTTGCGACAGGCTTTCTGACTAATCCAAACCAGTTACTTCAAACAAAGAAAGAACCGGAGAAATTTAACCTGGAGAAGGAAGAGAGCAAAAAAACAGAGGTGGAGTTAGTTGATAATGACACTGAAGAAAAGGAGGATAATAAATTTGAGGTAATCTTTCCGGAACAGGAAGAAGATATTTTTGATCAGCCTCTTAAAGTAACTACCAAAAAGAAGGTAAAAAATAAAACTGTTCCCGAGAAGTCCTTTTTCTCATCCAGGAAAAGTAAAAAAAAGAGTAAAAAAGTTGATGAGCCGGTTACAGAAAGTAATATAGACAACTGGTTTTATAAAAATTTCGGGTTGGGAAAGTTTTTTGAAGATGAAGACCAATCTATGGAGGAATAAGATTTTTTACAATTTTATGAGTAACAAAATGGAAGAAAAAATATTAAACAAGACATTTTCAGATAGTCCGGGAGCTGAGATTAAAGTAGTAGGTATAGGTGGCGGAGGCGGTAACGCAGTCAACTATATGTTCAGGCAGGGAATACGTGATGTCGATTTTGTTGTTTGCAACACCGATGCACAGGCGCTGAATTCCAGTCCTGTTGCCTGTAAAGTTCAACTGGGATCTTCCCTGACCGGCGGGCGTGGAGCTGGCAACAAGCCCGAAACAGGAAGGGAGGCGGCCCTCGAGAATTTAGAAGATGTGAAGGCGGCACTCTCGAACAACACAAAAATGGTATTTATAACAGCCGGAATGGGAGGAGGCACCGGGACAGGCGGTGCACCGGTCATTGCCGGGGCCTGCAGGGAGTCAGGTTTCCTCACTGTTGCAATTGTTACAATACCATTCAGAAATGAAGGCAAGAGGAGGATACGGCAGGCCATTGACGGAATTGCAGCTCTGGAGGATCACGTCGATGCATTGCTGGTGATCAACAATGAGCGCATACGCGAGATGTATGGTGATTTTGGTATTTCAGAAGCATTTTCGAGGGCAGACAATGTACTGGCTGCGGCAGCTAAAGGGATTGCAGAAATAATTACAGTTCCCGGCTATATAAATGTTGATTTTGCTGATGTGGAGACTGTTATGCGTAAAAGCGGACTGGCGCTTATGGGAACGGGAATTGCCAGCGGTAAAGACCGTGCCACCGAAGCTGTTCAAAAAGCTTTAAATTCCCCTCTTTTAAATAATAATGATATACGGGGGGCAAAAAATATTTTGCTGAACATAACTTCGGGAGTTCAGGAGGTGACTATGGACGAAGTGGGAAAAATTTCAGACTATCTGCAGAATATGGCAGGATTTGATGCTGACCTGATTTGGGGTAATGGCAGGGATGAATCACTTGGAGAAGATATCTCTGTTACGTTAATAGCCACCGGCTTCGGGAAGAGTTCCATTCCCGATATCACAGGTGACAGGAATATTACAAAAGAGGTACATCAGCTGGCAGACAGATCCGGCAAGGATGAGGATAGTGCTGAATTAAAATCTTTTACAGAAGACAGTCAGGCCCAGCCGGATCGGAAATCAGATTCTCTCAATGTAGAGGCCGCAAATAAAGAAGAAGCTCCAGAAGATCTTGAGTTTGAAGTATTATACCCTAAGACTGCCAATGAAAGAAAGAAAACAGCAGATAATACAAAAATTGATTATTCTTCAGTATCTGATGAGGAGCTTGAAGAATTAGAAAATATTCCTGCCTATAAACGCAGGCAGCTACGGATGAATGACCCGGCATACAAGAAAAAATATTCTGCCTGGTCAGTGACTAAGGAGAACAGGTTACAAGATAAAAATTCATATTTACACGGGCAGGTTGATTAGTAAATATTAATCATCATCATTTTCGCTTTCTTCGGTAAGCTGGTCGGATATGTGATCAAGGTCTGCATATTTGTCTTCATAATCCTGCCTGACATCATCTTTCAGGAAACCGTCGTCATCAAAGTCATCGTCGTCGTCAACAATTGCTATTGCCTCGTTTTCTGTCATCCTAAGCATATAGTATATATCCTCTGTCTCAAAAGGCAGAGCTGTAACCTTGATGCCGTTTTTGTCGAAAAAATGAATAAGGTTGTCTGCAAAGCCGTCAGAATAGACAAGTTTGATCTGCTCCTGCAGGCTTTTATCAAGTTTATTGTAATCTTTAATTACCTTAGGTTTGTTGGTCACCATAATTTCAATCTATTTATTGAATTCCGTGAAGCTTAAACAATTAACGGGATCCAAATGTTTTCATTTTAATATTATTTTCTATGTCACTAACTGCGATAATGACAACAACAAATAAATATTTTACTTTTGATATATCCAAAGGATAGTAATTATTTTTATGATTTTTTTAACCGTCTCATTTTCCCGAATATACAATGCCTGTCACTGCACCTGAAACAGGGTTTTTCAGGTTCGAAAAAATCTGGCCCTGAGCATATTATTCCGCTCAATGACTTAACCGGATCCATCAGTGAGGAAGGAGAGAGTTTAATTCCGCAAAATTCATCTGGTAAGAGTTTAAACAGTTTTTGCTGTTCAGCAACATCCCATTCGCAATAACCAGGAGAAAAGGAAGAGGTAATGTATAAATTTTCTTTGCCGGCTTCTGTTTCTATGATTGTTCTGAGCTTTTCAGCGCTTTTTTCAACTATCACACTGCCGGTTATACCGGTTATATAATCATCAAGTTGATTGCCTTTGTCTCTTTTCAATGCTGACAAATCAGAGATTTCTTTTCCTGCAGTACAGACAAATATTACTGCTGAGACAGCATTTGTAAATTGTTCAGCGGCATATTTTCCCGGATGAAACACCTGGCCATTTATGCTGATCGTGTTTTTATTTTTATCAATTGAGATATCGTTGAATTTTTTGTATCCCCCTGATATATTGGTAATATCACTGATCTCAGCCAGTATATTTCTGATCATGCCGGGGAATGGATCAGGTGCACTGCCGGGTGTGAATCCTAAGAGTAATTCTATATCAGAGGGGAGGATTCCAAGCTCCTGAATGGAAAATTTATAATTTTTTATATACATAATCATTGTAGCCGATGGTGTAAAATTAATAAACTTCTTTAAACGCGATATTGTTGTATCCACAACATATTTATATCTTTATGATCTGTTTTAATAGTAAATTCTTTATTGTGAGTACATTTTTTGAACAAAGAAGATCGAGAAAAGAATTTTTCCGGGATTTATCATTGGTTGCAGGTGGTGCTTTTTTACCGGGGTTACTTATCTCATCCTGCAAAAACCTTCCCGGCTCAAAAATGAAGCTTGGCCTGGTAACTTATCTTTGGGCAAAGGACTGGGATATTCCGACAATTATTAAAAATTGCACAGAGGCAGCAATTTACGGGGTGGAGCTGAGGGTGGAACATGCACACGGTGTTACTCTGGATCTGACGAAGAGTGAACGCGAAAATGTGCGGAAACAGTTTGCAGACAGTCCGGTAGAGATTGTAGGGATGGGAACGAATGAGCAGTACGACTGGCCTGACAGGGATATGTTGAGAAATTCAATTGAAACGACAAAACAATGGCTTCATTTGAGTAAGGATATCGGAGGCTCTGGTGTTAAAGTCAAACCAAATCAGTTTCATGAAGGCATACCACACGATCAGACACTTGAACAAATAGGCAAGGCCCTGGATGAGTTAGGCAGGTATGCACTTGACATGGGACAGCAGATCAGGCTTGAAGTGCATGGCAGAGGGACTCAGGAACTTCCCAATATCAAAAAGATAATGGATCATGTAAGTAATAACGGGTCTACAGTTTGCTGGAACAGCAATCCTGAAGATCTCACAGGAGAAGGACTTGAGTACAATTTTAACCTTGTAAAAGACAGGTTTGGAGATATTTGTCATGTCCGTGAGCTGGATGAAGGGGATTACCCGTATCAGAAGTTGATGGATTTGTTTGTTGGGATTGATTATAGAGGATGGATACTGCTTGAATGCCGTACAGATCCTGCTGATAAAGTAGCTGCCTTAAAAGAACAGAAGAGTGTTTGGGAGGAGATGATAGCCATTGCACAGGCAAGATTGTAAGTTATTATCCTAACAGAGCCGGTTGCAGGAAGTAAATCCTTACAGCCATAACTAACCGGGCGTCAACAATTTTTATTACCATCATTAATAAGAGGATTTTGAAGCAGGATAATATTTTTTTCAGCAAAGATTTTATCTGCTGCATCCGTTAATAATGGTTGAAATAATTAAATTCGCGCGTCCGAAATTAAAAAGCCACTTTAGCTCAGCTGGTAGAGCAGCTCACTCGTAATGAGCAGGTCGCGGGTTCGAGTCCCGTGAGTGGCTCTGACCATTTCAGGTTTTAGTATTTTATTGTTTGCCTGTTCCATGTAATAGGTTGCAGGTTTTGGTTTTGACGTTTGATTGTTGTCTTTGAGGGCAAGTGAAAAAAGCTAACACATCTTTTATTATTGATTCTTCTTCGGAAACCCTTCATGATTTATCAAAATCTTACTTGGGTCCATCTCTTGATCGTGTTGGGCCACCCGGTTTAAAAATCATTCATGATACAAATATAAAATTGTTTCCTGTTAGGATACTATTACCTCCAATAGTACATAGACTATATAACTTGCCGGTTCATAGATCAATCCTGTTTCGAGATCTGGCGGCAGACTAATTAATATCTGAAATTTTTCCTGAATTGATAGATGCAGAAGCATTCAAAATATTTTTCTAATCAGTATTAGGAATGATTCAAAAGGCAATGGGTAATTAAGTGAAGAACATAAATTGAATTATTTTGAAAGTTTAATTACAAATTTAATATTCACATGTTTTATTTAATTGCAATTTGTTGCCTAAAATTGTATATTTGTCATTATTTGACAAGTCAAAAACAAAAAAGTGTGAATAAATTTGGAGACAGGGTAAGGCAACTGCGGATAGAGCAAAGCTTACTGCAAAGACATGTAGCTGCTGAACTTGATATTGACCCCCCACTACTGAGCAAGATTGAGAGGGGTGAACGGAGGGCTAAACGTGACCAGGTTATTGGGTTAGCCAAACTATATAAGGCAGACAGAAAAGAATTGCTAACACTATGGCTGGCCGACCGGGTGTATGAAATTGTACAGGATGAATCTGAGGCCCGGGACGCTTTAAAGGTGGCAGAATCTGAAATTGACTACAAAATAAAAAACAGAAAATGATCTGGAAGGAAAATATAGAAAAGCAGCTTCAGGATGAGAAAAACAAGGTAGTTACCATTGACCTTGAAAAAGCTGAGGTTTACTACACAGATGACATAAAAAAATGGGAAGACCCCAAAGCTCTGAGAGGTGATGAAGAAATAGTACGTGCGCATCTTATCAACCGGCTCATCAATCAACTTGATTACAGGCCGGAAAATATCGAGATCGAGACCCGTTATGACATTGGTCGGCCCAAAGCAGCAAAGGCTGAAATTGATATAATCGTTCGTGACAAAAAGGGAAACGCCTTTTTATTTATAGAATGCAAAGCACCTGACAAGTTTGAATCCGATAAAAAATACATTGAAGGTCAGTTATTCAAATTAGCGCCTAATGAAAAAGGAGTTAAGTACCTGGTTTACTACACCGTAGATGTTGTAGATGGCAAGCTGGTTGACAAATCCATTATCATTGATTACAGCAAGTATAAAGACTTTCACGACTGGCAGAATGATGGAGAGCACTCAATAAGTGATGAAATACAAGGCGGGTATGGTATTCCTAAAAAGCAGCCATTTGTTAAAGGGAAAAAAGATTTAAGCAAGGATCTCAACCCGGATGCCATTCGCCAGCTTGCCAGGAACCTCCACAACTATCTATGGGGTGGTGGAAGTACCAGCGATACCGAAATATTCAACTCCCTCGTAAATGTAATTCTCGCTAAAATCTATGACGAAGATGTCAGGAGGGACGGAGAGGAATATCACTTTCAGGTAAAAAGCTATGTCAAGGCAAATGGAGATGTTATTACGGAGGAACCCGAAAAGCTCTTTACCCGGATCAATCAGCTTTACCGGGACGCATTAAGACTGAAGCTCAATATTGAGGATGAAAAGAAGCTAAAGAAAATCTATATTGTCAATGAGGAAAAATTTCCTATCAATAAGCTGATCTATGCAGTTCAGCAACTGGAATCCCTGTCATTCCTGGAAGGCCGTAGCCTTATTGACGGCAAAGACATTTTAGGTGATTTCTTTGAGATCATTACACGGGAAGGATTTAAGCAGAACAAAGGACAATTCTTTACGCCCACGAACATTGTTCGCTTCCTGCTCTACGCATTACAGCTTGATAAACTTTCCCTTGATCTTCTGAATAAAAAACTCTGCCTGCCATATATCATTGACCCATCATGCGGAAGTGGCACATTCCTGATTGAGGCTATGAAGCTCATCACTAAAGATGTGAAACGAAAACAGTATCATAGCATTGACTCTTCCAACCAGGTACAGCGAACATTACAGCGTTACTTTTATCCCGATCTGGACGAAAATCAATGGGCGAAAGACTTCCTTTATGGTGCCGATATGAATTTCGATCTCGGTACTGCCGCCAAGGTCAATATGATATTGCACGGTGATGGTTCTGCAAATCTTTTCGTTCAGGATGGACTACTGCCGTTTACCATGTATAAGAAAACAGCCGGTGGCTCCAATGTGCTGATCGTTCAGGAGCCGGAACCGGTATATGGGAACAAGCCCGAAAACGGTCAGTTTGACGTGGTTATCAGTAATCCCCCTTTCAACGTGGATTTGGATAACGTAACCAGGCAAAAAATTTCTACCTCCTTTTTATTTCACAATAAGAAGAATTCCGAAAATATGTTTATTGAGCGCTATTACCAGTTGCTCAAAGAAAACGGAAGGCTCGGTGTGGTCCTTCCTGAAAGCGTTTACGATACAACGGAAAACAAGTATATCCGATTATTCCTGTACAAGTACTTCAAGATAAAATCGGTTGTAAGTCTGCCACAGCTTTCCTTTGAACCCTACACCTCAACAAAGACCAGCTTGTTGTTTGCTCAAAAGAAAACCAAACTCGAAGTTAAAAAGTGGACAGAAAAATGGGAGGCGTATGGCAAAGAATGGGCTGAGCTTAAAACAAGAGTGGAGGATTACATAAAAGTTCTCATTGACGGTAAGGAGCAAAAATCTTATCCATCTGTCAAGGAGCATAAAGAGCAGAAAATGAAAGAAAACATCCTGCGGTTCTTAAAGGATTATGTTACCCCTGATGATGACCAACTTTCCCCAAAGGAATTACTTGAAAAATACCCGGAAGAGATAAAGGAAGTAGTAAAATATGATAATGACACAAAAAACATTTTTGGCTATTTCAATACCTGGTGGGTGTTCGGAGAAGTAAGCAAGCATTTTGATTACCCCATATTTATGGCGGAGGCCGAAAATGTGGGTTACAAGCGAACCAAAAGAGGTGAAAAACCAATGCCTAACGATCTTTTTGATATTGAAGTGGCTCCAACTTTCATAAACCGGGATGCCGTGATTGATGCATATCAGGAGCAGATTACCTACTACGAGAACCTGAAAAAAGAACTAAAGGTTGAATTGACAGGCATTAAGAAAAAGGCAAACGGCAGCCCTAATAAAACGCAGCAAAAAGACATTGAAAAACGGGAGGAGGACATTAAAGGTTGTGATCGACTGGTCAAAATGCTAACGAAAGACAAAGCGGAAGCGGAAAAGATCATTAACAATTACTACCAGAATGGAAAGGGTGAATGGCAAATAAAAGACAAATACCATGATCGTACAGACGAAAAACTATTGGAACATTTTACCAACGGCTTGCTGAAAAAGTACCGGTCGGAAGATGTGTTACTACGAAAGGAGAAAGAGATTAAAATTTTGGATGCGTTCCGAAAACAAGTTAATTGGGAATAAGCTTTATGTGGTATACAATAAATTTTAAGTCAATAGCAACACAGGATTCTGTTCGTCCTGATCCTAAATTCAGAAGGTTTTGGGATGTCGAAAAAGGAGTTATTTATCCTTCTTCTAAATCAGTCCCTTTTAAATCGGTGTTAGAGGAACTCAAAGTTTCAAAATTAAAAAAAGGAGAACTCGATGACACATATTATCTTCTAAATATCTCAGACCAACGACCTAAAACAATTTATCTTGAAAATGTTGAAGAGGTGGAAGAAATTGGCTCCGACAAAAACCCACTATCGGAAGCAGATATTATTATCTCCAAATTAGGGCTACCCAAAGGATATATTTTTTTAAATGAGCCTGACAAGTATCCAAATCTTATTGGCTCAACCGAATTAATTCCATACAAGCTTATTAACCCTGAATATTCTGCTAAATTTATTAAGTACTTACTCCTTTTAGAAAAATCCCTTAATTCATTTGCCTGCCTTGAATCCGGTAAAACTCCATCACACAAAAGAGTAAACCCTTTTGATATACTGAAAGCTAAAATTCCCTATGTGCCAAAAGAAGTACAGGATTTTTCTGTAAAAAAAATTGAATTTATTGAGCATGATGTAAACGCCTTGAAAGCTCGAATCAAAGAACCACTCGAAATCATTAATGAAATATTCGCGAAGGAATTTATGTACAGCACTGAGCTATGGAAAGAATTTGGTAAAGGCATGACAGCTGGAACACAAAAGTCCAACCCGAGAACACTACATTACTTTCCTGTTCAGATTAGTCAGGTATCATTAAGTAGAATTTTACGTTTTTCTTCAAGGTACCACAATCCTACTACCATTCAACTCAATGAAATACTGGAAGCAAATGAACTTTGGCGGGTAGAAGATGTGGTAACTGACATAAAGAAAGGCATCCAACCATCCTATGAAACGGATGGAGAGGTGAAAGTGGTAAAAATAGCCAACATGAAAAATGGCTATATAGATTTTACAGAGGCCGAGCTTATTTCAGAGGAGTTCTATGAATCGGTAAAAGACAAGGCGGGAGTTGAGCAAGGGGACATCCTATTATGTTGTACAGGAAAGGTTTCGCTTGGCAAGATTGATTATTACAATATAGATGAGCCTGCTATCCTTTCTGTTGATAGTTATATGATCCGGGTCAACGAAAAAAAGGTTCACCCTCTGTTCTTTACCTATTTTTTCAGGGGCATACTTGGTGCTTATCAAGTCGAAAGAGATTATACAGGAACAACAAATCAAATACATCTGTACGATAGCCAGATTAGAGATTTCATGTTGCCGAAAATTAACATGAAACGCCAGCAAAGAATCGTTGACCAGGTTAAAAAAGCACTGGACGAGCAAAGGAAAATTGAAAACCAGATTGAGGAAAAACAAAATGAGATCAGCAAAATCATTGAGAATTCAATCAAAGAATCACAATAGTAAGTAATTAGGAACGAGCACAAAATGAAAGTACTCATAACCTTAAACATCACATAATTTTCTTTCGTTCCGGTCGGAGGTTCTTTACCCATTGGTTTACAATGTATTCGTTTTCATTGATCCAATTTTTTATTCCCAGTCGGGGGTCTTCGCTCAGTCTGACATGGTAAACCAGACTGTTTAACTGTCGTTCGGTTAGCTGCATCCGTTCGAAAAAACGCACGGCATGAGGATGATCGTCTTCCATCCCTTTTCTCGAAATGGTGTAAATGGTTTCCTTCTCTCCAAAAATGTTGCAGGTATCTTCGAGAAAGCGTAAATTGTAACGGGCAAAAATCCAGTGCGGTTCCCATCCGGTAATTACAATGTCCTTTCTCCGCCGTACCGAATCTTCCAGATGCCGTACCATTTCTTCTTCCGACAGACTTAAAAGCTTATTGTGCAAAGCATATTTTTCAATTGCCAGCTGTGCCTTTTGCATAATCCCGGCCCCCTCGTCGATTCCGATAACCGGATGCGGATAATTTTTTAAATCGGCAACCGATTGGAGCGGGCTATATTCAGGTACAACAAATCCCGTCCGGGCTTCGGGGTAAATAATACCGATGGTTTCTATCAAACCGGGGTAGGCATCCATATACGACTGATGCGTTTCAGGAAGCCATGCATCGGTAAAAATATCGGCTTCACCCTCTGCAATTTCACTATAGACCTCCTCCACCCCGGCCAATTTTAAAACCACCCTGTAGTCCATTCTATCTTCGAGCAAAACTGCCGCAAGGTGGGTTATTGCCACGCTCTCCGACCAATCGGAATAAACCATTTTAACTTCCCTGTTTTCTTCTTCGGCAGGTTTTTGGGTACACCCGTCTGTGAACAAAAGAAAAAGTACTGAAAAAACGAAATATTTTATTACTGTATGTATATTCATCATGCCAATTTTTTATTTGAAAAGTGCTTTTAAAAAGCCAATGGTTTGTTTTCGATCTTTAATTATGAGTACCGGCAGATTTTTTTCTGCCGAAGCCAGTTTCTCCGATGTAGAGTCGATGATGATATCGGCCAGTTCCGACTTTATTTTCGAGCCGATGATGATCATGTCGGCGCCAATGGTTAGTGCCTGTTTGTAAAGAATGTGGGCCTCGTCGTTTTCCGTGTCCAGCGAAGTGGTGCAGGGAATTTCCCCGGGATCGAGTTCCAGATTTTTCATAAACTTTTGATATTCCTTCCTTCCGTGTTTTTGAATATGATCTATCAGTTTTCTGTCCTTTTCGGGCGAACTCACCGGAAAATATTTTAACGGAAGTTTGCAGGTATGATGGCATGAAGCCCTGGCCCCGGTTAATTCCTGCAGGCGAAGCGCCATTTTAAGTGCCAGCGCGCTCATTTTGGAGAAATCCATGCGCACCAATACATGTTCAATGCGTGGTTGTGTGGTTTCGCTAATCAGCAGAACAGAAGAAGGCATAATACTGATTACCTTGCGCACAATTCCGCCACTGCCCTCGTAACCAACCTTTTTCCCCATCAGCGTGAAGGTGATGTTGTTTTCGCGGGCATACCTGACAATATTGCCGGTGGTTGAACCTTCGAGGACTATTATTTTTGTCCGGATTTCATCTTTTTGTATAAAAAGAGCTTCAATTTTTTCTTCCAACTCGTCTTTTACAATTTCAGTAAGGGGTTGGTCAAGATGTGGAAAAGCAGAAACCATTTCCGGCGGAATTTCATACGACTTCATTACATGCAGAAAAGTTACCGATTTTGGTATGAAGTTTTCCATAAGAAAATTACTGTACCGGATAAGCGAATCGTCCATCTCGCTTAAATCGAGGCAAATAAGTATGTGATCCAGTTTATACATCATATTGTTATTCAGGTTAAACTTTTATTTTTTTCTTCCTTTTGAATATTTCCGGATGGTTTGGCCTGTTCTCTTTTTTGTATCATTTTGGCCAGGGTCTCCAGGTATTGTTTACGTTCAGCTTCCATCCGGGTTTCCATCATTCCTGAGTGTTCTTTCCGGAGGCCTTTTAAGAGACTCCACATCAAAATAATTAAAAGGACAACAAAAGGCAAACCGGTTGAAATAGCAGCAGTTTGCAAAGCTCCCAGGCCGCCACCTATAAGCAATACAGCTGCAACAGCACCTTCGGTCATGGCCCAGAAAATACGCTGGGGAACCGGCGCGTCAAGTTTACCACCGGCTGTGAGCGAGTCAACTACCAACGAACCGGAGTCGGAAGAGGTAACAAAAAAACTGGTTACCAAAACCACCCCAACCACCGAAGTAACAGCCGACAGCGGAAACTGCTCCAAAAGCACATACAGTGACGTGGCAATGTTTCCTGTTACCGCGCTGGCAATGTCGGCCAAAGAATTCATCTCCAGATACATGGCACTGCCACCAAAGGTTGAAAGCCAGAGAAAAGTAAACAATGTAGGCACAATAAGAACACCCAGTACAAATTCTTTCAGGGTACGTCCTCTTGATATGCGGGCAATGAACATTCCCACAAACGGCGACCAGCTCACCCACCAGGCCCAGTAAAACACAGTCCAGTCACTCTGCCAGTCCGACTGCTTATAGGTTTCTGTCCAGAACGACAACTCAAAAAAGTTCTGAATATATCCGCCTGTATTTTGAATAAACGAATTCATGACAAAAAGTGTTGGGCCCACCAAAAGCATAAACAGAAGGAAGATAGCGCCCAGAATCATATTCATCTGGCTAAGCTTTTTAACACCTCCGCTAAGTCCCGCCACAACCGATCCCGTGGCTGCCAGGGTAATTGCCGTTATTAAAATTATCTGTGTGGTAATGGTATCGGGCAATCTGAAAAGATGCGCCAAACCGGCACTCACCTGCTGTACGCCCAACCCCAGCGAGGTAGCCAGTCCGAATAAAGTGGCTACAACAGCCAGTACATTAATCACTTTTCCCCAGGGACCATTTACTTTTTTGCCTAGCAGCGGGTAAAAAACCGAGCTGATAGTTAGCGGCAGCTTTTTATTGAATGTGAAAAACGCCAGTGCCATGCCCACCAAAGCATAAATACCCCAGGCATGTAATCCCCAGTGCAAAAATGTGATCTCCATGGATTCGCGGGCTGCTTCTATTGACCGGGGTTCGGCATCGGGCGGATTGATGAAATGGTTGATAGGTTCGCCAACACTCCAGAAAAGAATACCGATACCCATACCAGCGCTAAACAGCATGGCAAACCAGGCTGCCGTTGAAAACTCGGGCTTTGATTTGCTCCCTCCCAAACGAATTTTCCCGTACTTGCTAAAAGCAATGTACAGCACAAAAAAGAGGAAAATATTTACTGACAATACAAAGAACCAGCCCCCAAAACTGGAAATGGAACTTTGTATATTGGAAAATACTATGTTCATTGGTTCGCCCACAATCAGAGTAATGGCAATGAAGGCAACAATTACAAGTGCCGATGGCCAGAAAACCAAGGGATCCACATCGAAATACTTTTTACTGCTTTTGAGATGAGCTTCACTGTCTTTTGGTGTTTTGTTTTCTTCTGTCATAAAATCCGGTATTAATTGTTTTGTTTTTTAATACGGGTTAAAAATAATACCCCAGGTTAATATTAAAACGCAAATGCCAGGTGGTATTATCAGTGCCGGCGGCCAGCCCGTTTGTCCATTCCGGTCCCAGCCACGGATGATCTTTTCCGGCAGCCGCATCGATGTAAGTAAAAATATTTCCGGCTGTTACCAAAACGCCGGTTACGTTCATAAATGAATCCTTAAAATTAGCAACAGATTTATTCAGATAGCCAAAGTCGTTGTAAAACTGAAGATTGGAAACCGGGTGCCAGTCCACCGGCAGCGAATAGGAAATGCAGAACGTGTAAACCTTTCCGCAGGCTGCCAAAAGGTACGGAACTCCGTAAGCCGTCATGGCAACCACATCGGTTGGTTCACCTGCCGGGTTTTCAGGATTGTGTCCGTACCGGGCCACTTGAGCTTTCAAAGCCACCCTTCCTGCCTGCATTTCGTAATGCCCCGCGTAGGCAAAATGATTGCCGGTTTCTTTTGTATCCAGGTTATGCAAATCGCCATATTGCCCGGAAATGCCAATTTTATGGCTCGACTTTTCATTTCGGATTATGTAAGCCAGCTTTCCGTTAAACTGGTTGGTTTCCTTGTTCCTCAAATCAGGCGTTCCGTCGCCGTTCAAATCGATAGAAGAGATATCGTACGAATAACGGCTGCCGGAAACATCTGAATAACTCCCAAAATTCAGCTCTTCTGCATTTTTGAAAAAGGCAAAGGCATATTCCCATCTTTCGCCCGCATATGTATATTTTATGCCCATGTCATGGTCATCTTCCAGACCCAGATAGTAGGTCATGTTAAAAAACCAGTTGTTGGAGTTGTATTGGGTAATTCCAAACGGCACCTGAGTCAATCCTATTTGCAGGTTTTTGTTTTCGCTGAAATCGTATTCCACCCAGCCCTGCTTTAACATGCCGCCGCCGAAACTTTCGGAATATAACCGGTATTC
>CAZBWK010000070.1:0-21679 GCA_964495655.1 uncultured Prolixibacteraceae bacterium | reverse complement strand
TCACAGGCATGATCACAGGACTCTTTTTTCCTGTTTATAATGATCTGCTTATGTCACTGGTGAAATGATTTAGCTTCAAATGCATCAAAAAGGTTGGCTCATATAAAATCGAAAAGTTCTTTTTAAAACGTATTATAAATTCTTAAAAATATATTTCCGTAAAACGTTACCTTCAAAGGAAATGATTTTAATAATACAATCCTCTCAAAGAGGATAAATTCATATTTTCTTTAAAAATTGAACAAAAAAACCAAAATCTATTTGCGAAGTAAATTATTATACATTACATGAAGAAGCAAACTATTTTTTTCAATATCTGTGCTATTATTCTTATCTGCCTTTTATTCAATAATTGCACACAGATAGCCAGTGACAGTGGCGATGTTGTTTTTGGTGACAGTATTTATCTGGCTGATGTACCACCCCAACCGGGCCAGGATACATGGAAGTTTATCGATGATCTTAAGTCACCGTTGTGGACTAAACTCAACTGGCAACTCAGGGAAGCCGGGCCAGGTGAGACAGATCTGTCAAAAGGAATTACTATTAAGAAGAATTTCCCGGATGCCGGCGGCCGGCTGGAGACAGCTTATACAGACCTGGTTGACTTTCTTTCAGCCGGAAACATTCCTTCAGATAAAGGCCAATATGTGATTGAGACCGCAAGGGTTGGAGGTCTTGAGGGAGAGGCCTTCAGGCTGGAGATCAGTGAAGAGGGCTGCAGGATTGTTGCCGGTGACACTGAAGGTATCCGACGTGGAATTTTTCAGGTTGAGGAAGAGATGTTACGTTCGGGAGGGCCTTTTCTGCCTCTGGCTACAATTTCAAAGAAACCTGTTGTAATAAGGCGCATATCCAGGTGCGTATACGGGCCGATAAAAAGGCCGCCAGCAATGCGTGACGAATTGCTGGATACTGTTAATTATTACCCTGATAATTATCTGAACCGCCTGGCTCATGAAGGAGTTAACGGATTATGGCTTACGGTTGATTTTCGCGATCTGGTAGCTACAAAATTTAATCCCGGGGTGGCCGGGGATGCGGTAAAGCGTTTTAATAAGTTACAACAGACAATAGATCAATGCCTTCGCTATGGAATCCGAACATATATCTTTACAATTGAACCGCGTGCTTGGGGTAACCGTCCACCTTATTTTCAGGATATAGGTGTTCTCGATAAATATCCTGAGTTAGGGGGAGTCCGCAGAGGTGATGTTGTGCATTTTTGTCCTATGAGCCAGACAGCCCAACAATATCTTTATAAAGTTGTCAACACCATTTTCAGCAAGGTCCCTGATCTGGGCGGAATCATCAACATATCTCATGGAGAGAGAACTACAACATGCGCCAGCGCTCTTTCTGCTTCGGGAGGAGGTGTAATTGACTGTCCCCGCTGTTCCGGGAAAGAGCCGTGGGAGATACTTCACGCCTCTTTGTCAGCCATGGAAAAGGGAATGCATGATGCTGCACCCGATGCTGAACTGATAAGCTGGCATTATATGGGTACTTCGAAACTATACCCCGACTGGGTGTTCGATATTCCGGCTCACACTCCCCCGGGAGTGATTCTTCAGTTCCAGTTTGAAACTGGCGTAACAAAAACCGTTTTTGGAAGGCATCTGGTGGGTGGTGACTATTGGCTTGCCACACCTGGCCCCAGTGAGAGGTTCGAGCGTCAGGCAATGACAGCCCGGGAACACGGAACTCCTGTTTCAGCAAAGATTCAGACGGGGAATTCCCACGAAGTGGCCACAACACCCTATATTCCGGCGCCATCACTGATATACCGTAAATTCTCAGCAATGCACCGTTTAGGTGTTTCACACACCATGCTGGGATGGTATTTTGGTAATTATCCCGGACTTATGATAAAATCTGCCGGTGAGTTGTCATTTGACCCGTTCCCGGAGAGTGAGGATGCTTTTTTGAACAGTCTTTCCCGCGTATATTGGAAAGAGGAGGATGTCTCAAAAGCTGTTGAGGCATGGAAATATTTTGCAGAAGGTTATGGTAACTATCCCCTTCAGGCTATGATGGGTTATTACGGCCCTATGCATGACGGACCGGTATGGCCGTTGTTGCTGAAGCCTGCCGATGCACCTTTAGTTCCCACGTGGCAGATTGGCTCAAGCAGCACCCTGAAACCATGGCCGCTGAGCGGTGACAGGATTGGTGAATGTTTATGGGACGGTGGAGATCAGAGAGGAGGTTCCATGGAAGATGTGTTGACGCTGAAAGAGACTGTTGAACTTTGCAGGCTTATGAGCTCTGACTGGGACAAAGGGGTAAATATATTGCGAGGTTTGGAAGAAAAATATATCAATGATCGTGAACGCATTTTGGATATAGGAGTTGCAAGAGCATTGGGGATACAATTTCGCAGCGGATATAATATACTTCGTTTCTACCTGCTTCGTGAAGAGATGTTGCGTCAGGAAGGTTCGGAACGTTTGGAAATTTTAAGTCAGCTTGAGGAGATCGTAAAAGAGGAAATGGAAATGGACAGAGAGCTGCTTGAATTATGTGAAAATGATTCCCGGCTTGGTTTTCATTCTGAAGCGGAAGGTTATAAATATTTTCCCGCTAAGATCAGATGGCGTATTGAACAGTTAGAATCAGTACTTGAAAATGATTTTCATGAAGTTGAAAAATT
The DNA here is from genome assembly GCA_964495655.1 of uncultured Prolixibacteraceae bacterium. GTDB lineage: Bacteria > Bacteroidota > Bacteroidia > Bacteroidales > Prolixibacteraceae > JAAYJR01. The sequence continues at coordinate 19,026 of CAZBWK010000070.1, read as the reverse complement.
TATCAAAAAGGGTAAGCTCCTATTTCCTGAGTTTACAGGAAAAGAGCCTGAAGGTGCTGTTACTTATGCTAATTCTGTAGAGAGCTCTTCATGGACTGAAGAGGGATTTGTTGTTCCCGTAGAGTCAGACTGGCAATCTTTCAGTTATGGCAGGGGCAGTTCAGGTATTAATTGGGCCGGAGCTTATGATCAGGATGCCCTGTATATTATATTAACAGATATAGCAAAATCTGATCAGTCTGCATTGTCTGCCGTCACGGGACTTACCGTGAAGATAGAAGCGCGTCGGTTGTGGCCATTTGCCCGTTATTCCTATGTTTTTGATGATGAACAAAATAGCACTGAAGAAGTCCGCAGAGTTGAGGCATCCGGCAAAAAATATGTTATAGTCCGTATCCCCCTCAGAACTTTTTGGTGGGAAGATGAAAAGACTCATCCTGTAAGGTTAGATATAAGGATAAACATAAAGGGAGCAGGAGGATACTCATGGAGGCCTAACAATCCTGTTACCTCAAGACTGGTATTCGGAACTGATAATCCTGCAGACCTGGGATGGCTGGTTTTTAAAGAATAATTGACTTTAGAAGATTTTATTTTTTATGACTTAATCGGTATTTCAGGGTCATACAATCAGCCAATTCAAATTACGTTTTATTAAAATTGTAACCTGACTGTTGCTTCCCCCTGAAAGTCAGGTATTGTAAGTGTTTCCGTTTTTTCGTCGTATTCTCTTCCCTGAATACTTACAGGTTTTTGTCCTTCAGGGTGTGGAAGGCGTATTGTTATTGTACCTGGCTTAGTGTTTGTGTCACATTTAACTGATGCTTCAATAAATCCTTCACTGAGACGGGATTCTACTTTCAACTGCAGCGGCCCGAAGTAACTTGCTACATTATTCAATTCAATGCTCTTGCCATCCTCTAACCATTTTCTGGGGATTCCCGGCAATAACCTGAGGGTAGAACCATCCTCCAGATAGAGCATCCATCGTGTTTCCATCAGAAACCAGGCTTCTTCATGTGTTTTATGAGGAGATACATGGTAGACATGTTCCCAGAAGGTATAGGTTTCACGGTCAGCCAGGGCCGAAAATGTATTGTAATAGGTTTTCAGAAATGGTTTTATCAATTCCTGTTTTAATTGAATCCAGTTATGCCTGCTGTAGTATGGCTGACTAAATGCTGCATTGTTCTGGTAAAATAGTTCACTGTGATAATTAAGCATCATTTTTGAAATTTTATCATTCGGCTCAAAAACTTCACAAAATACCAGGTAAAGCGGACCGAGTAATGCATCAGGAGCTGTAAATGTGCCGTGTGAAAAGAAATTTTTCCCGTCAACATACAGAGCCCTTAATCCGGTTGCTTCGGGCCACGGGGCAACCGTAGGGCTCCATGTTCCGTCACCGACAGGTACCACCGGGGAATGGGCCATTGAATTATTGAAAGATGCAATTATATCCTGTTTCCAGTCATCAGCCTCTTTCTTAATTCTTTCGGATTCAACCGGATCAATATCTTTTAAAATTTCTGAAATGCGCTTTATACCCAGATATCCATATCCGTTAAGCATGAACTGGTGGAAAGGGTCTTCCGGATCTGCCACTTTCCCGTCAATCATGCCATAACCCTTACCCCGCAGCTCCTCTTTTTTGTTGTTTTGACGCCAGCTGATGAGGTAGTTGCATGATTTTATGATCTTATCTTCAACAGAAATGATCCATTCTTCATCCTTTGAGTATCTGAAATATTCACCTATGCTCCACAACGCTGCTCCTGTTTCAACCATATACCTGTTGAAATTTTGTATGAATCCGTCATCATGCTGTTTGTCCAGAAAATACATCAGGGACCGTTTTGCCACATCATGCAATCCCATTGAGCAGTAGAATTGTATAATGGGTGAACTCTCTGTTCCTATGGGTGAATAGACCCCTATAAGCGGGGCAAGTGTGCCGTCAGGTTCTTTGCCATAGGTGATGAGGTCAAGATGCAACAATCCTGCTCTTATCATTTCATCGATTCTCTTCTCAGGTACATTGATATGAGCAGCTTTTTTTAGTTTATCTTCCCAAAAAGAGATAGCTTCAGCATATCTGTTATTAAAAGATTGTGCTGATAATAGGTGAGCTCTGTTTACGGATACAGGTGAATGTGGAATGTAAAATTCGAATATTGCTGTTTCATCCGGTTTTAACAAAACAGCTATCTCTTCATCAGGTAATGGTTCCCCGTTAAGTTTTGATATGCAGAAGACTTTGTTTTCTGTATATATGGAAAACCCGGATTGTTTGTCAAAGGAGTAAGGGGTTTTATCCCATGTGCTGGTGCCAGGCCGGGGAGTTTTATACCATGCATAACGCGGGACTTTCCCTGTATTTTTTGCAACTATTCTGTAGTATAGAACGGTTTGTTCCAGAGTATCCCGGTGAAAATCCTGCAATTCGTGATCAACAATTTGTTGCTGTTGTTCTGTAAACATGTGTCCGGCAGAATAATAGTCGGCAACCATAAAATTGGTTCCGGTAATTTTATTCTGAGTAAGCGGCAATTTTTCTAAAGACACAAAAGCTGTGGAGTGATAATTGATCTCTCCATCTGTTTGTTCAGAGTGTAAAATTGGCAAAACACCTTGTTCCAGCCATCTTTTAACAGTCACTTCCACTCCCTGTCCCCTTCCTGACGTGAACATATAATTTACAGGACGGTTATTTGTTTCGGCAACTGTTAAAGGCCTGGAAGAATTTTTGGGGGAAATTATATCTGAAATTGCAGGAGAATCTTCCAGGCTTTGCTTAATTTCAAACATTCGTATATCACGACTTATTCCTAACCATGTAGGGACAGTCTGATTGCGGGTTCTGTTTTTAACTGTTTCAAATGATTCTTCCGGTTCAGTTTCTATCTGTTGTAACTTTGATACCAATTTTCTGTTGGAAATTTCCGATTCTATGTCGGAATAAGTCCTTTGATCATCACCCTGCAGGACAACCACTTTATATTCCGGAATGTAAACCGGAAATTTCTTACTGACATCCCGCAGAAAAAATGAGAATGGTTGTTCTGCTGTTTTAACAGTTATTACTGTGGCTCCTGAACCCGGATTAATATTTATATTATCAACCTTGACTCTCAGGCGGTTACGGCCTGATGAAGTGAGTTTGAATTTGTTTGCTGAAATCAGTGCGGCTCCTTCTTCAATCCCTATTTTGGTTAAGGTGCCATTCAGAACTTCAATATACCCATCCTGGCTTCTGTCGTTCCATTCAACAATAAACTCAGCAGAATTTTCATTAGCCTCGCCACTAAAAGTATTTTGTCCAAAAACGCTGAGTGATAGCAGTAAAATAAACAAAGATGATATTGATATTCTCATAGGTAAAAATTTGTTTTTAAAGAGTAAGTAAAGTTTTTCATGATTTCATCCGGGAAAATCCGTTATGTTGTAATTAAACTCCTTGCATTTTTAAAGGAAACATAATTTATATCAGAACGGTAAAATTTGCAGATATCCCTTTTTAAATCGATTAAAAATATACCATTTCTTTTTCAAAATCAAATTATTGAACTATTTTCGGTAGGAATAAAAAGGAATACACGATTCAATGAAAAAATCTCCCGGTAATACGATGGAAGTGAAATTCAGATACGGAAAGGAAGATATCTCGTTAAAGGTTCCGGAAGATAGTAAGGTATACAGGTCCCGGTATGGTGAAAGGGCTAAATCTGTTGATCAGCTATTGATGGACTCACTTTTAAATCCGGTTGGTTGTCAGTCACTTAAACAACAGTTAAAGAAAAGAAAAAACGGACCTGTAGTAATTGTAGTATCCGATATTACCCGTCCGGTACCTTATACGCTTTTCCTTCCGCAATTGCTTGATTTTCTTATTAGCGAAGGTGTAAGAAAAGATGAGATAACAATCCTGGTTGCAACAGGTATGCACCGGGCATCGACAATGGATGAGAAGTTGTTCATGTTTGGTGAAGATATTGCAGTCAATTATAAGATCATTGATCATGATGCAGAAGATGAGGCTGACCTGGTAAGGATCAAAGGGACAAGCTGGTCAGGCTCTGAAGTAAAATTGAACAGGCATTATACAGAAGCCGGATTCAGAATATTGACCGGATTAGTAGAGCCCCATTTCATGGCAGGTTTTTCGGGAGGCAGAAAAGCAGTTTGTCCGGGACTGGTTTCTCTGTATACGATCAGGATGTTCCACGGATACAAATTCTTAAGTCATTCAAATGCATCAAACGGCATTTTGGAAAATAATCCTTTACATCTTGAGGCATCTTCGATAGCACGCTTATGTCCCTCTGATTTTACAATAAACATTGTGCTGGATCAGAATAAGCAAATCAATACAATTATTTCAGGAGAGCAGTTCATTTCTCATGAAGAGGCAATTAAGTATGTGAAGGAAAGAAGTTTTGTTCATGTTGAAACCCCTGTTGACCTGGCAATAACATCTTCGGGAGGCTATCCTCTGGATGATACTTTTTATCAGTGCGTGAAAGGATTTGTTACTTGTCTTCCGGCTATCAGGGAGAATGGTGAAATTATCGCCTTTGGAAACTGTGGTGAAGGAATTGGCAGTCCTGAGTATAAATCTTTAATGAAAAAATATTCTTCCCGGTATGATGATTTTTTGCAGGATATTAAAGATGGAAAATTATACATAAAGGATCAGTGGGAATTTCAGATGCATATCCGTGCCATTAAGAAAACCGGTATCCGGAATCTTCATTTTTTTACAACAGAAATTCCTGAGGACGAACTTGAGTTATTATCAGTTACCCCACATTCAGTATCGAGAGAAAATTTAGTTCATTCCATTCAGAAGCAGATTAATATGGCAGTAGCCTCCGGAAAACAAGTGGCAATTTTTCCTGAAGGACCGTATTGTTCTCCGGTAGGCCATCCTGCTTCCCGGTAAGGAGGCTAAAGGTAAAATTCTGTTAGGGAGAAATGAATTGTTGGATTTTGGTAGAAGGAAATGACTGGTAGGATTCCGGTAACTTTTTTTGTCCGGCTGCTTGTCTATACGTCTGGAAAATACTGATGGGAAACAAATAAATATATAAAATTAGCATTACTGATTTATAATGGTATGCTTTTCTCCATCTGATATCAGGATAAGTTATATGATAATTGAATAAACGATGAACTCTATTTACATGAAACCAAAATTTCAAATTATCCTTTTTGCGGTTACAATTTTCTGTATTATTTCCTGTGCACAAAAAAGGAATGAGGCTGTTACTGATAAGGATCAGGTGATACCTGCCAAAACAGAACTTACTGATAGTAATTTGCCATCTGATAAAAAATGGAAATTAGTCTGGCACGATGAATTTGATGGAAATGCTTTGGATACTACTAAGTGGGGTTTCCGTCTTCATATCATGCAGACACGTCACCAGACATTTACTAATGAAGGGGTGGAAGTCAAAGATGGTAAACTTTATCTGAATCTGGTTGAAAAAGATGGCCAGTATTATTCAGCTCACCTTCAGACAGGAGAGAATTATTTAGACCGTCCCGGGGATCCATATAGTTCAGGGCTTACATGGCCTATAGCGGATCTCAAATCACCAAAATTTGTGCATAAATATGGATATTATGAGATCAGGTGTAAATTGCAGGAGCAACCCGGTTGGTGGTCTGCTTTCTGGCTTCAGTCGCCTGTAATCGGAGCGGGACTGGATCCGGCCCGTTATGGAGTTGAGATTGACATTATGGAAAATTTTACCCGTGACAACCGTATCAGTCATAATATTCACTGGAACGGCTATGGGAAAAACCTTCAGTCAAAGGGATCCGGCATTATGACTATTGAAGAAACATCAGATGGATTTCATACTTTTGGATTACATTGGAGTAAAGACGGTTATGTTTTTTATGTTGATGGAAAGGAGACATGGCGTACTAATGGTCCTGTTTCAGATACCGAACAGTTCATTTTAGTATCAACCGAATGCCAGGGTTATCGTCAGAGTAACAGGGATAAACCATCGGATGAATTGAAGAAGGCAGTTTTACCTGATGCTTTTATTGTAGATTATGTAAGGGTTTTTGACGAAGCAGAATAATACTGTAAATACTTTCACAGATAAAGAATGGGGTTACGGAGATGAGGATCCTGATGTTTTTAATCCTGTGGATTTCGATCCGCATCAATGGGTAAAGGTATTAAAAGAGTCTGGTTTTAAAGGTGTAATAATTACGGCCAAACATCACGATGGATTTTGCCTTTGGCCCAGCTTAGACTTAATTCATTATCAATTAATTGTGAAAACCTGTTGAAAAGAAGTGTTGATTTGTTGAAAAAAATCAAAAAGTAGTATTACATTTGATACCAAATTTATGAAATTTAAATTCAAAATAAATGAATATACAACTTTGGATGACGTTCGGGCTGAACTGGATGCTCTCAGGTCAGCCAATGTTAAAGAGATTCCTCTTAACCATTTGCGCAGGATTATTGACTTTCTGGGAGCTATACGGGTTCCAGCAACAGGCTCAAGTGTCCGTTTTTCGCATCCGATATTGAAAAAATATCCTCAATATCAAGGGTATTTTGCAGTTCATAAAATTCATAAAGGTGGTGACCAGGAGGAGATTCGGAAGAATGATTATAAAAAGTATTTGTATCCGGCATTAATAACAATTATTGAAGAGAAAAAATTAAATAAGTAGTTATGTCAAACAAAGATTTAAAATATTATAAAGCTTTGGATTATAATATTATTATTGAGAAAGAGGTTGAGGACGGCGAAAGCTGGTTTATTGCTTATGCCAATGAGTTAGGAAAATTTGCCTGCTATGGTCGTGGCGAAACTCAGACAGAAGCATTAAATAGTTTTATAGAAGAAAAAAATGCATTCATTGAATTCTTATTCAGTAATGGCAAGTTTATACCTGTACCTAAGCAAGAAGAAGCAGAAAGATTTAGTGGAGTTTTTAATGTGAGAACTTCTCCTGCTATTCATGCAAATTTGGTAAATCAGGCAAAGGAAATGGATATTTCACTTAATCTTTATTTAAACCAGATTATTGCTGCTGCCGTAGAGAAAAAGAGTATTGGAAATGTTTTATTGAACAAACTTTTTGAGATTTGTAATAAGCTTGAAAAACATCATTACGAAGTTACAAATCAACTTTATTATCAAAAATCAACATTGCAATATCCTAATGACTGGGCCATGGAATATAGTGGCCCTTATAGAAAAACTGCTTAAAAATTTTAAATTTATAAGAGTATATGAAACCAAAAATATCACCAGAAGAATACAGAAATATAATTGAATCATTAGATTTAGATACATTATATTTAGTAGAATTAAATTCAAAATTTAAAGAGGAATTTGTGTCATCAAATTTTTGTTTAGAAATTGATGAGAAGTATACTTTTGAGCAAGAAAGTACAATTTTAAAAATTATCTATACATATAAGCTTTCAGCTAAAGATGAGTCGAAAGAAGATGCTGCAATAAAAGTCCAGGCCAAATATGTAGTTCGATACAATATCGCAAATGATGTTACGATATCAAAAGAATTCATGAAAGTCTTTTCGGATCTGACTTTGGGGATGCTACTTTGGCCATATTTCAGAGAGTTGATTAACAATTCCGTATATCGGATGGGTATGCCGACATTGGTATTACCTTTAAAAGTGAGATAAATCAGCTGTTGGCAGTTCATTCTAATATTCTTAATTTTAGACTCTCTGTTAAGGCAGACGGTAAGAGAAAAATACAAATGATGGCAGCCAAATGGTTCATTGTCTTATCCCTTGCCGTTCGCTGAAGCGAACGGATATGAAAAAATTGATTACTGATCAAATAAAATTATATTCAAATGAAGCTTTTAAAAATTGTTATCAAAAAAAATTTTCCGGTGATCTTTCTGTCCATATTTTTAGTATCCACCGGATGTAACCAATCCATAGAAAGTGAAAATTCTAAGGATAATGATTATTACGTTGCTGCCTATGTATGGCCTTCCTGTCATGATGAAGAGATGAGCCGCAACGCTTTTTGGGGAGAGGGTATTGGTGAATGGGAGATAATACAGAAAGGCACGCCGAGATTCGAGGGGCACTATCAGCCCCGGGTTCCGTTATGGGGATACAGGATGGATGATGATTCTGAAGCCTGGGAGCAAAAGATCACTGCTGCACTCGATCATGGAGTTAATACATTTATTTTTGACTGGTACTGGTATGACGGGAAGCCATACCTGGAATCGACGGTGAACAATGGATTCCTGAAGGCCTCTAACAATAAAGAGGTGAATTTTTATTTGATGTGGGCCAATCATGATGTTCCCGGTAAAATGTGGAATCCTTATAAATATAAAACCGACTCGTTGATATGGACCGGCGAGGTGGACCGGGACAATTTTAATATTATTGTTGACAGGGTTATAAACCAATATTTTAAGAAGGAGAATTATTTGAAAATTGATGGCGAACCTGTTTTTTCAATATACAGCCTTGACGACCCGGTTCAGAGTTTTAAAACCATTGAGGAGACAAGAGAAGCTTTGGATTATTTTAGGGAAAAGGTTAAGGAGGCCGGATTCCCCGGGATACATTTGCAGGGTGTCGGACGCGGTTCGGAAAATCCCTATTTGCTGGGTGGCCAATATGGCCGGGAAATGGATATCAACGAGATCGTTTCGGCATTGGGACTGAACAGTGTTACAATGTATAATATGGCCGGCAGCAGGCCTGTGGATTATATCCGGTACGGACAGGTATCCATATCACTTAGGGATAAATGGGATTCAACTTTGGAAATTCCTTTTTTCCCGTGTGTGTCTGTCGGCTGGGACAATACTCCGCGATACCCTGACCGTGGAAAGGAGTATGTTGTCCATCTTCACAGTAATCCTGAAAGTTTCGGGGCACTGCTGATCAAGGCAAAGCAATATGCAGACGCCCATCCCGGTCAACCAAAATTAATTGTGATCAATGCATGGAATGAATGGGTTGAAGGCAGCTATCTCGAGCCGGATTTTAAATGGGGATATGGTTACCTCGAAACTGTAAAGAAGGTCATGAGCGGCAAATACGATAAATATTACGAATGAAGTTTTTCTGATTTTTAAAATGTATTTCTCCTGATAAGATTGAAATTGCATTTAATCTTTTTATAAGATTTTTCCAGAATAATCTGTGCTGCTAATTCACCCATTTGTGTAAAGTCAGTGGAAAGTACTGTAAGACCATTTAAAACAATTTCATTTATCGGAGATTCATTATAAGATATAATACCTATATCTTTTCCTATTTTACACTCTTTCTGATCTGCAACTTTTGCCAATTCAATTAACTCAGTATCCAACTGACTGTTTAGAATCAGATATATTTGATTTTTTTGTATTTTATTTGCTTCTATATTTTTATAGGAAATAAATGGAATTTCATATTCCAGACAAAATTTTTTAATCCCCTTTTGTATGATAGGACTGTATAAACTGCCTTTTGAAATAATATTTAATCTTTCATACTTTCGAATATCATTAACTGCTATTTTTAGACCGTTATATGCATCATTTTCAATATCTTGATAAACAGAACTGTAATTGCCTTTAAGTTCAGGTAAATTTCTGTCAAGAATTATTAATTTTCTGTTAGGAATTTTTTTAAGGCATTTTAATACACGCTTTTGGATTTCTGAATTTAATGGAAAGTGAGGGGTAATTAGGTAATAATCGTATTTATCCAAGTTTTCTTCGACAAATTGTTCGAATAAATCAATATCCTGGTTGTGCAGACGAATTGTGATATGAGATTTATCTCCGATTTTTGATGCAAGTGAACTGAAAAGTACCTGTTTATATGTACTGATTTTATCAAATAGGAGAAGTAATTTTAATTTATTATTTCCATTATTAGCAATATAAAATCCTTTTCCCTGTATTGAATCAATTAAACCTTGCTGCCTAAGAATTGAATAAGCTTTTTTTACTGTCTCTTTTGAAATTTGTAATTCATCTGACAAAATATTCATAGATGGTAGGAAATCACCATTTTTATATTTTCCTGTGAATATAAGGTCTTGTATGACATTGATAATTTGCTTATAAACAGGAATTTGAGAATTAATATCAACTTTTATATTCATATCTTAAATCCTTTTATTTCATCTAATTTTAATAAATTTTTTAAACCAAATCACCCTTTAATTACATTCTGTTTGGTTCTGTTTAGTGTGGTGCAAAGGTAGTTATTTTTTTAAATTGATTAATGAGGGTTTTAACCATGACAATCGTTGTAAATTTTTATTTATCCAGTATCAACTATTGACAAATAAAAAAGAAAAGAAAAAATTTATAATCTAAAATTTTCTTGAAGGCTTTAATTTTATTTGTTCATGTCAAAGTTATTATTTAGAAAAGATTTAAATTTTATTGTTACAGTTGAAAAGAATATAAATATACATTATATTTGTACTACACTACACTACACATCACTTTTTGATTATAGTGTTGTTAGAAAGATATACTAATACTTCAAATCAAATTGTATGAAAAAAGTTTTTATTTTATTTAAAATGAAACAGCAGTTACGTAAGTATTTGACTGTTATTTTTTTAGGACTTATTAGCATTTTTTATTGTATGCCTGTTTATGCCCAGAATTTAATAGTTTCAGGAAGTGTAAAAAGCATTTCAGGTGAACCTATTACGGGAACAACGGTTGTTGTTAAAGGTACCAGTATCGGGACTGTTACAGATGCAGATGGAAGTTATTCATTAGCAAATGTTCCATCAGATGGTATTTTAATTTTTTCATTTGTGGGCTTAAAAACTATGGAAATCCCGGTTAATGGTAATACTAATATTTCTGTTGTTATGGAGGAAGAAACAATAGGAATCGAAGAAGTTGTAGCAATTGGGTATGGTACTGTTGAAAAGCGGGATCTTACCGGTTCTGTTACTACAGTTAAAGGTGATCTCCTATCAGAAAGCGGTCAACTTCAATTATCAAATTCTTTACAAGGAATTTCTCCAGGATTAATGGTTACCAGAACTACCGGTACCCCTGGCTCATCCGGATCAATTCGTATCCGTGGAATTACTACTATAGGTAATAGTTCCCCCTTAGTTATTATTGATGGAATTCCTGGTAGTATTACCGATGTTACTCAAAATGATGTTGAAAGTATTACTGTACTTAAAGATGCAGCTTCTGCTTCAATTTATGGTTCAAGGGCAGCATCTGGCGTTATTTTAATTACTACAAAAAGGGCAAAATCAGATGAATTTCAATTTGAATATAATGTGGAAATGGGTATTGAAGAACCTACAAGAATTCCTGAAACTGAAGGAGCTGTTCAATACATGAAAATGGTAAATGAATCTCGATGGAATGATCTTAATAACCAAGGAACTGAATATCCTGTATATAGTCAATCTTTAATTGATAATTACCAAACATTAAATGCTGAAAATCCTGATTTATATCCTGATACAAATTGGCCAAACCTTTTAATTAAAGACTCTCCCCGCGAAAGTCACAGAGTAAATATTTCTGGAGGATTGGGAAGATTTAATTCAAAGGTTTCATTAGTATTTGATAGAATACAAGCCCCTAATGTTGGAGAAGATGAATATAAACGTATTACCCTCAGGGCAAACAATGATTTTAAGATAAATAAACTTATATCAACATCATTTGATATAAATTTTAAGCGATCTATTAGCCAATTCCCAAGATATCGGTTAAGTGTCTTTTCCATAATTAGTGAAGAGCCAAATAAACCTGCTAAATATTTAGATGGTCGTTTCGCGTATCTGAGGGGAAATAATCCTTTAGCTCAAGCTACACAAGGTGGTTTTAATGACACTTATGGCGATTTATTTGGAGGTAAAATGTCACTCGATATTACTCCTGTTGAAGGCATGAAAATATCGGGTATATTTGCTCCAAATTTAGGTTTTTCAAAGAATAAATTATTTACAAAGCAATTCTCTTATACAAGCTTAGAGGATCCTTCAAAAATTATTGCACAATTATTGCCTACTTCTTTAGAAGAAAATAGAAATGATAGTTATGATTATACCTGGCAATTTTTAGGAAATTACACAAAAAGTATTAGCTTTCATAAGCTTGATTTTATGATAGGAAATGAAATATTCTATTCAAAATCTGAAAGCCTTAGTGCCTCCCGCACAAATTATAACCTTAATGATTACCCATATTTGAGTCTTGGACCAATGTCAACAATGTCTAATAATGGAGGTGCTAGTGAAGTGGCTTATACCTCCTATTTTGGCAGATTTATGTATGGATTTAAAAATAAATATTTATTTCAAACAAATGCCAGATATGATGGATCATCAAGATTTAATGAAGATTACAGATGGGGCTTATTTCCATCAATATCATTGGGATGGGTAGTTTCTGAAGAATCATTTCTAAAATCCCTTTCATTTTTATCATTTTTGAAACTAAGAGCCTCATTTGGTGTATTGGGTAATGATCGGATTGGACTTTATCCATACCAATCAACAATTGCTTTTGATAATTCTTTATTATATTATGGAAATGTCTCACAATGGGCACAAGCTGCTGCCATAAAAAAATACCCTATTCCAGATATTACTTGGGAAACAACCGAAACATTTGATATAGGTGTTGATATCAATTTCTTAGAAAATAAGCTGCAATTTGTTTTTGATTATTACGAAAAGAATACCAGGGATATGCTTCTAGGCCTTGAAATACCAGATTACATTGGCTTGGAAAATCCTGATCAAAATACCGGAAAAATGAAAACAAATGGTTGGGATTTGGGAGTAAACTATAATAATAGTTGGGGTAAATTCTATTATTCTTTTTCGGGAAATGTATCTGATTTTAAATCAGTTATGGGTGATTTGGGTGGAACAGAATTTTTAGGAGATCAGGTTAAATATGAAGGTAGTGAATTCAACGAGTGGTATGGTTATCGATCAGACGGACTTTACCAAACCCAAGATGAAGTGAACAATTCAGCAAAATTGAATAACCAAGTAAAACCTGGAGACATAAAATATATTGATATCAGTGGTCCAGACGGTGTTCCTGATGGTAAAATTACATCTACCTATGATAGAGTATTACTTGGTGGGTCTCTCCCAAGATTTCTATATGGTGGAAATATACGGGTTGGTTATGGTAATTTTGATTTATCCATGATATTCCAAGGAGTTGGTAAACAAAATTCAAGATTAGAAAGGATAGCAATTCAACCTGTATATCATCAGGTTTTATTTGTACCAAAAATTGTTACTGGAAAATATTGGAGCGTTTACAATTCTGCAGAACAAAATCAAAATGCTCTTTATCCGCGGTTGTCTGATATTTCAGCAGGCGGATTAAGTCCTGAGACTAGCAATAATTATTCAATGTCTGATTATTGGATTTTTAATGGAGCATATTTTAGATGTAAGAATATTGTACTTAGTTATAATATTCCCTCAAAGTTTGCAAATAAAATTCAGGCCCAAAGCGCAAGAGTTTATGTAGGTACTTCTGATTTATTTTCAATTGATAATTATCCAAGGGGATGGGATCCTGAAGTTAGTCCTAACGGATATTTTATTACACGATCTTTAATTTTTGGAGCTTCAATAAAATTTTAAAATTATTAACATAAATGCTATGAAAAATCATATTATAATATTGTTGCTTACAGGATTCTTAGTATTTGCTTGCAACGAGAAGTTTTTGAATTTGACACCTTTGTCAGAGGGCTCTTCTGAGAATTGGTATCAGAGCGACGAAGAAATAATAATGGCGATTAATTACTTATACAGTAATAAATTCATTCGTACAAATCCTGAAACTTATGGAACAGCCAGGAGAAAGTATGTCGATTCCTGGACAGATGATTGGACAAACAGGGCTTCATTAACTGAAGTAACAAATGGTACTATTAATGGGCAGGTTAACTATGTTGTTGAATGGTGGAAACTCTTTTATGAATGTATTGCTGCTGCAAATTTGGTTTTGGAAAAAATAGATAATGGAGTGGCAAGTAACATTGCGGAAAATAATTTAAACAAGTATAAAGGTGCTGCAAGATTTGCAAGAGCCTATATGTATGCAAGGTTAATTACCCTTTGGGGTGATGTTCCATTTTTTACAAAAACATTATCTATAGAAGAGGCTTTTAACTTATCCAGGGAGAGCAAAAATATTATTTTGCAATCTGTTTATGATGATTATGATTTTGCAGCCGCGAATTTACCTATATCTTATGGAACCCAAGAACCTCAATGGGCTACAAAAGGGGCTGCACTTGCAATGAAAGCACGCATTGCATTATATATGGAGGATTGGGAAATTGCAAGAGATGCAGCTAAGGCATGCATTGACCTGGGTATTTATGATCTTTATACTGATTTTTCTGCTTTATTTTTTCCCGAAACTAAAAATCCTAAAGAGGCTATATTCTTGAGCCCCAGATCACTGGATCCCCAGCAGTGGGATAAGGGAACTTTACAAGAATTCTGCACAAGGACTCCAGGTGGTGGTGCTTTTCACCAGCCTTCATGGGATTTGTTCTGTTCTTTTTTATGTTCAGATGGTATGCCAATTGATGAATCTCCATTATATAACCCTCAAAAACCATTTCAAAACAGAGATCCAAGATGTACTGCAACTATTGTCGAATTTGGGACTCCTCATCTATTTTATATTTACCAGCCACATCCTGATTCGCTGGTTACTATGAATTATACTACTGGATTATATCATACCAATAATGATAGTCGTGGTGTTATACAATGGGCATCATTCAATGGGATAATGAGGAAAAAGGGAGTTACAGAAGATTGGGTAGATGATTGGAAAACCGATCCGGATGATATAATTATTCGTTATGCTGATGTATTGTTAATATTTGCAGAGGCGAAGATTGAGTTGGGACAGATTGATCAAACGGTATTGAACGCGGTCAATATGGTACGATCAAGAGCTTATGGAGTTGATTATTCTCAAACTTCTGATTATCCTGCTATTACAACTACTGATCCATTACAATTAAGAAAATTGTTACGAGTAGAACGACGAATGGAATTTGCATTTGAAGGATTACGATATTATGATATTATTCGTTGGAAATTAGCAGAAAAGGTTTTAAACACAAGCATTTATGGAATGTTAGATCCTGCAGAACTGAGACAAAAGGTTATTCAACCCGGTTTATGGTTTTTCCCTGATGCACCTCCAATCGATGAAGATGGGATTCCTGATTTTCAGCCAATGTTTAATACAGGTTTGATAAAAAAAATAGTAACTCGGTCTTTTGATAAGGCAAAACAATATTTATGGCCTATACCATCAAAGGAGATAATAATCAATGATAATTTAACACAAAATCCTGGATACTAGTAATTCATGACATCAATGAAAACATATTGCTATTAATATTTTAAAAATGTAGAGAATATCTCTACGAGGATAATAGTAAATAATTTTAATTCATTGAAGTGTTGTATTAGCTCATCAATTTAATAAAGAATGAATTAATAATTGGTTCTTTAAGGTTGAGTAATTGATCAAACTCAAAAAAATATAATAAAAATTCAAATGAAAATGAAATATATTATAATTCTTTTACCTTTTTGGTTGATTATAGGAATTTGTAAGCTTAGTGCCCAAAATTTTTATAAACTTCATACTACGGATGCAACATTAACTATAAAGAAAGGCGAGTATCTTGAAATTATTAAAAAGGGAGAAAATCCTATTAGAATTAAGACTGCTTTAGATCAATTATGGGAATTGACTGCACATGATAATTCTGAGCGGATAAATCGATATTTTCCCTCTGATCATTATAATTTTAAGCCAAGTGATCCTGTTGAAATAAAGGCATCAGATAATAAAATTGTATTAACCTATACTAATCTTGTTTTGGATACCAGACATTTACCAATCACAATAGAACTCAATATTTCTGTTAAGGATGATGCATTTTGTTTTTCCGGATTATTGGTGAATAATTCAGAAAATTGGATAATACGTCATTTCCGATATCCTAATTTGCACAAAGTTCAACTTCCTGAAAATGAATTTAATGTATTTTGGCCAAATGGATTAGGAGAGCTTTTTGATGAAAATAATTTTACCAATACCCGCTTTTCTTACCCATCCTCCCGGGGTACTATGCCATGGTTTTCTTTGAATACAACTTCTTGTGGTCTTTATGTAGGTTGTCATGATCCATTGCAAGGCCGTAAAATCTTTGAGCTTTCATTTGATAAACAAGAGGAATTATTTAATATTAATACAGAGTTTCCTCTTTTTCAAAAGGAGTGTAATATTCCTGAAGTCATGGTACGACTATATTCCGGGGGATGGCATTATGCTGCCAAATTCTATAGAGCCTGGTATGATAAACACTTTAAATTAGCTTCTTCTCCTGCATGGGCAATGAATGATGCCGGGTGGTTATTAGCGATACTGAAGCAGCAAAATGGTGATGTTATGTGGAATTATAAAGATATCGATAAATTATGTGATATAGCTTTAGATCATAATTTAACTACTATTGGCTTATTTGGATGGGCTATCGGAGGACATGATTATCTTTATCCAAATTATACTCCATGTAATTTAATGGGAGGAAGAGAAGAGTTAAAAAAAGCAATTCAAAGGGCTCATTCTAAAGGAGTAAGGATTATATTGTATGCCAATGGTATAATGATGGACACTTCAACAGAATATTTTCGTTTTTTAGGAAATGATGCTGCTATTGTAATGGAAGACCTGGAACTAAGTGTCCGTTCGATCAGGAAATTTCATAATTCAACTCCAGTCACTTTTGCATATGCATGTCCAGGATCACCTACATGGAATAAAACAATGTTGGAGCAGGCACTTCAAGCTCAGTCCCTTGGAGCAGATGGTATAATATATGATCAAATGGCCGGAGCCGGTTCTTTAACTTGTTTTTCGGAGAGTCACAATCATAAAACGCCTTACGAAACCACATTTTCACTATATGCCATGCTAGAAAATATTCGTAATTACATGAATAAGATCGATCCTGAATTTATAATCATGTCAGAGGGACATAATGATGCAGTTATTTCATATTTTGATTATCTTCATGGACTAGGTATGGGAACTCTTGGTCTTGAACAAACTACAGCATTTCCTGGTTTATTCCGTTATACTTTTCCAGAACTTCGAAAAACCCAAAGGAACTCAAGTCCTATTTTGCCAAGGATAGATGCAAATTTTGCTACTATTTATGGATTAAAGCATGAGATTGAATGCAGATATAATGCAGATGTTGATTATTTGCTTAATTCAAATATCCCTACAAAGGAAAGCTATGCTGATGAAGCATATTTTACTCCTAGCATTGAAGAACTCACAGAGGTCTCCGCAAAAGAAGCAAAAGAATATATTTACTTACTTATTGAATTTGAAAAAGACCATGAAGAGTTTTTAAAATTCGGCAAATACATTGACGAGGATGGAATTGAAGTTTTAGGTGAAAATATCCTTGCCAAAGGATTTTTAAATAGAAATCGAATTGGAGTCATCGTTTGGAATACTAACAAATCTGAAAAAAGAGACTTCAATATCTCTGTGCCTGGATATAAACTGCAGAAGGCATCGGAGCCTGGTCAGGTTCAAGTTAAAGCTCTTGATTCACTTAATCCTAATACAATTAGAATGTTAATATTTGAAAAATGAATACTTAAGTTGAGAAAATGCCTGTTGCAAAGGAGAATTGATACAGGGAATAGGCTCCAATTTTAATAATATGGACATAATTAATTATCAATTACCTGAATTATAAAGGAATTCAAGTACAAACCAGGTTGAAAATATAGTGTATGTTGAATAAATGGGATCAACATTATTGTGCTTAAAAATATTAAATATGATATGGGCGAATCTTCTTCACCTAAGTTATAATATGTGGGGTGACTATGTTCCTGAAGAATGTAAGGAAATTAAAATACCATCAAATACTTGCGAGGAAGCAAGCCTATGGGCATATTGGTATAGACCGGAATTAATATTCGATGAAAATATTTGGGATAATCTATTAAAGTATATGGCTGATGTGGGGATGAATATGGTTGTCATTGATCTTGGAGATGGAATAGTATATGAAAGCCATCCTGAGATATCTGTAAAAAACGCATGGACGCCAGCGAGGTTAAAAAATGAGCTGAATAAAATAAGAAAATTAGGTATAGAACCAATACCTAAATTGAATTTTTCAACCGGTCATGATGCATGGTTAGGAGAATATTCAAAGATGGTGTCGACAGATACTTATTATTCTATATGTAAGGAGTTGATTGAAGAAATCATAATGCTTTTTGAAAAGCCTCGGTTTTTTCACTTGGGGATGGATGAAGAAGATGCAGCAAATCAAACGAAGCGTAATTATATAGTGGTTCGTCAAAATGATCTGTGGTGGCATGATTTATTCATTTTTATTAATGAAATTGAAAAATTTAATGTACGACCGTGGATTTGGTCAGATTATGGCTGGCACAATTCTAATATGTTTTTTAGGAAAATGCCAAAATCAGTGCTTCAGAGTAATTGGTACTATTATTTGAATTTTGATATAGATACCCTTGATGAGGCACATAAAAAATTCGTTAAATTTTATATGGATTTAGAAGCAAATGGTTATGATCAGGTTCCAACGGGCAGTAATCATTTTAACCAATTTAATTTTGTGCGAACTGTTGAATTTTGTAAAAAGGTAATTTATCCCTCTCGATTAAAGGGATTTATGAATACTGCCTGGAGACCTACTATAGAGGTATGTTATGACAAACATAAAGAAGCAATTAATCAGGTTGCTGGAGCTATTAAGAATTTTTAAAATATAGTGATGATTTTATGGGTAATTGTAGAAAGCATAAAGTAATTAGAAATGACTAAAATTATAACATCTGTGGTTTTATCTTTGTTTTTGATCACCGGTTGCCGTTTTTCTTCACAGAAGGGAAACAGGGATGCAGCGACAACAGAAAATGG
>CAZBWK010000069.1:2834-21946 GCA_964495655.1 uncultured Prolixibacteraceae bacterium | reverse complement strand
CATATGAAACGAACATGAACTTTTTTAAACAAATGAAACAATAACAAATATGGGAAGAATACTGTTTACGCTTACCGGGTTAATCATGTTAATGACTGTAACCCAATGCTCTTTATTTAAATCAGATACCATAACCATTAAGGTTGGTAAGACAGATTATGTCGCAGGGGATGTCCCGGTTTTTACAGAGATAGAATTACCTGAGAAATTCCGTAGTCTGGAGACCGAAAACATTGGTATAAGATTAAGATCAGGTTCTGCTGATGAGCCACTGCCCGGGCAATTAATAAAAGGCAAAAAGGGTGAATTTCAACTCTGCTGGATTTTACCCCAAACAAATCGGGATAAACCAACAAAATGGAAGGCAGAATTCTATAAAAAAGACAAAGGTGTTGAACCGGAATTTGAGTGGAAGGACATACCGGACAAAAACCTTGATCTATACCTGAATGGTAAAAAAGTATTCAGGTATTGTTATGAACTGGATGATCATTTTAAAAAAGGAGAAAACCTGACTGCGAAAAACAGGGTTTTCTATCATATTTTTGACCTGAAGGGTGAAGATGTTATAACAAATGGACCTGAAGAGGGATTATGGTCGCATCACAGAGGCATCATGATTGGATGGAGAGATATAGGCTTTAGAAACCAGGAACTCTCCTTCTGGGGTATGGAAGACCTTACTGTTCAAAAACATATCAGATTTACAGAAACATCAGGAGGACCTGTTGCAGGAAAGGTAGTCTCTGAAATACACTGGAATGACAGCACAGGTCTTACATTATTAAAAGAGACAAGAACTGCTGTTATATACCGGCAGCCCCCTCCGGATATAATCATGCTGGATTTCACCTCAAAGCTTACAGCAGTGAACGGCGATGTTAAGCTTAACGGTGATGCAGAACACGGTGGTGTCCAGTTCCGTGCACATAATGATGTGGCTGAGGGAGTGGAAGGCAGTAAAAAACCGGTCTACATTTTTCATAAAGACGGTATTGACCCATATAAAGACTATAACCTGCCCTGGGTTGGAATGACATATGGTTTGAGAAAGAAAACATACAGTGTACTCGACATTGACCATCCTGAAAACCCAAAACCTTCTATATGGTCTGCTTACCGCGATTACGCGAGGTTTGGACCGTTTTTTGTTCATGAGCTGCATGAAAAAGAAACCCTGGAAATAAACTATCGCTTCTGGATAAGTGAAAGCAACATGCCTGATAGAGAAATATTGCATGCTAAAAGTGAAGCATATGTTAATCCACCGCAAATTGAAGTTTTAACCAAATAGTTTGATTGAATTCAACAACCTATGAAAGTAAAAAAAATCTTATTAATAGCTTTTGCTGCATGTTTATCCCATTTTATAGCAATACAGGTAACAACTGCTCAAAAAGCGCCGGAAAAAATTTTTAAAGCAGGGGCTGCAAAAAGCAATATTACTCCCTTCCTGGGAGGTGGCATTATTGGTGGCTGGAATCCCCCGCCGGCCACCCATATTCATGACGAGCTTTATGCCCGTTGCCTGGTGCTTGATGACGGGGAAACAAAGCTTGTATTTATCATCATTGACAATTGCGTTATCAACAGAAATTTATTTGATGAAGCCCGGCGAATAATAACTAAAGAGACAGGGCTACCCGGTGCAAACGTGCTGATGTCGACTGTCCATACTCATTCTGCCACCAGCGCCCTTGGGGGGAGTCCTTCCATAATTGAGTGGAAAGATGGCTACCCCTTTAATGATTATCAACAATTTGTGATCAGGAGAGTCGCCGATGTAGCAAGAATTGCTATTAACAATCTGGAGCCTGCCCGTATTGGCTGGGGTACAGGAAATGTTCCTGAACATGTTTTTATCAGGCGTTGGAAAATGAAACCCGGCACTCCTATGCCCAATCCGCTTGGTGGCAAAGACCTTGCAGTAATGAATCCGGGAATTGGAAATCCAAATCTTCTCGAACCGGCAGGGGAACCTGATACTGAAGTGCCATTTATAACAGTTCAGTCGAAAGACGGCAGACCTATTGCCCTGTTGGCAAATTACTCATTGCATTATGTAGGCGGTGTTCCCACAGGCCATATCTCAGCCGACTATTTTCACTTCTTTACCGACCGTATTCAGGAGCTGTTAAAAGCAGACCGGCAGGATCCGCCATTTATCGGGATCATGTCAAACGGCACTTCAGGCGATGCCAACAATATTAATTTCAGGGGACCGGCAGAAACTAACCCACCATATGCAAAGATGAAAAAAGTTGCAGAAGATGTGGCACGTGAAGTTTATCGCGTACATAATAAAATTACATTCCACGACTGGGTCCCACTGAAAGCTGCAGCAAACGACCTGACTCTTAAAGTCAGAAAACCGGATAAAGAGATGGTTAGCCGGGCAGAGAATGTTCTGCAAAGGCCTGATTCGGTAAAACCTGAGCACCGCCTGGAAAAGATATATGCTCAATTCATTCTGGAGATGTTAGACTGGCCTGAAAATATTGACATTATGCTGCAGGCATTTCGGATTGGCGATCTGGGAATTGCAGCAATCCCTTTTGAGGTATTTGCCGAAACCGGTAAGGAAATAAAAGAAAAAAGTCTGTTTGATAACTCCTTTACAATCGAACTGGCAAATGGGTGGTATGGATATCTTCCGACACCTGAGCAGCACGAACTAAGTGGTTATGAAACCTGGCTTGGCTCAAACAGGGTTGAAAAAGAGGCCTCTGTAAAAATTGTAAATAACCTGATGAAACTATTTGATACACTAAAATAATGGTACAGAAAAGCAAACAAATTATTATCCTCCTGTTGGTTACAACTATCAGTATCACAAATACATATTCACAAACCAACAATAAAAAGAAAGATATCTATACTGAAAAGAAGACAGTCCTTGACTATCTGGCTGATGAGGAAACGATACAAAAATTTGGAAAAATATCAGATGCAATATGGTCTTATGCCGAGTTGGGCATGCAGGAGTTCAGGTCATCTGCACTTCTTATAAAAACCCTTGAAGATGAAGGCTTCCATATAGAAAAAGGATTGGCCGGTATGCCAACCTGCTTTGTGGCATCCTTTGGATCAGGGAAACCTGTAATAGGTCTGTTGGGCGAATTTGATGCTTTGCCCATGCTTTCACAGAAAGGAAGAGTTCCTCATAAGGAACCTGTTGTTGAAGGGGCACCCGGACATGGTTGCGGTCATAATACCATGGGTACTGCAGCTGTAGCTGCAGCAATAGCTATCAAAAAAGCAATGGAAAAGCATAATATAAAAGGCACTATAAAAGTTTTTGGATCTCCGGCAGAAGAGACTTTGATAAGCAGGCCGTATATGATAAGGGCAGGCCTATTTGAAGGAGTGGATGCAGTTATCGATAATCACAGCAGCAGTCAGTTCGGGACAAGATATGGTGTTTATGGCAGCGCAATGTATTCAACTGTTTTCACTTTCAGGGGAAAAACAGCTCACGGTGCCTCTGCATGGCAGGGAAGGAGCGCCCTTGATGCAGTTGAAATAATGAATGTTGCAACAAACTATCTGAGAGAACATTTACACTACGGACACCGGATGCACTATGTTATACTGAACGGAGGTGAAGCTCCCAATGTAGTGCCTGATGTAGCGAGCGTTTGGTATTTTGTCAGAAATAGCGACAAAAATGTGGAAGAGATGTATGAAAAAGTGATCAACTGTGCTAAAGCAGCTGCACTGGCAACAGGAACCGAGCTGGCAGAGGTAAGATGTCTTACGGCAATACATCAGAGACATGCAAATAAAGCAGCCGCAGAGTTAATTCAAAAGAATATTGAATTGGTTGGAATGCCGGAATGGACAGAAGAAGACCATCAATTTGCAAGAGAATTACAAAAACACCTGGAAGCTGAGGAAAAAGGAATGCCCGAAATGGTCGATTCACTGAAGGCTCCTTCCGGTTCGTTTGTAGGAGGAGGCTCCTCAGACGTAGGTGATGTTACACTGATAGCTCCTACTGCAACTGTCAGTTTCCCGGGAGGTGTTCCGGGTAATATTTCTCATCACTGGTCAGCCGTTGCCGCAAATTATGGCCCTACGGCATGGAAAGGGCTTAATGCAGGAGCAAAAGCCATTGCTGCCTCTGCTGTCGATCTGATGACAAAACCAAATGAATTGAAAAAACTCAGAGATGAGTTTGAAGAATACTCAAAAGAACATCCATACAAACTATTTCTTCCCGATGATTCAGAGCCTCCGACAGATCTGAACGAACAATTAATGTCAAAATGGAGGAAAGCAATGGAGCAATTTTATTGCGAACCCGAATAAAAGATTAAAAAAAGCATTGTTTTTCGACAATGCTTTTTTACCAGGTTTAAAATAAAACTAACCGGTTCCGGCATAACAGATACCGGAGGCTTCTATTTCTTAGCATTACGGGCATCAAACCAGACTTTAAAGTATACCGTAACCCAACCAAAGATCAAACCCACTACAGATGCAATAAGCAATGGTATTGCAACCTGAAAATACCATGAACAAACTCCGGTTGATTCCGGCCGGGGTACATAGGTAATAATTGCAAAATAGGCTCCTGATCCGATAAAGTATGAAGGTAGAAAATTAATACTTGGAACTCTGTCAGCAGAAATGATGAGAAAAGCAACAAAGAAAACTGCTACAACAGTACCCCATGCTACAGTCTCACTGTTAAGTCCGCTGAAAACACCTCCAAGCTCTATCAAAATAATTGAAGCGATGATCCCACCTATGTAACCTGCCATTGTTTTGAATGCCATATTAATCGTGGCGCCTCCCAGAAAATACATTGCCCAGGCCTGAAATGCCGCCCATGTTAATAATCCTTTTCCCATTGC
The DNA here is from genome assembly GCA_964495655.1 of uncultured Prolixibacteraceae bacterium. Classification (GTDB taxonomy): domain Bacteria; phylum Bacteroidota; class Bacteroidia; order Bacteroidales; family Prolixibacteraceae; genus JAAYJR01. The sequence continues at coordinate 17,087 of CAZBWK010000069.1, read as the reverse complement.
TTCGGGAGTAAATGGAATGAACGGGGCTATTGTAAGCAAAATAACTGCCTGGAGCCCTACAAATGCCGGAAATCCCATAAATTTATGGAACGGAATTGAATTTTCGTTTTTGCTCATGGTATTATTATTAAATGAGTTGATTTAGTTAATTTTTAATTATTGCTTTACTCCTCCAAGGTCTGAAGAATGGTCAGCTTTAAATATAACTTCATGTGTATATAGAGCATCTGTCAGACTGGTAAGTGGCATTTCAACACCCTTCTCTACAGACTGGAAGAATGTTTCAAACTGTTTTTGATACGGGTGGTCAGAAACATCACCTGAATCAAGCATTTTCATTGATAATTCACTCCACTTATTCTTATTAAGTCCGCCGAGTTTTGTAGAATGAAATTTATTATCAAGCAGGCTGCCTTCACTGCCAACAAGATGAATATGAAAATAATATGGCTGCAGGCAATCAATAACCGAAGCTACCTTACCAACACTTCCGTCTTTAAATTTCATAATGCTGACAGAGGTGGTTGGATATTCATACTTCGCGAAATCAGAATTGGCTGAGTTTGTTGCCAGGCTGCATACTGAATCAACCTCATGTCCCATACAGTACATAAGGGCATCAAGTGCATGGCACCCGGCAGATAAAAGACTGCTTTGGGCAGCTTCCTTCCTGACATTCCAGCGGAATTGCGCGTACCAGGGTCCCACGCCGTGGTAGTAATCTATTTCACCATAGTGAATTTTGCCGAGCATACCACTGTCAATTAATGCTTTAGTAGCTTCAATCTGGCTTGAGAACCTGCACTCAAAGCAGACGCAGGTTAAAACTCCTGCCTTGTCAACAGCTTCCTTTATGGCCAGGCAATCTTCCCATTTTAGGGCAAGTGGTTTCTCAATGATAAGGTGTTTCCCTGCCTGTGCAGACATAATTGCCTGTTCTGCATGCTGAGCAGGATAACTACATATTGAAACGATATGCAGATCAGGATCTGCAAGCATCTCTGACAGGTCGGTATAGCATTTAATGTCACCTCCGTGTCTTGCGCTTATTTCTGCTGAATCAAGCTTTCTGGAGGAACACAATGCAGTTACCTGCCCTAAAGAGGTACGGTTAATGGCATCAATATGGGCCCCTGCAGCCCAGCTGTAACCAATAATACCTACGTTGTATTTTTTCATAGTATATAAAATTTAAGAATTATAAAATAGAACAAATTTTAAACCCAAAGAAACCAATTTACTCCGGTACAATTACAAACTCTATAAAACGCAAATGTGAGAAACCTTCGAATTATGAGGTTTCTCACTATGCTTGTAATATTCATTAATACATCAGAAAATGTTATTAATAGCTTTAAAATCAAATTTCTTCATACCGGCTAACTATTTCTATTTCGATGAGGTTCCGGTAATTATCATGCTGTCAATATCTTTCTCTGCTTATGGTCATATGTTGTTTTCCTTCCGGTTTCATAGGATTTCATTGCCATCAATACTGCAACTGCATGCTGATAGCCGGCTTCTATCGGAGCGATTGTTTTTTCATTTTTCCTGATGCACCGGAGCCAGTTCAGGAAATGATCCGGTACATCAACCGGAGTGACTGCTCTTTCACCTTTAACGGAAGTGTCACCACGGGGTGAACCATCAGCATTGATAAACGGCTCATTCCAGTTGCTCATCCTGATCATACCCTTATCACCGTAAAAGTTCCTGACACTACCCATCCCGTTACCAAGATTATTTGAACTGCTTACCAGGAATCCCTCCGGATATGTCCAGGTTGCCTGTATACAATCTGGTGTGGTAAATTTGTGCTCATCCTTCCAGGTGTAGGTACCCCCAAGACAAACACAGGATTCAGGGAATCCGGCTCCGGCAACAAAGTGGACAATATCAATAAAATGTGCTCCTAAATTTGGTATGGGGCCATGCGAAAATTCATAGTACCCATACCAGGCTGAATATACATCAGGATTGAACGGACGGTCAGGCCTGTCGTGCAGAAACTCCTTCCAGTCAACATCCTCCTTTTTAACATCTCTTAGATAACCATACCAGTATGGACGGGGACTGTTCCTGCACTCTTCCACCCTCGACAATTTTCCTATTTTCCCCTGATTAAATAACTCGCGTGCTCCGTTTATCCCTGGTAAACTTCGCAATTGGGTACCTATCTGAACAACAATACCCGATTCTTTAACAGCATCTGTTGCACTTATAAGTTTTCCCATATCCATCGCCAGTGGTTTCTCTACATATACGTGTTTCCCTGCCCTGGCAGCTGCTTCGAGATGCAGAGTATGCAGATGGTCGGGAGAGGCTATCATAACGGCATCAAGATCTTTCATTTCCAGCAGATCCCTGTAGGAAACAAACTGTTTTGCATCGTGACCGTACCACTCTTTTACTTTTACGTTAGTCTGTTCTCTTGATAAACGCCAGGGGTCACAAACAGCAACAATTTCTGCATTCATTTTTTCTGCATGGTTATGAATGCCATTCATATATACTCTGTTACCTCTTGATCCGCAACCTATTATACCAATACGTATTCGGTCGTTTGCCCCCTGTGACCTGCCTTTCTTCAAGATCGTCAACGATTCAGGAAAAACACTTACGCCAGAAGCGACTAAGGCCCCCTGCCTTATGAAGTCCCTTCTTGATACATTATTTTTCATATGATTTAATTTTTATTGAGGTGACAGATCTTCTCCTGAATCCGTCAGCAAAAAAAAATGCCGCGCCAATCCGGAAAAAGGCTGACACGACACTAAATTATATTTCTAAAAATAATCGTCATCAAACTTGATGGCTGTTTTAATCTTTGTTGAACCTCCTCCTTTTGCCATTGCAATGTCGAGCGGTTCATTGTTCTCATAAGCGCCTCTTGTAAAATCAGGTATCCTTACGGGAACTGAATTATTGGCAACACACCATTCGCTCAGGGGAACTATTGAACTCCAAGCCGCAGCATCATAGCAGTCCATGTCTAACGGCAATCCATTACGCAGACAGTCAACAAGCCTCCACTGCATCAGGAAGTCCATTCCACCGTGACCGCCAACCTTTTTAGCCATTTCTCCGGCTATCTTAACAATCGGGGGAGTGAACTTTTCTTCCAATGCCTTTAATTCTTCCTGACTTACCCAGCCTTTACCTCCGTAGGATATCCTTGAGGGGGCAGGTTGTTTCTTGGCAATACCCTCAGAGCCGACTACCCAGTGAATTCTGGTACCCGGACGAGGATTTCCGACATTGTACTGTAATTTAATAGTTTTGCCCTTAACAGTTTTGATAACAGAAGTATTCACATTACCCAGTTTCCACTGGCCGATAAACTGTTTGTAATAATCATCTTCTTTGGCACGCTTCTCAATCTCTTTACCCATAGTAAAGTCAGCTGAAGAGACTGAAACCATAAAATCCATTCTGTCACCACGGTTAATGTTCAATACCTGACAGGCAGGACCTAAACCATGAGTAGGATAGATATTTCCATCTCTGTTTATAAATTCTCTTGTACGCCATTCCAGATCTTTACGAAGATTGGTATTAATCTGGTTTGAAACATAAGCTGCATCAACATGAACAATCTCACCGAAAAATCCCTGGCGTGCCATGTTCAGTATCAATAACTCCCAAAAATCATACACACAGTTTTCGATCATACTGCAATGCTTTTTGGTCTTCTCTGAGGCCTCAACTAACGACCAGCATTCTTCCATCGTGCGGGCAGCTGGAATCTCGGTAGCTGCATGAGCCCCGCTTTCCATAGCATAAACGCACTGTGAAGGATGAAGATCCCTGGGAGTGGCAATATATACCAAATCCAGATCTTCCTTATCGCACATCTGTTTCCATAGATCCTGGCTGCCATCAGCATATCCTTTAGGTTCAGGCATACCCATTTTTTTCAAATAAGCCTTTGCTTCATCAATCCTGTCCATATGCAGATCGGATAAAGCTTTGATCTCTACGCCTTCAAGTAAAGCCATTCTTTTCACTGCAGCCATTCCGCGACCGCCAATTCCGATGTATCCAACTCTGAGGACATCTAACTTAGGAGCGGCATAGCCGCACATGTTAAATACCTGCTGACCTTTATTTTTTGAAATATCCCAAATAGTCGGAGTAGCATCTGCTGCCGGGCCACTTCCACCGCCACTACAGGAGCTCAATCCACCTGTAGCCACAATGCCGCCGGTAATACCGGCTGTTTTAATAAAATTCCTGCGATTTGTTTTCATCTTAATAAAATTGTTGATTTATAAGGTTTATACTCTGTTAAAAGATTCAAAAAAGTTAAAATTTAATTACCCTTTAATTACTTAAGCTGTTATTCTCTCAAGATATTCCCTTGCTTTTCTGGCTTCGTTGTTAACGAAAGGAACATCACCCACATCAAGGCATTCTACAACCAGAGGTCCTCCGGTAAAGCCTCCCTGTTTCAGACGTATTATAAGCTTTTCAAAATTAACCATTCCTGTTCCCGGAGTAACATTCACATTTTTGGGTAATTTGAAATCTTTAACGGCCATACCCACAACAGCTCCGTCGAGGGCTTCCGCATCCTGAACCGGGTCCAGTTTCCCTTCAGTGTAGTAAGAAACATTTCCCGGATCATACCATAGTTTGAAATTTTTATGGTTTACCCTGTCAACATGAGCCCGGCATTCAGCTCCGGTTGACCCGTGTGGTTTCACTGTAATTAACACTTTCTTTTCCAGACCATAGTCACAACACTCTGATATGACTTTATAAAAAGTCGGTTCCAATGCCGGTTTTGCAATATCATTCAGTTGAATCACGGGTGCACCGCATCTCACTGCATTGTCGATCAAACGTTTTAACTGGTTAATTCCTTCATCAACAGGGGCATTGACATCAAACGTACCACCGGATAAAGTAACAAGCCTAAGGCCGCGTTTTTTGATCTCCTGACCCACTGTGAAAGCAAAATCAGGATCTGTATCACGGTCAATAACTCTTCCTTTATCGTGAGTGCTTAATCCTACATACTTATAGCCGGCCTCGACCATCCCATCTAATGCTATGAGATAGTGCCGGGACCCCCACGCCCGGGTGTAACACCCAATTTGCCAGCCCTTTACTTCACATGAAGTTAAAAAAGGACCAGCTGCTGCCGCCATAACCATACTGCCAATAAAATGGCGGCGTGACATAAAATCACCAGGTTTTCGGTTTTTCATTTCCATTTAAAAAAGATTATTAATTATTAATTGCATACAACACAAGACAGAGAATAGTATCTTGTAAAATCAGGTCCCAATACTACAATATAATTTTAAAAATCACAAATAATCTTTACAAAAAAACTAAGCAGAATCGTAAGTATGTGTAAAAAATAAAATATAAAATGAATAAATTCCCTGGCATGGTTTGCCTGAAATAAAATAAATATTACTTTTGCACCCGCCTTTGAGGAACAAAGGATAAGAGGATGACTCAGTAGCTCAGCTGGTAGAGCACATCCCTTTTAAGGATGGGGTCCTGGGTTCGAGCCCCAGCTGGGTCACTTTTTACGAAAACAAAAAAATACAAAAGCACTTAAAGCGTTGATTTTGAGTGCTTTTTTATTTAATAATAATCCGCTATTTTCCTTGGGATCTTCATCACATCAATGCCTGTATGGCAATGAAGAATGATGAATATTAATTTTCAATGCCCCGGTTTCTGTACGGATATAGCCAAGAGTATATTCAACCTTGGTCTCATTTCCATCTAAATCCATAAAATAATAGTTACCCATGACCAAGGCATGATCTTCATAAAAGATGAACCCGCTATTTTCAAATCTTACATTCTGCCATGGTTTAAGAGCAAATCCATGGTCTTCCGGAAATTCTTCATTCATGCCGGCAAAATATGAGACAGCCCCCGCTCTTGTCAGTCTGAATTGCTTTTGAGCTGCTTTTGTCGGTTTAAACAATACCGGTCCCTCATTATATCCATAAAGATCATCAATCATCTTTTTTGCAAGTTCATGGTAATCTTCTTTTCTTAGAAAAGCCTTTCCAATTCTTACTATTCTGTCAGCCAGATTTTTTTGGGCCTCTAAAATTTCCAGTTTGTCAATTCTCTTCATTTTAAATAGTAATCTAAAAAATTTCTAATCTGATCAACACTCATTTTCTTTCCAACAATAGTTTTATTATTGTCTAAAAGATATATAGCGGGGGTGTAGCGTGCATCATAAAGAATTTTAAACCGTGATGCGTGTTTTTCATCCCATACATTTATCCACTCGTTCAGTCCGTGTTCATCAATAAAACTTATCCAATCGTTCTTATTATCCATAGAGTAAATAGCATACACTTCCAATCCTTTTTCTTTATATGCTTTATAAACCTTTGTATAAAGCTCAGGAACAAATTCACCACAATGATTGCATTTAGGCTCATAAATCAGAACTATTGTATATAATCCTTCAATATCGTACAGGGTTAGATAATCTCCTTCAACACTTTCCAGTGTCAGGTCAGGTGCTGTCATTCCGATAAGGTTATTTTCCAGGAACAGAAGATTTTCTTTTATTTTTTCCATTGACTCCTCTGAGGCCCAGAAAGCCTCACCTGTCAAATAATACTTTCTAGCTATATCTACAAAAAGGGCATCCATACCCATTATTTTGCTGTTTATACTGCTGTTCAAAAAAAATGAAGTCACAAACTGAAATATTCGCGCCGAGGGCTTAACCTCTTCTATGAAATCCATTACATGATATTTTGCAGAATCATAATTCTGATATAGCACTTTTGTAAACCATGTTTCAAGCTTTGGCTTAAAAAAAGGAGTATACAGGAACCGTTCGTCAGTATAATCAAAATTGTCCCAAAAATGCTCCCTCTGATAATAGTACCTCATGCTTCTCAGAAGTGAATCATTATTCAGAACTTCGGGTGAAAGCGCAGATTCATCGAGCTTTGGCACATAGTTAGCCCTCATAAATTTAACAAGAAAAGAATTCGGTAAATCTTTTTCCAGATTATCCCGGTAATTGTGGAGCTCGTTATTTAAACTAACCAGTTGCTGATGTAAAGCAGCCTTTACCTCTTCATCTGCCGATTCTATTTTCTTTTGTATAGAATCTACTTCTTTCTGTATATTCGCTAAAAACAGGGAATATTCAATAAATGCCTTTGTCTCGTCAGATCCGGCAATACTGACATTGTCAATACTGAACGATTCAATTGCAATTGAAAACTTCTGCTGAGAACCAAGCAAAATATCAAAATGATTGTCCTGGTCAAGGTATATTTTATAAAGACCCTGTGGTAATAATGTATCGGACAGGAATTCACCGTAACCTCTTTCGTCAAGTCTCGCAGTATCTTTGGCATAAATATTTCCAAGGTAATGTTGAGCAAGGAGGACTTCTTTACCCGCCTCCTTTTTAAAATTTACTTCAATCCTTAATCCGTCCCCATAAGAATTAAATGGAAGGAATAGTGCAAGATATATGATAGCTCTAATCATCTGTCAATTTATTTACACTTCTCTGTTAACCGAAATATATTCGTAAAAATAAAATATGTTACCAAAAATATAGTTTATTACAATAATTTCAGATCACTTTCAATAATTTTAACCTGATAATTAATACTGTTATTAAATAATGCTGTCAATCAACATTCCTGTATACAATATTGAAGTCAGCGACCTGGTCAGGCAGTTAAAGGAGCAGGCAGATACTTTGTCTGTCGATTATGATATCAGAGTTTATGACGATAGTTCAGAAGAAAAATTTAAAGAAAGAAACAGGTGGGTGCGAGAGCTTTCCAACATTATTTACCTCGAACTTGACAAAAATATCGGGAGGTCTGCTATTCGCAACAAAATGGGGTTTGACTCAAAAAGGAGATATCAGCTTTTTATAGATGCTGATTCCAGGCTTGTCAATGACAGGTTCCTGAAAAATTATATTGAACATGCAAAGAGCGGATGCATTATATCCGGAGGAACGTCATATTCTGACAGCAAACCAGGCGACTGTGAAAAGATGCTCAGATGGAAATACGGACGCATGAGGGAAGCTGTTCCGGCAAAAATACGCGCCGGCAAAAAAGGATTCATCATATCCTCTAACAATTTCTTCATCGAAAGTGACCTTTTTAAAAAAATCCATTTCAGGGAAGAGATCATTTCATACGGCCATGAAGACACTCTACTCGGTTTTGATCTTTTCAATTACGGGGCAGAACCTTTACATATAGACAATCCTGTTGAACATACCGGAATTGAAGATTCGGCTGTTTTTTTAATGAAAACAAGAGATGCAATGAAAAACCTGCTTTTTATATCAAAAACGGCCGGGACAAATGCATCAGCCTTAAAAAGCAGGATCAGCTTTCTGAATGCATATAATATGTTAACGCAAGTAATCCCCCCTTCGATGATAAAATGGATTTTTATACGCCTGAGTAACGTTCTCGAAAGTAACCTTACAGGCAAAAATCCGCAATTATTTATCTTCGACCTCTACAAATTAGGGTATTACGCCCAAATTAGCCTTCAGGAAATAAACAGATAACCTGAATTGTTACGCCGGAAATATTATTTTTCTTTTTCAAGAAATTTATTACAAAATGAATGGAGTAGCTGTAAATCATTTTCCCCCATTATACTGACACGTTCCATGAATCGTGAAAAAATCAATGAATTTTCGTCAAATCCACTCTTCGTTAATACAATCCTCACTTTTCCCGACAACACCTTCAGGCTCATCCGGTTCGATCCCTGACTGGTTTTACTCTCCCTTACGGTGGCCTGCGAAAGTTCCCATGCATAAAGCATAACAGCCTGTGCCAGGTTCAGCGACGGATTAACAGTTTTAAGGGGGACAGTAGTTACAAGGTCGCAAAGTTTCAATTCTTCATTTTTCAACCCTGATTCTTCACGGCCGAATACCAGGGCAGATCTTTCAATTGAGTCTCCTTTAGCATTAAGAAGTTCCGGCAGATCGGAGATCGTACAATAATCATATTTTACACTTCTTCTTTTTGCAGTAGTTCCCACGACAAAATCGAAACCCGACACTGCCTCTTTCAGAGTAGTAAAGACCGCAGCGTTCTCAAGAATTTCTGCTGACCCGTGAGCCAGCCATCGTGCAGGCCCGTCAAGATAATGACAGGGATTGACCAGTATCAGCTCAGAAAAGCCCATTGTCTTCATTGCCCGGGCAGCAGCGCCGATATTTTCAGGAACAGCAGGTTCAACCAATACAAATGAAACAGTCATATTTTAAAGAGGTTAAAACCTTCATCAAAGTGAGTTTAAATACTGTACCACTTTGATCAAATCTTCAGGCTGGTTGATTTTTATCCTGTTCTTTCTAATAAAATCCTGAATCTCCTTTTCATGATCAGGAAACAAACCTTCAATATCTTTCCGTTTTGATATTAATATAGCAGGCTCTTTACTGATGCGTATGTAATATTCATCAGGCCTTTTAATAAACCTGGGGGGTTTAGCTTCTGAATATGCTCCTGGTTTCCGGGCATCCTCAAATGTAATTCTCGGACGTGAATAAAGGGAAGCTTCACCTTTTTCAAGTACAACAAAAAATCCACGCCTGATCTTATTAAGATGTGAATAGACAGAATACTCAAGAGTTGTTTCTCCGAACTCAACTTTCTCTATAACTTCAGGGACAGACAAAACCATTAATGACCCGTCATCAGAACGAAATTCAACCTGGTCATTAAAAATATTGAAACGCAGAGGCAAGCCCACAAACTGGACTTTGGAAGTCATAAATACGGCACCCTCCACAAATTCATCTTCAAAATAGGGAGAACCTTCAATATCAGATTCAGCAAGTATCTTTTTCCAGTCACCCCGTTCCATTTTGTTGATATTAAAAAAATCGATAGCCTGGTGTATCTCATACGTTGTCTGAGCGCAAAGATCAACATTTACCAGCAGGATCAGTACTATTAAATGATAAATAAATTTCATTTTAATATAGCTTAGAAAAACACATTATCAGAAACAAAAATCAAACCAATCCTGAAAAACCCATAAATGCCATAGCCAGAATCCCTGCTGTGATCAGGGCAATCGGCGTACCTTTAAGTCCTTCAGGAACATTCTGCATATCCAGATGCTCCCTGATACCGGCGAATATAGTCAGGGCTATACCGAATCCGACTGCATTGGAGGCAGCGAAAATAACCCCTTCGACAAGATTAAACTCTTTTTGGATAGTCAGGATTGCGACTCCCAGAATTGCACAATTGGTAGTAATTAACGGCAGAAAGATACCAAGAGCCTGATAAAGAGCGGGGCTTACTTTCTTCAAAATTATCTCTACCAGCTGAACCAGTGAGGCAATGACCAGGATAAAAGCGATAGTCTGTAAAAATGCCAGTCCAAAAGGATTTAAAATAAAAATCTGGATAAGGTATGTTGCAATAGTAGCCAGAACCATAACAAAAGCCACTGCTCCGGTCATTCCAACAGCTGTAGAAAGGCGTTTGGAGACACCCAGGAAGGGACAAATTCCCAGGAATTGCATTAACACTATATTATTTACCAGTATTGCTCCTATTATAATTACAAAATAGTTCATGTGGATATTACTTAGTTAAACAATCTATAATCTTGCTCGTTTTATTACTTTCTGTGAATACTCATTTAAAATTTAACACCGTCTGTCAGAAAGCTTCATCTCTTTTACTCCTTTTCTTTATTTATCATGTTTATTACAGCTATAAGATATCCCAGAACAATGAAAGCTCCGGGTGCAAGAACAAAGAGAAGTGTAACATAGTTTTCGGGATAAACAGTTATATCAAATATTCTTCCGCTGCCTAACAGCTCACGTATGCCACCCAGTAAAACAAGGGCAAAACTAAAGCCAAGGCCAATTCCAAGTCCATCCAGAGCTGAGCTCAATATATTATTTTTAGATGCAAAAGCTTCAGCTCTGCCCAGCACAATGCAATTAACAACAATAAGCGGAATAAAGAGTCCGAGGCTTTTATGAAGGGCAGGCACATAAGCCTCCATAATAAGCTGTACAACAGTCACAAAAGTAGCAATAATAACAATAAATGATGGTATTCTAACCTTATCGGGAATCAGGTTCTTTATCAGCGATACTACTATATTTGACATGAGCAATACAAAAGTAGTTGCCAGTCCCATTCCCAGGCCGTTAATTGCTGACGAGGTCACTCCCAGGGTGGGACACATACCCAGTAGCAGCACAAATACCGGATTCTCTTTAATAATGCCTTTTGAAAAGTTCTTCCAGTGATCCATGATATCAGTTTTATTCACCGGGATTACCGGCAATTTCATTCTCTTTTTCTTTATATAAATTATAAGCCTTAACCAGTGCACTCAGAAAAGCACGGGAGGTAACTGTTGAGGCTGTTATTGCATCTATGTCTCCTCCGTCTTTTGTAACCCTGAATTGATATGATTCCGGATTTTTCCCTATTACACATTGTCCGGGTTTTTCTGCATTGCTGAACCAATTATCCATTTTTGAGCCCAATCCTGGTGTTTCAGCATGTTCCAGAACCTGGTAACCCGAAAAATTACCTTCATTATCAATCCCTGCCATAATTGAGATAAAACCACTGAATCCGCTTTTGGAAAAAGTTTTTACTGCAACCCCCACAAACTTGTCATTTTTATAAGCCGGAAAAAATTCCAGGGTATCAATTCCTGACTCGTCAGGTACCTTCAGTGGATCATCCAGCCGGTCGAATTCGGGTAATATTCTACTTATTGCATCATTTTGGGCCTTAACCTTTGATATATCGATAGCATCTCTGGTCATTTCATATACAAAACCCAGAGTGAAAGCAGCAATAAAGGTCACACCAAACAATGCCAAAAACATATTCAGGAATGTGGATTCTCGTTTTGCCATATTATTTCCCTCCAAAACGTTTAGGTTTGCAATAGATATTCAAAATAGGTGTAACCGCATTCATAATAAGGATGGCAAATGAAATTCCTTCAGGATAAGACCCGAATAACCTTATAAAGATGGTAATAATTCCGATACCGCCTCCGTAAATTATCTGGCCTTTGGGAGTCATAGGTGAGGATACCATATCAGTAGCCATAAATATTGCACCAAGCATAAGTCCGCCGGTTAATACATGGTAAACAGGATTAATGTATTCAGCAGGGTCTGTAAGCCAAAATATACCCGAAATCACCACTACAGTAAGGATCACAGAGACAGGTATATGCCATGTTATCACTTTTCGCAGTAAAAGATAAATACCACCTAATATCAGGAGCAGTGCAGACATCTCACCGAGAGAGCCGCCCGAATAACCAAGTAGAAGATCGGATACCGGTGGCATACTCTCTAACATTTCTGAAACAGGTGTTCCTTTTATCAGTCCTACTTTGATTAATGAAAGCGGGGTTGCCGAAGAGATAGTGTCAACTCCCTCCTTTGCAACTGAAGGCCATGTGTTCATCTGGACAGGAAAAGAGATAAGCAGAAAAATCCTGCCTACAAGGGCCGGATTAAAAACATTACAGCCAAGTCCGCCAAAAGACATTTTCCCTATACCGATAGCAGTAACAGCCCCTATCACGATTATCCACCAGGGCAGTCCGGCAGGAACATTGAAAGCCAGCAAGATACCAGTAACCAGGGCTGAACCGTCACTTATGGATGGCTTCTGTTTCATAAGGAATTTTTGTATAACAAACTCAACTCCCAGACAGGCAGCTACCGCAATAGCGGTAACTCTGACAGTATCCGGTCCGAAAATAAAAACAGACCATAAAAGAGCAGGAAGTAAGGCAATTACAACCCTGTACATTATGCTTCTGGTTGAATCACCGGAATAAATATGCGGTGAAGGTGAAACGGTAAATAGTTTATCCATATTATCTGGTTTCGGATCTGACATATTCAGACCATTCAATAGTGATTATTTTTTTCTTGTACGTATAATTTGTCCTGTTTTCACTTTCCCGTAACGAATATAATCCAGCAGTGGCCGTTTTGACGGGCATATATAGCTGCAAGAACCACATTCAATGCAATCCATGACCCTTTCCTTCTCCACTATATCAAAAAGATCCCTTTTAGAGGCTGTCATTAGCAAATATGGTTCCAGTCCCATAGGACAGGCATTTACGCATCTAGAACACCTGATACATTCAATTGACTCTTGTCGCTGCGACTCTGATCTTCCCATTAAAATAATACCTGAGGTACCTTTTGTTACAGGTATTTCAGGGTGGTTAACTGCTCTGCCCATCATTGGACCTCCGCTTATGATCTTACCTGAATCGTCAGGCAGTCCGCCGGCCGCATCAATCAAAGCAGATATCGGGGTTCCTATTCTGACCGTAAAATTTGAAGGTTTAGACAATCCCTTTCCTGTAATAGTAACTACTCTTTCGATGAGCGGTTTATTTTTCTGAACAGCCTCATAAACAGCAAATGCAGTACCCACGTTTGAAACAATCGCACCAACTGCCACAGGTAGTGCTCCGGAGGGTACCTCCCTGCCTGTTACAGCTTTAATTAACTGTTTTTCACCCCCCTGTGGATATTTAACTTTTAACTCAACAACTTTTATTCCTTCATACAATTTTGATTTTTCAACAAACAACCTGATAGCATCAGGTTTATTTTTTTCTATCCCGATAACAGCCCTGCTTACCTTCAGTGCTTTCATTAAAAGTCTGGCGCCTGTGAGGATCTCATCCGGTTTTTCAAGCATAAGCCTGTGATCAGAAGTAAGATAAGGCTCGCATTCCACCCCATTGATCAGAAGTGTGTCAACCTTCATTCCTTTGGGTGGAATAAGTTTAACATGAGTAGGAAAAGTTGCCCCTCCCAGTCCTACAATCCCTGCTTTCTGAATTTTATCAATTACTTCCCTGCCGTCAATATCAGACTCCCTGACGAAAGCAGGCGACCTGTCTATATCCTCAATCCATTGATCACCCTCCACGTCAATAAAAATACCCTGGCGGGGATATCCTGAACTGTCTGCCATACTGTCAATTTTTTTTACCCTGCCCGAAACTGATGAATGAATATTGGCAGAGACAAAGCCATTGCTCTTTGCGATCAGCTGGCCCGACTTCACAACATCTCCTCTGGCTACAACAGGCAAGGCAGGTGATCCTATATGCTGAGCCAAAGGGATAAACACAGACTGAGGAAGGGGTAAATCTTCTATTGCTTTACCGGCCGACAATTTATTTCCGGGTGGATGAACCCCTCCGATTTTG